>JBKPSC010000051.1:0-6290 GCA_046734915.1 Acidobacteriota bacterium | reverse complement strand
TCGAACGGCAAGAGCTCAGATGAAGGCATCCGCCTTGTTCGGCGCTGGTTGGGAAGACGACTCGCTAGAAGTGCTGTGGCGAGACGCCGACCGTGCCTTCTGCAGACTTTGGCGGAACGACGCCGAGACGCACGCGTTCATACCCATCGCTTGCGGCACCGAACACCCGTCCCTTGAGAGCGTCAATCGCCTTACGCACGAACACGACCTTCAGAGCTTCCTGGATAGCTCCTGGGCAGTGCGGCCACTGGAGTTGGTGCGCGAGCGCGGGCAGACCATGCTCGTGGTCGATTACCCAGGAGGCGAACCCCTTGATCGCCTCGTCCGCGAGCCGATGGAGATCGGGCAGTTCCTCCGACTCGCGGTGCCCCTGTCCGATGCTGTCGGTCGGCTGCACGGATGCGGGTTGATCCACAAGGATCTCAAGCCCGCCAATGTCTTGGTAGACCCTGCAAGCGGCCTTGTCCGACTCACCGGCTTCGGCATCGCCTCGCGACTCCCGCGCGAGCGCCAGTCGGCCCAACCTCCCGAGTTCATCGCTGGGACGCTCGCCTACATGGCGCCCGAGCAGACGGGACGAGTGAACCGCTCTATTGATTCCCGCAGCGATCTTTACTCTCTTGGCGTCACGTTTTACGAGATGCTGACCGGCAGCCTTCCGTTCACGGCATCCGATCCGATGGAATGGGTGCACTGTCACATCGCGAGACGACCGGCCGCACCCAGCGAGCGAGTGAGAAGCGTGCCGGCCGCGGTCTCCGCGATCACGATGAAGCTACTGTCCAAGACAGCCGAGGATCGGTATCAGACGGCGGCGGGAGTTGAAAGCGATCTGCGGCGCTGTTTGTCCCAATGGGAGCTCCAGGGACGCGTCGACGACTTCACGCCCGGCGTCCATGACACTCCGGATCGCCTGATGATCCCCGAGAAGCTGTATGGGCGGGACCGTGAGGTCGACACCCTCCTCACCGCGTTCGATCGCATCGTCGCGGGCGGCCGGCCCGAATTGGTGCTCGTCTCCGGATACTCCGGCATCGGCAAGTCCGCGGTCGTCAATGAGCTCCACAAGCCGCTCGTCCCTCCGCGCGGCCTGTTTGCATCCGGCAAGTTCGACCAGTACAAGCGCGACATTCCGTATGCCACGCTGGCGCAGGCGTTCCAAAGCCTTGTTCGACCGCTCCTCAGCAAGAACGAGGACGACTTACGCAAGTGGCGTGACGCGCTTCGTGAAGCGCTGGAGCCGAACGGGCTGCTGATCGTCGATCTTGTTCCTGAATTGACGCACGTCATTGGCGATCAACCACCGGTACCCGAGCTCCCACCGTCGGAAGCGCAGAGACGTTTTCAGTTGGTCTTTCGGAGGTTCATCGGCGTATTCGCACGACCAGAGCATCCGCTTGCGCTCTTCCTCGACGACTTGCAATGGTTGGATGCGGCCACCCTCGACCTGCTCGAAGACCTGTTGACCAGCACCGATCTGCAGCACGTGCTGCTCATCGGCGCGTATCGGGCCAACGAGGTCGATGCCACGCACCCGCTGGTGCGCAAGCTCGACGCGATCCGCCAGGCTGGCGCTGCAGTGCAGGACATCGTTCTCACACCGCTCGGGCGTGACGATCTGGGCCAGTTGCTGGCGGACTCCCTTCATTGCGAACCGGAGCCCCTCGCCCCGCTAGCGGAATTGATTCACGAGAAGACGACCGGCAACCCGTTTTTCGCGATTCAATTCATTGCTGCGCTGGCAGACGAGGGCCTGCTTTCATTCGATTACGGCGAGCGGCGTTGGGTCTGGGACCTGAGCCGCATTCACGCGAAAGGCTTTACGGACAATGTCGTCGAGCTGATGGTTGGGAAGTTGAATCGCCTGCCGGCGGAGACCCAGGAGGCGCTCCAGCAGTTCGCCTGCCTGGGTAGCAGTGCAGCGTTCGAGATGCTGCGAATGGCGTATCAGGGCTCGTTCGAGGACATGCACGACCATCTCTGGGAAGCCGTGCGGTCGGGCCTCATCTTCCGTGCGGACGATTCGTATCGATTCCTGCATGACCGCGTGCAAGAAGCCGCGTACTCGCTGATCCCGAAGGAACTGCGCGCCGAGACTCACCTGCGCATCGGCACGCTGCTCGCCGCGCACACACCTCGCGCGAAACGCGACGAAGCCATCTTCGAGATCGTCAATCAACTCAATCGCGGCTCGCACCTCATCGCCTCGGTCGAGGAGCGCGAGCGGGTCGCAGAGCTGAATCTGAGCGCGGGCAGGCGCGCGAAGTCATCGACGGCATACGACTCGGCACTCACGTACCTCAGAGCCGGCAGCGCGCTCCTCACGGAGGAGACTTGGGAGCGCAACTACGAGCTTGTGTTCTCGATCGAGTATCTGTTGGCCGAGTGCGAGCTGCTGACTGCGGATATGCAGGCCGCCGAAATCCGGGTGTCGCGGCTCGCCGAACGCGCCAGGGGTCGCCATGACTACTGTGTCGCGACACGTCTGTGGATCTTGCTTTACACCAACTGGGCGAAAAGCGATCAAGCGATCGACGTATTCCTCGAGTGGCTGCGCCGCGACGGCACTGTCTGGTCGAAACATCCGACCAGGGAAGAGGCGATGCGCGAGTACGCGCGAACCTGGACACTGCTTGGCAGTCGGCAAATTGAAGATCTCGTGAACGAGCCACTGATCACTGACCCTGAAATCCTGGACACTTTGGACGTCTTTTCGGAAGGCGCTCCAGCGTCCTTCTTCTTCGATGAGCACCTGTCATCACTCGTTATCTGCCGGATGGTCAGTCTCAGCCTCGAATACGGCAACTGTGATGCGTCGTGTTTCGGTTATGTCTGGATGGCCTTTTTGGCCGGGCCGCGCTTTGACAACTACCGAGACGGATTTCGGTTCGGCCAATTGGGGCTTGACCTGGTCGAGCAGCGCGGCCTGATGCGTTATGAGGCGCGAACTTATCTGTGTGTGGGTGCGCTCGTCATCCCGTGGACGACACACCCCGCCAGCGGGCGCGAGTTGGTGCGCCGGGCGTTCGACGCCGCGTATCGGGCCGGCGACCTCGCCTATGTGGGTTATGGTTTTCACGTCTCGATCACGATGAGTTTGACGGTAGGAACTCCTCTCGCGGAAGTCCAGGCGGAAGCCGAGAGCGCTGTGGCCTTTTCCAGCAAGGCCCAATTGGGTCGTGTTAGTACGACCTGCGGCGCGCAGCTCGGGCTGGCGCGGACGCTCCGCGGATTGACTGCCGTTTTTGGGCGACTGGATCATGACGGATATAGCGAGCGCGAAACCGAACGCCATTTTGCCAGCGACCCCAATTTGGGGCTTCCCGAATTTCACTATTGGGTCCGTAAGTTGCAGGCGCGATTTCTTTCCGGGGACCACTCATCAGCCATTGGCGCGGCGCTGAACGCGCAACGGCTCCTGTGGCGCGCGGCGGCAAACTTCGAAGCCGCCGAATTTCAGCTCTACGGTGCGCTCGCGCATGCTGCCGCGTGTGAGGCCGCCTCTGGCGACGAGAGGCGACAACACTTCGAGGCGTTAGTGGCTCACCACAAGCAGATCGCAGTGTGGGCCGAGCATAACCCTGTCACCTTTGAGAACCGCGCCGCGATCGTTGGTGCGGAAATCGCCAGGCTTGAAGGCCGCGTGCTCGACGCGCAAGACCTCTATGAGAAAGCCGTGCGTTCGGCGCACACCCACGGCTTTGTTCAGAATGAGGCGATCGCCAATGAGCGGGCCGGCGGCTTTTACGCGGCGCGCGGCTTCGAAACGATCGCGACCGCCTACCTTCGCAATGCCCGCCACTGCTATCTCCGCTGGGGAGCGGATGCCAAGGTTCGGCAACTCGACGAGCTCTATCCGCAGATCGGAGCCGGGAGGCCGATCTCCGACGCGACGGCGACCATAGAGACACGTGTCGAGCACCTCGATCTGGCGACGGTGATCAAGGTGTCCGAAGCGGTGTCTGGTGAGATCGTGTTGGAGAAGCTGATCGACACGCTGATGCGCGCCGCCATCGAGCACGCGGGCGCCGAACGAGGTCTCTTGATTCTTCCTCGAGGGGCTGATTACCGAGTTGAGGCGGAGGCCACGATCGGCAGCGATGACGTGAACGTCGTCCTGCGACAGGCGATTGTCACCGCCGCGGATCTCCCGAGTTCGGTGTTTCAGTACGTCGTCCGGACCAAAGAGAGCGTGCTCCTGCAGGATGCGTGCGGTCAAAACATCTTCGCGACGGACGAGTACATTCGCGAGCATCAGCCTCGTTCTCTGCTCTGCCTTCCTCTGGTCAAGCAGACTAGATTGCTCGGGGTGCTGTACCTCGAAAACCGTCTCACGCCTCACGCGTTCACGCCCGCGCGCATGGCCGTCCTCAAGTTGCTGGCCTCGGGGGCGGCGATGTCGATGGAGAACACGCATCTCTACAGCGACCTCCAGGAGCGCGAGGCGCGCATCAGCGCGCTCAAGGACCAGCTCTATCGGGAAAATCTGGCCCTGCGGGACGAGGTCGATCGGGTCTCGATGTTCGAGGAAATCGTAGGTTCATCCAGGACGTTGAAGGCCGCGCTGTCGCGCATTGCCAAGGTGGCACCGACGGACTCCACCGTGTTCATCTCCGGAGAAACGGGCACCGGCAAGGAACTCATCGCCCGCGCCGTCCACAAACGATCCCGGAGATCCGGACGTGCGTTCGTCAGTGTGAACTGTGCCGCTCTGGCTCCGACGCTGATCTCGTCGGAACTGTTTGGTCACGAGAAAGGCGCCTTCACGGGTGCCCTGCAGCGGCGACTCGGCCGGTTCGAGATGGCCGACGGCGGCACCATCTTCCTCGATGAAGTGGGTGAACTCCCGCTCGACACGCAAGTGGCGCTCCTGAGAGTGTTGCAGGAGCGCGAGTTCGAGCGGGTCGGAGGCGCGCAGACAGTCCGCGTCGATGTGCGAGTCATCACGGCGACCAACCGTGATCTGACCGCCGCCGTGGCGAATGGAAGTTTCCGCCAGGACCTGTTTTATCGCCTCAATGTCTTTCCTATCGAAGTGCCGCCGCTCCGGGACCGGGCAGACGACATCCTGACGCTCGTCGAGTACTTCGTAAAACGCTACGGCACCCGGGCGGGAAAGCGCTTCAACTCGATCGACAAGAAGACGCTGGAGTTGTTGCGGCACTACGACTGGCCAGGCAACATCCGTGAGCTGCAGAACGTGATCGAGCGGTCCGTGATTGTGAGCTCGGGAGAGGTCTTTGCCGTCGACCCGGCCTGGCTGTCGACGCAACCGGCGCAACCCCGGCCTCGGGTCACCGCGCCGGCGCGGCCGCCGGGCGAGGCCCGTGCCGAGCGGGAGATCATCGAAGCGGCGCTCGCCGAGTGCCGGGGCCGGGTCGCCGGAAGCTCGGGGGCGGCGGCGAAGCTCGGAGTGCCCCCATCGACGCTTGACCACCGCATCAAGGCCTTGGGCATCAGCAAGACGCAGTTCAAGTTTCGCTGAAGCGCCGCCAAATCCACCAGATTCACCAGATTCACCACCATCACCACTTTCACCAGTCGGCGAAGGACTAGATCTCGTTTATTGCTCCAACTTCGTGGTGGCGCACCGCTTGCCGTTGAGCCATGTCGAGCCGCAGTCGCGAACGGGCTGCGAAGGAGGCAGTGATGACAACGACAAAGCTCGCAAACGTCGCGGAGTCGGCAGCGATTCGTCCGTTCCAGGTCAATGTCCCGGAGGCGGACCTGACCGACTTGCGCAGGCGCATCGTCGCGACCCGGTTGCCCGAGAAGGAAACCGTCGACGACTTCACTCAGGGCGTTCCGCTCGCGACCGTGGAGAAGCTCGCGCGTTACTGGGCGACGGAATACGACTGGCGTAAGGTCGAAGAGCGTCTCAATGCCGTGCCGAACTTCATCACCGAGATCGATGGTCTCGACATCCACTTCATTCACGTGCGTTCGAAGCACGAGAATGCCTTGCCCGTCATCATCACCCACGGCTGGCCGGGCTCCATCGTAGAGCAGCTCAAGCTCATCGAGCCCCTGACGAATCCGACGGCGCATGGTGGCACTGCGGCGGACGCCTTCGACGTGGTGATTCCGAACATGCCGGGCTATGGCTTCTCGGGCAAGCCCACCGGCACCGGCTGGGGACCGGAGCGAATCGCGCGTGCCTGGGTCGTGCTGATGAAGCGCCTCGGATACACGAAATTCGTGGCGCAAGGCGGTGATTGGGGTGCGGTCGTCGTGGACATGATGGGACTGCTGGCACCCCCGGAGTTGCTCGGCATACACACCAACATGCC
>JBKPSC010000050.1:0-5172 GCA_046734915.1 Acidobacteriota bacterium | reverse complement strand
ACATATGCCTACGATGCGATCACGGCGAGCGTCAGCCTCGAGGGGCCGCTCCAGGACGATGCCGCGCTGGCGCTGGGAAAAATCGGCGACAAACGGGCGCTCGAGACCCTGGCTGGCCTGCAGCGCACCGCGCCCCGCGCCACGCAGCCGTCGATCGCAGCCGCGATCTGCCTCCTGGGAATCAACTGCGCCAATCACGAGAAGTATTTGATGGACACGTTGAAGTTCGCCGACAAGAACACCGGCTTCCAGGATCTGCTGCGCGCCGCCGCTACCGGCCTTGGCGCCCTCGGGGTAGCGGGCCATGCCGAGGCGGTCGAGGGATTGCTCGAGATCGGCATTCCCTCCCGCGACGATGCCACGCGCTCGCCGATCGCGCTGGCCTTGGGCGCCGTCGCATTGCGCAATACCGCGCTCCTGATGCCGATTCTCGAGAAGTATCCCGCCAGAGACGACGCGATCGCGCTGCTCGCGGAAGGGTTCGACATGCTCGAGGAAGACCTCGACAAGGAGAGGTTTTTCGCTCTTGTCCGACGAACCTACTGGAGCTCGGCCGAGGGTTCGGCGACGAAGACCCTCATGCAGGCGCTCATTCGCAATCTGGACTTCTGATGGACTATCGCCAGTCCGGGGTCGACATCGACGCCGGCAACGAGACCGTGCGTCGCATTCGATCACTCGCGCGCGGGACGTTTACGCCCGGCGTGCTGTCCGACATCGGCTCGTTCGGCGGACTCTTCGCCCTTGACACCGCGATCATGCGGAGCCCTGTGCTCGTGTCGAGTGCGGACGGTGTGGGCACAAAGCTCAAAGTCGCGTTCATGACCGGCACGCACGACACGATTGGGACAGATCTCGTCAATCACTGCGTCAACGACATTCTCGTGCAGGGCGCCCGCCCGCTGTTCTTTCTCGATTATCTTGCGACCGGACGGTTGGCGCCCGAGATCGCCGAACAGGTGGTCTCCGGCGTCGCAAGGGGCTGCTGTGACAACGGGTGTGCCCTCATTGGCGGAGAGACCGCCGAGATGCCTGGGTTCTATGCCGACGGCGAGTACGACATCGCTGGATTCATCGTCGGGGTTGTCGAACGGGACACGATCGTGGACGGCCGGACCATCGCTGCCGGAGATGCGGTCATCGGCCTGCCATCGTCAGGTCTCCACACGAACGGCTATTCGCTGGCACGCCGCGTTCTCTTCGACGTGGCCGGCCTGTCTCCTGACCACCGGCATCCTGAGCTGCATGACTCGGTTGGGGCCGTCCTTCTCGCGACTCATCGCTCCTATCTTCGTGTCGTCGCGCCGCTGCTCGACGCGGGAATCGTAAAGGGCCTGGCGCACATTACCGGCGGCGGCATCACCGAGAATCTGCCACGAGTCCTGCCGGAGGGATGCCGGGCGGTGATTACCATCGGCAGCTGGTCGATCCCGCCGATCTTTTCGCTTCTGCAGCGGCTCGGCACGATCGATCAAGACGAAATGTTTCGCGCATTCAACATGGGTGTGGGGCTCGCTCTGGTCTGCGCTCCAGCAGATACTCATCGAGTCCTGGCCATGCTGAGGGCGGTTGGGGAGCCGGCAGCGAGTCAGATTGGTGTGATCGAGCGCGGTGCGCCCTCAGTCCGCTATCGGTCATGAGCCGCCTCGGCGTTCTCATCTCGGGTCGCGGCAGCAATCTTCAGTCACTTATCGAGGCCACGAAGAGCGGGGCACTCGAGGCGACGATTGAAGTGGTCGTGTCCAATCGTCCCGACGCTGCAGGATTGGCGAGGGCGCGGCAGGCCGGCATCCCGACCGTCGTGCTTCGGCCACAGGATTACAGCGGCCGTCTTCATTACGACACGTCCATCGCCGACCTCCTGCGCGCGCGCGGTGTCGACCTGGTTTGCCTGGCGGGGTTCATGCGCCTGGTAGGAGCCCCGTTACTCGACGCCTTTCCGGATCGAATCCTCAATATCCATCCGTCGCTGCTTCCGTCGTTCCCTGGTCTGAACGCCCAGGCTCAGGCCCTTGATCACGGTGTCCTCGTCACTGGCGTCACCGTCCACCTGGTGACAGCTGGACTGGATGAGGGACCCATCGTGATGCAGCAGGCCGTCCCTGTGCTGCCTGATGACACGGTCGAGACCCTTTCAGCAAGGATCCTGATAGAGGAGCACAAGCTGTATCCGGCAGCCATCAAAAAGGTGCTCGACGCCGGCTGGCGCGTCGTCGGCCGACGGTTCGTCCCTTCTGTCTAGTCAGACCGCCGGCGGTTGCTCAGACGTGTGTCGAACCGGCATCAGGGTCAGAATCGCGACTTCTGGCGGACAGTTGATTCGGACGGGCACGTACACCGTTCCGACTCCGCGACTGACGTACATCGTCGTGTCAAACCGGCGCATGGTGCCGGCGACAATTGGAAACTTGCGGGCCGCGACGGCTCCGATGATCGGAAGCACGACCTGTCCCCCGTGGGTGTGGCCGGACAGAACCAGCGGCATGTTGAGCGCGGCTGCTTCGTTGATCCGTCGGGGATCGTGAGCCAGCAGGATCGTCGTCGGGCCTGCGCCTCGGGCGGCGGCGGCAATTTCGGCTGATCGTCGCGTCCAAAAGCGAATGCCGACGAAGTCGACAGTCGTGTCCCTGATCCGCCTCTGCGTTCGCACGTCGCGCAGCACCTCGATGTGCCGCCGGGTCAACGCCGCCGAGACCTCCCGATCATCGTCATGGTTGCCGAGAACAGCGAAGACGCCGTGCGGAGCCTCCAGGCGGGAAAGAGCCTCGGCGGCAGGCTCGATGAACTGCCGCTCGCCCCACGTCACATAGTCGCCGCCCAGCACGATGACGTCGGGTTCAGTCGCCATCAACGTGTCCACGGCATGCGTCACGTCCTCATGTGAAACCCATTGGCTTCTGTGCACGTCGGTCATGAGGCCGACGCGCAAACCGGCGAGAGCCTGTGGCAGTGCGCTGACCGCAAGCGTCAAGCGAGTGACATCGAGCGCCCGCCGCCCGTACCAATATCCGTAGGCCGTGCCGCCAGTCAGCCCGCCGATTCCGGTGGCAACCAGCGACTTCAGTACCGTGCGGCGACTGATCGCCATCGACTGATATAGTAAATCGGTTGGGTTCGGCGAACGGGCCCACCCATCCGACGTACTCATGCCGAATCTCTTCGACGAGTTATCGTGGCGTGGCCTGGTCTACGACGCCACCGAAGGCGTGTCAGATCTGCTCGGGTCGGCATTAGTGACGGTCTACATCGGCTTCGATCCCACGGCGTCCAGCCTGCACGTCGGCTCGCTGCTCCCGGTACTGGCGCTTGCCCGGCTCCAGCAGTTCGGACATACGCCGATCGCCATCGTTGGCGGCGGCACCGGCATGGTCGGGGATCCGAGCGGGAAAACGCAGGAGCGGCAACTGCTGTCCTCGGACATCATCGAGCGGAACGTGGCTGGCATCCGCTCGCAACTCGAGCGGTTTCTCTCCTTCGAGGGTCCCCGTGCCGCGCGAATCGTCAACAACGCCGAGTGGCTGGCGGCGATCGACCTGATGACCTTTCTGCGAGACATCGGGAAGCATTTCACCGTGAATTACATGCTGCAGAAGGAGTCCGTCAGCCGGCGGCTGGAGAACGAGGATGGCATCTCATTCACCGAGTTCAGCTACCTGCTCCTCCAGTCGTACGACTTCCTGCAGATGTTCGATCGCTATGGCTGCGGCATGCAGATGGGCGGCAGCGATCAGTGGGGCAACATTACCGCTGGCGTCGAATTGATCCGGAAGCTGCGCGGCAAAAAAACGCACGGCCTGGTCATGCCCCTCGTGACGTCGGCGTCGGGGACGAAATTCGGCAAGACCGAGGCTGGCGCGATTTGGCTCGACCCGGTCCGCACGTCGCCGTTCCGCTTTTATCAGTTCTGGCTGAACACCGACGATCGCGACGTCGACCGTTATCTGAAATTCTTCACCTTCCTCGCGAAGGATGAAATCGACGCGCTTGGGGCGGCAATGGCCACGCATCCCGAACAGCGCGAAGGGCAGCAAGCGCTGGCCCGTGAGATCACCCGCATGGTGCATGGGGACGAGCAGATGCGGCGCGCGGAACATGCGTCATCACTGCTGTTCGGCGAGGACATCACGACGCTGTCGGTCGATGATGTGCTGGCGGTCTTTGAAGACGTGCCGTCGACCGATGTCAGCGAAGGCGATCTGACTCGAGGATTGACCCTTGTTGATCTCGTCGCTCAGGTAAAGCTCGCACCCTCGAAGAGCGAGGCGCGTCGGCTCGTGCAGTCGGGCGGCGTATATGTGAACAATCGACGCGTCAGCGATCCGCAGGTGCGGCTAGAGCGGGAGCATGCGATCGGCGGTCGGCTCATCGTGTTGCGAAAGGGGCAGAAGCAGAATCACCTCGTGCGCATCAACTGACGTTGACAGGTCGGCGGGCGTGCCGTAGACTCGTGAGACGTTTTGGAGAGACGCCCGCTGCTGACAGCGGAGCATCTGTCGGTCACCCGAGGCGACGAACGCTCAGGTTTCCGCACAGGTTTTGTCCTCGGAGATTCTGCCAGGCTGGTCCGCCGCAGCGTTCATCGAGCTCAAGCGTTCCCTTCCCTTGATTGGTCGAGCCAAATCGACCAAAAAGGTGTTGACAAGCGAAGAACCTCCCTGTAGCCTTGGAAGGTTCCCCTAAATTCGGTCGACGTGGTCGAGCGGATGGCGGGTTGGCCCGGTCGCCCCGGGCAAGCCGAGCCGGTGGCGGCTGGCTTCGTCGGTTCTTTGAAAACTAGATAGTGCGTGCAAGCACACACAGCCCGTCACGACGAGTCCGAGGGCGTTCAAGCCCGAGGGTGAAGTCGGACAATGAGAGTCAGCGCGTGGCGCCGCAGAATCGGTCGGCAGGATTACAGTTCGGATCCTGCGGTCTGGCGGTGAACCACGAATGACACAAACGGACTGAACAACGCAGAGCCAATCGGCCTCGCGTTAAGTCGAGTTGCTGCTCGCCGCGTCAGGCGGAAGCCGGGCGCGGAGAGCCAACGCGTTTAACATGAGAGTTTGATCCTGGCTCAGAATCAACGCTGGCGGCGTGCCTAACACATGCAAGTCGAACGCGAAAGTGGAGCAATCCATGAGTAGAGTGGCAAACGGGTGAGTAACACGTGGGTGACCTGCCTTCGAGTGG
>JBKPSC010000049.1:0-7578 GCA_046734915.1 Acidobacteriota bacterium | reverse complement strand
CGGCATACGAGATGAATGCACGAGTCTCGTGGGCTCGGAGATGTGTATAAGAGACAGGCAGACAAGCGACGCACATGGTGGGTTCGTGAACGTCGGCAAACGCCTGGAGATTGTTTCGGCGCTGGCCGAAGATTTAAGGCTCACCTTCGTCTCCGAACCCGAACTTCCAAGAGCGATGAAAGGAACGGGACGGCTGCGCCCTACAGAGGTAGAGACGTCGAGGCAGCGGCTAGGGCCTCCGCGGTTCAGCTACATGGAAGTGAGAGTCGCGGTATTCGAAACAGAGGAGAATCGCATGAAGAATCGCAAGACAGGGCAACACCACATCACGCGCCGGATCAGGCTCATCGCCTGCATTAGCGTTCTCGGGACAGCTTTCATGATCGCGCTCCCGCAAGTCGCTCACGCGCAGACGCAGAATCTCACGCCGCCATCAGTGCCCGACAGACTTCAAGAAGTAATACCCGAGGGAAACGAGCTGTTTCTCATCGGCCACGCCTTCGGCACCCAGGACTACGTGTGCGCAGCATCGGGTTCCGGCGTCGCCTTTGTTTTGACCACGCCCGAGGCCGTGTTGTTCGACACCCCGGCACGGCGCGTCGTCAATCACTACTTCAGTCCCAACCCCGTCGAGGGCGGCACGATACGCGCCACGTGGCAGAGCACACGGGACTCGAGCGTCTTCTGGGGCAAGCTGGCCGCTTCCGCAACTTTCCAAACGGATCCTGAATTTGTCGCCCCGGACGCCATCGCTTGGCTCACTTTAAGTCAGGCTGGCGTTCTCATAGGAGTAGGGGGCGGCAACACTCTCGCGGTGGCCTCGTTCGTTCAACGAGTGAACACCGTGGGCGGGCTGGCACCGTCCATCGGTTGCAACTCGCCGGCCGACATCGGGCACACGGCGTTTGTGCCTTACGAAGCCGACTACGTGTTCTATACAAATCCGACCGCCACAACCGCAGTGTCCGACCGCAATTAGGCCGGAGGCGCGAACGGCACTTGTCGTTCGCGCCGTTCGTCCTCGCTCGAATCACCAACCCTGCGACCGGCACACCGGCTTCCATGCGCAACTCGGCCTCGGCGATCTCCAACGCGGCACGCTGCGCGTTTCTGTTCAGCCATAAGTACTGGGCGATCTGCGACGAGGCCACCAACGGGTGGATCGACGCGCTCGACTTGTGCGGCCGAACGCGGTTTTCCGTGGTACTCGGTGTCCAAGTTGGAACATCAGCTCGTCAGCCTTCGACATCTTCACATCACACCGCGCAGCTCGCGGATCGATTACGAGCCGCATCGAACGTCGGTGTTCGCTGGGTGGGCGCAGGAGGTTCGCGATAGCGCAATCCGCTGAGGTGCCCATGACCGACTGGTACGGCCGCAACGGCATACGGAAGTGTCTGTCCGATTTCACTTTTGCGCATCGTGTGCGGCGCGAGTGGCCGCTGCCGACTGCGGTTTCTTTCGCGGACGGGTTGAATGCAACGCATTTCGTGTGTGCCGACCCGACCTAGGGGGGTCACCGTCCTTCGAGGTTTCAGGCGCGGTCCTTGCCTACGCGCCCTTCGCGACCCCGGCATCCCATCCCGGAATTTCCCAGGCGAGGCACGTGAATGGATCTTCTCAAGAAGCTGGTGGACAGGGTCGACGGCAATTCGCAGGTTTCGATTGCCCACAACCTCGATCGACTGATTCGGGAGGCACACAGCGAGCATGAGACGCTGCAGGCCCTCATCGCCAAAGCGGAATCGCGCAGCATCGAGGTGCCCAAGCTCAATGGCGCGCTGGACGAGACCGCCCGCCGCGCCGCTGCGCTCGCCGACGAGCTCGAGCGCCTGGCCGCCCGGATCCAAGGGCTCGACTGCGTCCATCATCAGATACACACGCTTGAAGCGCGCATCGCCTCGCTCGAGGGCGGTGTGGGAACGGTGGAAGACCGCATCGAGCAGGCGCTCTCACGCGAAACACATCTCCAGGAAGACCGGAAGGCCGTCGAGCAACTGGTCGCGCTGGGCCAGACCACAGTCGGGCGGATTGAAGAGCTGAAACGCGAAAGCGCAGCGCTCGCCTGCCTCGAGGAGCGGCTCCCACGCTTCCGCGCCGAGATCGAACCGGCATTCGACAAGCAGGCCGCGCTCAAAGATCAGCAGGCGACGCTGAAAACCGACGTCGACGAGTTGCGGCGCACGATCGCCACGCTCGCGCGCGACGCCGAGGCCGGCCGTGACGCCGCCCTCAAGGCGCGCGCTCACGCCACCAAGTCCACCGAGATGGTCCACGAGCTCCAGGGCAAGCTCGAGCCGATGGCCAAGCTGCAGGCGCTCGGCAACGACACCGAGGCCCAGCTCCGCAGCCTGAATGCGCTCGCCGAGCATGTCTCGGGCAAGGTGAAAGCGCTGGAAGGCCAGCAGTCAGTGGTCGAGCGCGCCCTGGTCGAATCGCGCCGCGTCCACGAGATGGTCTGGGAGATGGAAGCGCAGATCGGAAAGCTGAACGAGGGCGGCAAGCGCAGTGCCCGGGTCGAGGAAATGCTCGCGCGGATCGACCGCGCCCTGGCCGAGACCACGACGCGGCAGGAGGAGGCCACTCGCGCGCGGGAGAGCTTCTGCGACGAGGTCGACCGCCAGCAGCACGAAGCACAGGTCGTGGTCGAGGCGCTGCAACAACATGTGGGTCACCTGGCTGTGAACCGGCAGGAGCTCGACACGATTCAGGAGCGCCTGCGCGTGGCGCAGACGACGATCGCCGCCGCCGAAGCGCGCGTCCAGGCCCTCACGGACAGGGAAGCGGAGCTGAATCACCTCAAGCAGCGGATGGATGGCTTCGCAACGATCGTGCAGGAGGCCTCGGCCAACGCCGACGCGCTCCAGCGCAAGCAGGCGACGCTCGGCGCTCTCGAGGAACGGCTGGACAGCCTCGAGTCCACGGCCAAGCGGACCGAGTGGCAGTTCGAGGCCCTGGCCGAGCACCGCAAGGATCTGGAGACGCTGAAGGAGGAAATCCACGCTGTTCACGCCACGTACGAGCAGGCATCGACGCTCCGCGACAAGCTGCGGGCCGACAACCAGCAGATTGAGCAGTTCCTGCAGAAGGCCGGCACCTTCATGGCGGGGGCGTCGGAGATCGAGGACCGCGTCGACGCGCTGGCCGCCAGCATCGCCAGGGCAGAAGTAAGCGCGTCGCGAACGACCGCGATCGCCAGCACCGTCGAGGATCTGGCCGGAAAGCTGGAGGCGATCGCGCCGCGCACCGCCATCGTCGAAGACCTCGAACGCCGGCTGAACGCGCTGACCGACCTCAGCGCCGACGTCGACCGCCGTCTCGGCGACCAGCTCGCGCGCCGCGCCGACCTCGAAAGCCTCAACGTGCTCTGTCAGGGCGTGTCCTCCCAGCTCTCGGACGCGCAGCAGAAACTGGCAAGGTTGAACACCGCGCAGGAACAGCTCGAACCGACGGTGGCGCAAATCGCGGGATTGAAGTCCGACCTCGAGGACGCGCGCACCTTGCTGCAGACGGTCCGCTACGACGAGCAGACGTTGACCGCGCAGGAGCGGCGGCTGACCGACCTGGCGGAAACCTCGCGTCAGCTTTCGTGCGACGTCACCGAGCGCGCGGAAACGGTGGAGCGACTGCTCGGTGAGGTCGGCAAGGCAGGTGTGCTCAAGGAGGAGCTGCTCAGCAACCTGGCGCAGGTCCAGAGCCGGGAGCGCGAGACCTTTGCGCAGCTCCAAGCTGCCGAAGACCAGTTCAAGCGACTCGATGTGCTCTGGAAGAAGGTCGACGAGCGGCGTTCACAGCTCGAAGAGGCCGAACGCGCCCTGTCGGGGGTGGACGGCCGCATGACCGAGCTGCGACATCTCTCCGATGAGGTCGATCGAAAAATCCACGCGATCGCCGATCGCGAGCAGGTAGTCGACGCCGTCAGGCGGGGCGTCGAGGAAGTGCATGCCGCGGGCATCAAGAGCCAGGCCGAGCTGGCGGCCATCGCCGAACGGCGCGCCGAGATCGCCCAGGCGAAAAGCGAACTGGATCGGCTCGGCGACAGCCTCGCCGGCACCCAGAACCGCATCGTCGCGATCGAGAGCCGCCGCCAGCTCGTCGATGATGTACAGCGCAAAGCCGATACGATCGTCCACCTCCTCGGCGATGTGCAGATTACGCTCGAGAGTGTCGGCGAGCAGAAGGCGATGATCGATCATGTGTTCGGCGAGCTTGCGAGGCTCGAGTATCTGTTGCAGGAGGCTCGCGGCACGATGAAAGCGCTGCAGGCCGAGCGCGAAGTGGCCCAGCGCATCGCGGAGAACGTGCGGCAACTGCACGCGCGGACGAGCGACCAGCGAGTGTCCGCCTGACGTCGGCGGTGAGACGATTCGATGCGAAACAGCAACCTGGTGGTCGTCACGCTCTTCACCATCGGTGTAGCAGCAACGGTGGCCTGCTCGCGGACGGCCAGACTGTGAACGGCTTCCCTCGGCCCAGCGAGACGACGAAAAGTCGCAGGTAGCCGAGGATGAGTCGCCGTTGGAGAACGAGATCCGTTACACGTGGATTCCTGAGGGATGGACGGGCGGCGCCAAAGTAATGGTTTTCATCGACAAGGAGCGCACGAGGGGAAGACGCGTTTCCGGCTCATACAAGACGTGCTCAAACACTGATCGGTCCTCTCGACAGTCTCTCCCTCTGTCGCAAAGCCTAGAGCGCGCTTCCGCCCGCCCCACTTCTTCGATAGTTCGGCCTTTCGCGGTCTTTCCGAGGATGTTCCCGGCTGGGAAAAATCCCACGCCCGGCGCGGGATTTCCATCGATCGTTGCGGCGATACAGTGTTGGCGCACGCGAAACGGAGGATTCGACCGATTCGTCGAGGGTATGGCGCTTGCTCGCTCCTCAGCGGAGGTGGGCAATGGCTCATCTGGCCAACTGGCGTAGGCCCTGGATCGGCGTGGTCGAGAGCGTCCTGGGGCACGTAGCGGCGATCATCCTCGGGTTCATCATGATGGTGGTCGGGCTCGGTCTCGGCGTCACCATGGTCATGCTGCCCGCAGGCATCGTCATCGGCCTGGCAGGGGTCGCAATCTTCATCGGTGGACTGCTGGTCAGGGTCGACAACACCTAAAGGCGCACGTCGCTCGCGTGCGACGTGCCGGTGTATCGAATCGAGAAGTCGAGCACGACCGTCACGAGAACGTCGACCGGCGTGCCGGCACGCTGACCCGGCTCGAACTGCCACTGGCTCGTCGCCGCGATCGCCTGCTCGTCGAGGCCGCCGGGATCGAGCGAGCGGATCACGCGAATGTTCTCCGGACGGCCCTCTCGCGTGACAACGAGTTCCAGCGTGACCGAGCCCTGTACTCTCCGAAGCAGAGCCTCTGGCGTGTATGTCGGATTGACCTGGGTGCGCAGCCGCGGTGGAGTGACTGCGCCGCCGGGTCGATAAACGCCACCTCCGGTTCCTCCACCTTCGCCCGGACCGATGCCCGGCCCGCGTCCCGATCCGATGCCCGTGCCGACGCCCTCACCGACGCCGCCACCTTCGCCCGATCCGGTGGAGTGTCCATCCAGCACACCGCCTGACGGAAGACCCGGTTGATCGAGGAGGCCGGACGCCAGCGGCCGTGCGTCGAGAGCGATCGCAGGCAGTTCAACTGCGGAGATCGTGTCTCCACTGGCAATGGCGGCAGGCTTTCTCGTTCTTAGTGTGATCGAGTCGGATCCAACACCTCGAGCACGACGAATCGGTCCCGGCTGGCGATTGCCGCCTCCGCCACCCCCGCTGGGTCGAGCCACGACTGGATCGGTGGCAATGAAGACACCGCGTGGGATCTCCAGCGGGCGGGCGGCCTCGGATATTGGTCGAGGGAGAAGGCTGCGCTCAGGAATGCGCTGGCCGAGCGTGACGACCGACACTCCCACAACGAGGTGCAGCATGAGCGCGGTCACAAGCCGAGGCACCCACGACAAGGCGTGGTGCGGCAATAGTGGCGGTGGCGGTCCGGCGTCGTAAATGTGGACCACGCGAGACAGTCGAGCAAACAAGATGCCCGCTGCGCGATCGTCGAGCCGCCATCTCGTCGCGCGAAGCCGGTCGCGCGCTCACGAAGAAGAAAAGCTAAGGGCGCGTCACGGCGCCTGGGCGACGCCTTCCCGATCGCCGTCGAAGCTGTAGCTGCTCGTCGGCGAATCGAGCGGCGCGGTCCCAGCTCTCACGGCATTCTGTTGCAGAAACTGCCTTAGGTCGGCAACCGTGTAGGCAGGATTTGCTTGGAAATGCCGGGCGATGACGCCCGAAACGTGTGGTGCCGCCATGCTGGTACCTGACATGCGCGTCGTGCCGCCGCCGAGCCGCGTTGACAGGATCCCTGTTGAACTGATTAAGCACCCTCGGCTGACGTTCTCAGCGTCCTCGCCGGGCGCGGACACGGCCACTCCAGCACCATCGGTCGTGAAAAACGACGCCGTATCGGCGCCGATCGGCGAGCTCAGGAAGCGGCACTGGTTGGAACCGGCCGTCGCCGTCGTGCTCGCAACGGCGATGACTTCGGGGTACGCCGCTGGAATGTTCTGATTGATTTCGGTCGAGGCATCGTTGCCTGCCGCCACCACGACTGCCACACCGGCAGCTTCGAGTGATTTGATGAGATCGTGAAAAGAGGGGTTGTCGTCAACCGAGCCAGTACGACCCAGGCTCATGTTCACCACTTTGATCGGCGGGGCGACCAGCGCGTGGTTCACCAGCACCCAGTCGAGGCCGGCCATCACCGCTGCGTCGGAGCCGCTGCCCGTGCCGTCGAGCACCTTGACGCAGTACAACCGCGCATTCGGTGCGACGCCGACCACGTCGATCGTGTTATCGAGCGCGGCGACGATGCCGGACACGTGCGTCCCGTGACCGTTGTCATCGGCGCACGAGCCGCCGAAGGCGCTGAACGAGGTGCCGGGGCTGCGCAGATCCGCGTGCGTCACGTCAATTCCAGTGTCGACGATCGCCACCCCGACGCCTTCGCCGTTCGACGTGCTCGTCGGGACGCCGACGCGGACGACACCTGCCGGCACGACCTGCGACGATCCGCTGCCGCCGCCCGGCTTGCCCTTCGCGGCCGCGGCCGGGCTCTGCGAGGCGAACACCGATCGGTCGGGAACGATCGCGAGGACTGAGGGATCGCGCTGAAGTGCGGCGAGGGCATGCTCGTTCGGCACTGCGACGGCCGCGGCGTTGACCCTGTTGTAGTTGAATCGCAATGCTCCACCGGCATTCGCGACGGCTCGCGCCCGTCCCCGGACATCAGTCCCGGCACGGAAGGTCACGATGTAGTGCGATTGCCCCTGCGCGCTCACCGTCGTCGTTGTCTCGTATGCGACGAGCAACGCCACTGCAGCCGCGGCCACACTCGCCGCACGGACCAGTGAACGAGACCATGCGATATCAACCATGTACTCCTCCGAGCTCAGCGCTTGCGAGATGCGGCGTGAGGCCAATGCCGCATCTGATGAGCTTGGATCTGAGTATCGGAGGTAGATGTCGCTGGAATCAACGACGAGATCTGTAACGGCGGACGTGAGTTACGGTTTGGCGCGGATTAGCGC
>JBKPSC010000048.1:0-8602 GCA_046734915.1 Acidobacteriota bacterium | reverse complement strand
CGCTGAGCCCGGGTGCCGGGACCACCACGCGCGGCAGCTGAAACACGTCGCACGCGATGCAGACGTGCGTTTTCTCAGCACGTCCCAGGACTGGCACGCTGGAGTGCCTGAAGGCGACGACCCCGATGAAACTGCACCGTGCCGCGCTGCGAAAAAGGTTTCTTTCGACGTGCTTGCCTGTCGCGGCGCTGTGTCTCGGCTCACTGTTCCCTGCCGCGGCCGCCGGGCAAGCGACCGCCGCTCAACCCGACGGCTTACGGCGGACGGCCGACGGCAAGCCGGATTTCTCAGGCATTTGGCGGACGATGAATGCCGCCGCATGGAACATCCAGGACCACGCCGCGGAAAAAGGCGTCCCCGCAGGAAGGGGCGTCGTAGAGGGCAACGAGATCCCCTACCGTCCGGAAGCGCTGCTCAAGAAACAGGAGAACTTCAAGAACCGCGCGACCGCGGATCCCGAGACGAAATGCTACCTTCCGGGCGTGCCTCGCATCATGTACATGCCCTATCCCTTTCAGATCGCCCAAGGGCCAACGCAGATTTCGATCCTCTTCGAATACGTCCACGCCGTTCGCAACATCTTCGTGGGCGGCGCCCCCCATTACCCGGGGCACATCGATTTCTGGCTCGGCGATTCCCGCGGCCGCTGGGAAGGCGACACGCTGGTCGTCGATGTCATCCACTTCAACGATCAGACCTGGTTCGATCGCGCCGGAAATTTTCACAGTGACGCCTTGCATGTCGTCGAGCGGTACACTCCGATGGGTCCGGATCACATCAAATACGAAGCGACGATCGAGGACCCGCAGGTGTTCACGAAACCGTGGAAGATGAGCATGCTCTTCTATCGTCAGAAAGAGGAGCACGCGCAGCTGCTGGAATACGAGTGCTTCGCGTTCCCCTGACCATCATCGCGATGTTCGGCCAGGTTGGCCCACGCGTCGCGCCCCTCGCCCCGGACGGTCGCAACGCCGCACCACGCTGGCGTGTGCGAAGGAGATTCGCCATGAGACACCGCTTGTTCGACTGCGCAGTGCGAACCGCGATAACGCTGGCAGCCGTCGTGTGGATCTCGCCGTCGACCGGGGCCCAGATGAGGAAGCCCCGCCAGGTGGCTGGATGCCCGTCGACCGCTGCGGCCTTTCATCTCTGCGCGCTGGCCAAGGCGAAGACCTTCAATCCTCCGCGCACGCGGGATGGTCAACCGGACCTGCAGGGAATCTGGGAAACGCCGATGGCCGGCGGCTTGGGAAACATTGAAGGGCGCAGAGGTGCCGACGCCGACAACCCAACGGCAGTACCGAACTCCCTCGTGGTGGACCCGCCGAACGGGATGATCCCCTATCAACCGTGGGCGAGAGAACAGCGAGCCGAGAACGTCGAACGTTATATCGATCCGTACACCCACTGTCTGCCCATCACCGCACCTCGCATCATGGCCAGCCCACGCACTCGTCAGATTGCTCAGTATCCCGGATACCTGACCATCGTCAACGAATCGGGCGGGCACCCCTTTCGCGTGATCTACATGGATGGGCGCCCACATCTTCCGGCTGATATCAAGCTGTGGAGAGGAGACTCCCGCGGCCGTTGGGACGGCAACACCCTGGTGATCGAGACGACCAATCTGACGGGACTGGCGTGGTTCGGCAGCGGAGGCGATTTCTTCAGCGACGAGCTGAAGATCACCGAGCGGCTGACCATGGTCGATGCCGACACGATTCACTATGCCGCGACGATCGATGACCCGAAGGTGTCAACCAGGCCATGGACGATGGCGTTCGCCCTCGAGCGGAACAAGGAAAAGGGCTACGAACAGATGGAGGAGGGTTGCTTCGAGAGCGACCGCGACACGGCGGATCTCCTCCTCACCGGGTTTCTGATGTACACCGGCCCCAGATTCCCCAAGTAGAGAGCACGCATCATGGGACGCCCGACGCCAGTCGAACACGCTCTCCGCACGGGCCTGTTTCTGGTTGGCGTTTTGTCGGCGGCCTGCTCGCCATCGGAGCCGGCCTCGGCCCCAATCTCGGCTCAGACTTCCCCGCTTTGGGGCGATCTCAAACCGGTGGTTTCGGTCAAGGAGCTGATGAGCGACCTGATCGATCCGGCCGCCGACAATGTCTTCAACGCGGTCAGCACGGTGATCAGCGAGAAGGGCATCGTCGAAACGGAACCGAAGACGGAGGAGGACTGGGGGAAGGTCCGAATCGGCGCGGTCACGATTGTCGAGGGTATCTATCTTCTGAAAATCCCGAGGCCCATGGCGCCACCTGGAGAACTCAACAACAGTGTTGGTCCGGACGCCTCGGAACTTTCTCCGGAGCAGATCAGGATCAAACTCGAAGCAGACCCTGTGCTATGGAACGCCAAGATAGAGGCGCTCCGCAACGCCGGGCTCGAAATCCTCGAGATTGTGAAGAGGAAGGATACGAAAGAGCTGGGCGAAGCAGGCGAGATCCTCGATCAGGCCTGCGAGAATTGTCACCTCGAATACTGGTATCCGAACGAAAAAGACCTGATCAAAAAACTCGATCGCCGGCTGCTGGGCGACAAGAAAGGCAGCTGAGCATGCTACACCAAGCCACCAGAATATTTGGCTTTCACATGCACGCTTCTGATGGGTCAATCGGTCATCTCGAAGACCTCGTTCTGGATGAGCACGGTTGGCTCGTTCGCTATCTCGTCGTGGATACATCCAACTGGATCGGCGGCCGGTCCGTGCTCGTCTCGCCCTCGGTTGTGACCGCCATTGATGCGGCGACCCGGACTATCACGGTCTCGCTCACACGGCATCAGATCGAGGAGAGCCCGTCAATCAGCACGGCAGACATCCCGCTGGCCGAGACGTTGCCGACGATATGGATCATGTAGCAGGGCAGGGTCTTTCGAGGCTTCGTCCGCTCGGCCAGTCCTGCGTCGACGTAGAGGCTGCAAAGGGGTCAGGAGGCGAGGCTATACTGAGCGCCTTCGATCGAGGTAAAGTCAGGCTTCCTCGCCAATGAGCCGGTTACAGGAGAGATGTGATGAAGCGACGATTTCTCGAGTCGCTGGGCGTCGCGGCGGTGATGGCGGCCGTGGTTCTGTTTCTGCACCAATCGGCTGCAGGCCAGTCCCCGGCGCCTCAGGCACCGGCGGCGTCGGCCGCGTCGACTGAGGTTCCTAAAACGGCCTGGGGCCATCCCGATCTGCAGGGGATCTGGCTCGACGAGTTCGATACCCCGCTCGAACGGCCGGCAAAGTACGCCAACCAGGAGTTCTTCACAGATGCGGAACGAACCGCACAAGACGAAGAGCGTTCGGGCAACGCCGGCCGCAACCAGCGCGCTGAGATCGGCAGCCGGCAAGACGTGGCCGGCGCCTATAACGCCGTGTTCACGTCGGCGAAGCCAACCGGCCGGCGGACGTCGCTGGTCGTCGACCCGCCAACTGGCCGACTCCCATCGTTGACGCCGCAGATGCAGGAGCGGAACCGTCTCGACCGGGAGTTCCGCCTGGCGCTCCTGCAGAACACCGACACCTGCAAGAACAAGATGTCGGGCTGCGTCGGCGGGAAGTACGGTCCGCCATCGCCGGCCCTTAACCAGGTGCCCCCGTTCTACAACACGCAGCGCATGAACCGCCACGACGGCCCTGAGGATCAAAGCATGGGCGACCGCTGCATGTTGGGAGCGGAGCCAGACTTCACGGGATTCCGCCGCATCGTGCAGGGGCTGGACGCGATCGCGATTGGTGTGGACACCGGCCAAGGACAGGGATTCCAGCGCGTCGTGTATTTGAGCGGCAGCCACCCGCCGAAGACCATCCGTCTCCGTCACGGCGACTCGCGCGGCCGCTTCGAGGGCAACACGCTGGTCGTCGAAACGACGAACTACTCGCCGAACTTCCCCATCCGCGGTGCCGCGGAAAACCTGACGCTGGTCGAGCGGTTCACGCGGCTGAATGCCAAGACGCTGGAGTACGCGGTGACGCTCACGGATCCGACAGTGTGGACGACGCCCTGGACCGTCAAGCAGGAGCTGACCATGCAGTCGGACACCGAGAATCGCATCTATTACGAGCCGCGGTGCCACGAGGGAAACTACGGCCTGCCCGCGTTGCTCATCGGCGCTAGAACGGACGACAAGAGGTTCAAGGAAGGTCGCGGGCCGAATCCGGCGTCGCAGGATACGGCCAGTTGCCTCCTCAATCCGGCCGAGCAGCAGTAGCCATCGAAGGAGACGCCATGCGAGGGTGGTTCAGCGGCCCGAGAGTTGTCACCGCAGTGAGCGCTGCGGCTGTGGGCGCCGTCCTGACGATGTTGGCGACCTGTAGCGCGCCTCCGACCGAATCAACCGAGCGTCCATCGCGCACCGCCGACGGCAAGCCGAACTTCAACGGGGTGTGGCAGGCGCTCAACGAGGCCAATTGGGATCTGCAGGCGCACGAAGCGCGCGCGGGCATGGTCACCCAGAAGGGCGTCTACGAGTACGACTACGCCAGGGTCCCGGCGGCGCCGGTTGTCGCTCTGGGTGCCGCGGCCGGTGTGCCGGCGTCGGTCGGCGTGGTGCAGGGCGACGGTCAGATTCCGTACAAGCCGGAAGCGGCCACCATCAAGCAAGAAAACAGCGAGAACTGGATCGACCGCGATCCCGAGCTCAAGTGCTACCTGCCGGGCACTCCGCGCGCGATGTACATGCCCTATCCGTTCGCGATCGTGCAGGGCACCGACAAGATTCACATGACGTTCGCGTTCTCGAACGCCGGTCGCGTGATTCACCTGAACAAGGTCGAGGGGCCTCCTGACGATACGTATATGGGCCACTCGGTCGGTCACTGGGAGAACGACACGCTGGTCGTCGAGGTGACGAACTTCAATGGAAAGAACTGGTTCGATAGAGCCGGGAATTTCCACAGCGAGGCGCTGCACCTGGTGGAGCGCTACTCGCCGCTCGGCGCCAACGCCATTCAGTACGAAGTGACGATCGACGATTCGAACGTCTTCACACGGCCCTGGACCATCGCGATGCCGCTCTATCGCCGCCTGGAGCCGAATGCGACGGTCCTCGACTATCCATGCATCGAGTTCGCCGAAGAATTCATGTATGGGCATCTGCGGAAGCAGCAGTTGGTCAAGCACTGGGAAAGCGAAACGATGGTCGTGGATATCACCCGCAAGATTCCGCCTGGCGATCGTCTCCACCAGTGGTACAGAAGATAACCGGAATACAGGGAGGTTGACGGCCATGACAGTGAAGCTGGCCATTGGGATCGCGCTCGTCGGCTCATGGCTTGGTGCTGCCGTCGTGTCGGTGTCGGCGCATCACGCCTTCGCGGCCGAATTCGACGCGAACAAGCCCGTCGAGTACAGCGGAACGGTCACCAGGATGGAGTGGACCAATCCTCACGTCTGGATCCACATGGCCGTCAAGAAGGCCGACGGCACTTCGGAGGAGTGGGCGTTCGAGGCCGGGACTCCGAACGTGCTGTTTCGGCGAGGCTTCACGAAGGCATCGCTGATGCCCGGGACGCCAATCAAGGTGAGCGGCTACCAGGCGAAGGACGGCACACGACGCGCGAACGGTCGAGACCTGACCTTCGCCGACGGCAGGAAGCTGTTCCTGGGGTCGTCGGGTACCGGCGCTCCGTATGAGCTGGCACGCCCCGGCGTCGACACGCAAGAACGCAGATAATCTCCCGCTGGATCGCTCGCGGGATTTGTCGCCACGGCGCGCGCTCGTCCTGCCGCTCCTTTTCACCGCGATGCTGATGGCGTGGTCTCTGTACCCGCCTGTCTATCGGACTCCCCGGTTGCTCTGGTCGATCCTCGGAGCGGGCGCCGCGCTCATCGCATGGAACGCGGTGCTTCTCATTTCTGCTCTGCATTGGCGCCGCAGGTTGACCCTCGCCGTCGTGCTGCGACCGCAACACTACGTCCAGGCGTGTGCCCACACGTCGATCTTTCTGTACTGGGGTTGGTACTGGCAGCCCGTCTATGACTCGGCCTACCTGATCGTCGCGCAGCTTCTCTTCGCATACGCGTTCGACATGCTGCTCGGCTGGTCGCGACGCGACGCCTACACGCTTGGCTTCGGACCGTTCCCGATCATCCTGAGCACGAACCTGTTTCTCTGGTTCAGACAGGACTGGTTCTACCTCCAGTTCGTGATGATTGCGATGGGGTTCGCCGCCAAGGAATTCATCCGCTGGAGCAAGGACGGACGCCAGACACACATCTTCAATCCATCCTCTTTCACCCTCACCATCGTTTCGCTGGCTCTGCTTCTGACCGGCGCGAGCGATATCACATGGGGCCAGGACATCGCCGTCACACAGTTCTATCCACCGCACATGTACCTGTTCCTGTTTCTGGTGGCACTGCCGGGTCAGGTGCTGTTCGGTGTGACGACGATGACGATGTCGGCGGTGTTGACGACGTATCTGTTCGGCCTCGCCTACTATGCCGCGACGGGCACGTATTACTTCTTCGACTCCTACATTCCGATTGCGGTGTTCCTCGGAATGCACCTGCTCTTTACGGATCCGTCCACGGCGCCTCGGACCGAACTGGGCCGCATGATCTTCGGCGTGCTCTACGGGCTGAGCACAATTACACTGTACGCACTGCTCACTGCCACCGGCCTTCCCACCTTTTACGACAAGCTTCTCCAGGTCCCACTGCTCAACCTGTTGATCAAGTCGATCGACCGAGGCGTCCGATCCGATGCGCTGCGGCGGTTCGATCCGGCGGCAATCGGGCGTTCAGTCTCGGGTCGTGGTCGCAATCTGGCGTACATCTCTCTCTGGGCCATCGTGTTCGGCATCATGACCGCCGCAGAAGGTGTGGGCGATGGCCATCGCGGCCAGTGGATTCCGTTCTGGCAGCGCGCGTGCGGGCAGAATCGTGCGCACGCCTGTCAGTATCTCGCCCAGATGCACACGATCCACTGCCGCGCCGACTCCGGCTGGTCGTGCAACGAGCTGGGAATTCTGCAGGCGGATACGCTGATGGATCGGCCGGGCGCCTACGCGTCGATGCAACGCGGCTGCAAACTCGGCTTTGAGCCCGCATGTGCCAACGCAACCGCTCTGACGAACGGCGGCTCCTGGACCAGGGGATCTCCGCCGGTCGACGAATTGCCAATTCTCTTGCGGGGAAGCAAAGGGCCGATCACCGATCGGAATGTGGAGTCGCTGTACGCGCGCGCGTGCGATCAGGGCTGGCCGGACAGCTGTAGTCGGGTCGCCACTTCTGGCGACCCCTAGTCGAACCTCTAACGCCCGCGTGGCGGGTCGCGGAACGGGTCCGCATCCGGCCCATCGTCGGCAAATCCGCCGCGAACGAACCCTCCGCACCCGCCGATGACGATGCACATCGTTGCGGGATTGGGACCGCGCTTCTCCGCATACGCTTGCTCGGCCGCACGCGCGCCACTCAGCAACGCCGCTAAACCGTAATTTCCTTCGTGGCACCGCGGTTCGTAGTAAATGTGATTGGCCTCGTCGCTTTGCTTTTTCAGCTCCTGCTTGGCCGTCCACGGCTTGGTCCACGTCGTCGGATCGTCGATCGTCACTGCATACTCGATCGTCTCCGCGTCGAGACGCGTCCAGCGTTCGACGAGATGCAGGTTTTCGTGAGCTCCTTGGAAACCTGACTTCGGCGAGAAGTTCGTGACGTCCACGACCAGAGTGTCGCCGTCCCAACGGCCTCGCGAGTCCCCCCACCATTGGCGGATGGTCGCAGGCAAGTGCGGGGCTGTTCCGATCGGGATGTTGCGAACGCGATTGTTACCTGAGAGGATCTCGTAGACCATCGAGATCCCGCCTGGAGCCTGCCCAATCTGAATTCCTCCGCCAGTAAAGCTACCGAAGTCCGGAAGGGGACTGCCGATGCAGCGCTCGTTCTGTCGGCGATCCTCAGGCCCGTCAGCGCGGTTGATCTCGACACCTATGCCGCTCAAGTACACCGGAGGCGTCTCGTTCCGTCTCGGTGACACCGGGCCGTACTTTCCACCGGCGCAGCCGGGGTGGTTCTCCTTGCAGGCAGCAGTCGGTTGCAACAGCGCGAGTTGGAACTGTCGCAAAGCGGTCCGGGCCTTTTGCGCCTCCGGCGTGAGAGGAGGAATCCTCCCATCAGGCGGATCGACGATCAGCGAAGTCCGCTTGCCGATCGGAAAGTGCACCGTGAAGGGTGCCTGGGCGAATTCGGTGTTGACGTCTCGCTCGGTCCCCCGCGCCCGTCTGGCTTCAGTGCTGTCCCGGTTGACGATGTCGGCAATCCGACGATCGAGCTCGGCGCGTTGTTCGTCGGTGAAGAACTCCTGGTTGGCGTACTTGGCAGGCCGCTCCAGCGGGATGTCGACTTCTCTGGACCAGATACCCTGGAGATCTGGCGCGCCCCACGGCGTCTTCTGGGCGGCCTTTGTGGTGGTGACTGTCGGCGGGTCGATCGTCGTTCGGCCGGCGACGGCGTAGAGCCCCAGTGAGACCATGGCAGCCAACACCGCTACGCCCGCCAGAAAGAGCGATCGCGCCCTCAGGGACATGATCTGTGGCACATACTACCACTTCGTGCGCCTGTCTCGTCCCGAGGATGGCCGATACGACGAGAGCGTTTCAAGAG
>JBKPSC010000047.1:0-6241 GCA_046734915.1 Acidobacteriota bacterium | reverse complement strand
CGGAAGTCGACGGCAATCGACTTCTGGCCGCCGAGGCGCTCGAACCGCCGCTCCTCAAGAACGCGCAGCAGCTTTGCCTGCGCGATGAGCGACATGTCGCCGATTTCGTCCAGGAATAGGGTTCCGTCGTTCGCCAGCTCGAGGCGGCCGGGCTTGCGATCGTGGGCGCCGGTGAACGCGCCTTTCTCGTAGCCGAAGATTTCCGACTCGAAGAGCGTGTCAGGCAGGGCGGCGCAGTTGACGGCTTGAAACTTGGCGCTGCCCCGGCGGCTGAGCTCGTGGATCATGCGGGCGACGACTTCTTTGCCCGATCCAGTCGGTCCGAGGATGAGCACGGAGATGTCTGACTTGGCGGCCGTGCGAATCCACTCGAACACGACGAGCATCTTCTCGTCGCGGCCAATCATCTCCCGGAAGCGCTGGACCGAAGGTGACTGGTCCTCGCTGCTGACGGCGGCCCGGCGCTCGAGGAAGTGGTCCAGCTGGTCGGCGAGGGGAGGATTCTCCGGCCGTTCGGCTCCATACTGGGCTGGCGACGTTCCTGGAATCTGCCGGGCGACGCCGAAGTCGACCAGCTCGCGCACGCAGTTCTCGACATCCAGCCGCAGGCGGCCGAACGTCTGCATCAACGACTCGACGTCGAACGATTCGTCCTGCCGGGAGTTCAGGTAGCGGAGCAGTCCGGCGCGGAGAGGTGACTGGACGAGGGTGCGGAATCGCGCCTCCCAGTCCGGCGTGTCGTTGCGAAGAGCGGCCGAAGCCGTAGCCCGCCTGGCGCTGAAGATAAGGTCGTCCATTCTGCCGATTACGTTATCGGCAGGACCGGACGGGCTCGACAGGGACGGCGCGCGCCGAAATCAACTATTCCGGCATCAATAGGTTAAGGCGATGGCTGGCCCGGACTCGAGGCGGGCGCAGCCTGCGTCGGGACCCGGAAATGCTGGTCCTGATAGTGCTCGATGAGCGCCTTCATACGCGTCGCGTCGCCCCTGGTGTGTCCGGAACAGAGTATCGGCGCCGAGCCGCCGCTGGTTTCGATGAGGACATTGGACAACAGGACGCCGGTATTGATCTTCACCGCCGCCACGTGGGCCAGGTGAATGGTTTCTTCCTGGCGGCCGATCCAGCGCGGTGTGTACTGCACGACGCTCGAGGGGGTGATGAGCACCTGCGTCGGAAACAGGCGATTGCCGGGGCTGAATCGACTGGCGCGAAAGACCTCGCCGGGCGCGAATGGTCGACCCTTACGCCACACCCAGAACACCAGCAGGACGACGATCGCCGCCACTGCCGCCCCCGTCCACCACAGCCACGTTACCGCGGTCTGGTCCTGAAGCACAGCGCGGGCGATGTTAAGCTATTTTCCGCAGCCGCGCTCTCACAAGGAGATTCCGTGCCGCATCGTGCGCCGGGTTCGCCCGGGAAACCGCGCCCGCCCGTCCTCTCGGGCAAACCGATTCAGTACTATCGCCCGACCGGCAGCCGCGAGGTTCGGCATCTCATCGACGAAGGCTTTCAGGCGTTCAACGCTGGCCGGTTGTCTGAAGCCTGCAAGATCTTCGCGGACAAGATGCTGGCTCCCGAGCACGACACGACGATAGGCCTGACCGTCGCCGGCGCCTTGACGCCCGCCGGTCTGGGGGGCTGCGTCATCGAGCTGATGGACCGTGGCCTGGTGGATTTCGTCATTTCGACTGGCGCAAATCTGTACCACGACCTGCACTACGCGTTGAACTTCACCTTGCGTCGCGGCTCTCCGTTTCTCGACGACGTGGCGTTGTACGAGGAAGGCGTCATTCGCATCTACGACGTGCTCTTTCCAGCGACTGTCCTCCTCGAGACCGATGCGTACATCCGGGACTTCATCGTCCGATCGGGACTGAACGAGGCGGTGGCCACCGCGGATTTTCACTATCGGCTCGGCTGCGATCTGCTCGAGCGATTTCCTGGCTGCGAGGAGCACTCGGTCGTGGCCCGGGCAGCGCGCGCCGGCGTGCCGCTCTACACGTCCTCGCCCGGCGACAGCTCGATCGGCATGAACATCGCGTATCACGAGCTGATGAACGACAGTCGGTTCATGATCGATCCGAGCCAGGATGTCAACGAAGTCTGTGCCATGGTGCTGGCCGGCCAGAAGAACGGCTGTGTGATTCTCGGCGGCGGTTCGCCGAAGAACTTTTACCTCCAGGCGCAGCCGACGTTGTGGGAGGTCTACGGCATTGCCAAGGGCGGCAACGACTACTTCATCCAGATCACGACGGACCAGGTGGTGTGGGGCGGTCTATCCGGAGCAACTCCGGCCGAGGCGGTCAGCTGGGGGAAGGTGAACCCAGGGGTGCTGCCCGACACGGTCGTGGCGTACTGCGACTCGACGATTGCGTTTCCGCTGTTCTGCGAGTACGCGCTGGCGTCTCCGAATGCCAGTCGCCCTCGTAAAGAGCTGGTGCACCAGCGGGCCGGGCTCGTGGCGCATCTCAAGCGAGAGGCGACTGCGGCGCTCGAAAAAAAGGGTGTCGAGGTCTGACCGGACCGGCATGGGCACGCTGTCATCCGAGCTCGCGCCGCACGCCGATCGGCTCTCGCCAAGCCCGCGCATCTACGCCGATGCGAACGTGCCTGCCGGGTTGGTCGCGTTCATGCGCCGCTCGCTGGGATGGGATGTGCTGTTCGTGCTGGAAGAAGACACGCTGCGCCGGGCACCCGACCTGAAGCACTATCGCCTCGCGCATCAGCTGCATCGCACACTCGTTACGCTCGACCGCGACTATCTCGACGATCGCCGCTTTCCGCCGCTCGAGACCAACGGGGTGATTGTGCTCAGCGCGCCGAACGAACAGGAGCTCTGCGGTCTAATCGCACGAGTCGACCGTGCCCTTTTCAGCCGCGACGCGCCAGAGCCGCGTGATCCGCTGCCGCTCCACGGTCGCAAGCTCCACGCGCACACCGACTGGGGCAGGGACAGAGATTGAATTGAAGATTGAAGATTGAAGATTGACGATTTGGGGCGTGACAGAGAGAACGTTGTCGCCAGGGACCTTGAACGCTCCAAATTCTCCAAATCTTCAATCCTAAATCTTCAATCTTGAATGCATCATCGATGCTGGTCCTCTCTGGCGCGACGCTCGTTCTACCGGATCGGTTGATCTCGCCTGGAACGCTCGTCATCGACGGCGATCGGATCGTCGAGATTCGTTCGGAGGCGCCGGATCGGCCGGACGGATCTGGCCTGCCGCTTCACGGCCACGTGATTGTTCCCGGTTTCGTCGACGTCCACGTCCACGGCGTGGCGGGAATTGACGCCCTCGACGGGGGCGACGCGGTCGCGCGGATCGCCGCGGAACTGCCGCGGTTTGGCGTCAGTGCATTCTGCCCGACGAGCGTGGCCTGTGAGCCGCCGGCGCTGCGCCAGCTGTTGGCCCAGGTGGAGCAGGCGCGGGCCAATCCTCAGGGCGGCTCGGCCCGGGTGCTGCCGGCGCATCTCGAGAGCAATTTCATCAACCCGGACTACCGTGGCGCCCAGCCCCTGGCATGCCTTCGAAGCGCACGTGAGGCGCTGGATCGTTTCGGCGAATCACGGCAGCGGTCGAATTCGGATCGGCATGCTTTCGACGGCGACGACATCCTTCACGAGATCATTCGGGCTGCGCCCGACGTGGGTATCGTCACACTCGCACCCGAAATGGACGGCGCCCTCGACCTCATCGGCTTCCTGACGGCGCGCGGTCTCAGAGTGTCGCTCGGTCATTCGAGCGCCACCTATGACGAGGCGATGGCCGCCGTTGCGGCCGGCGCGCGACAGGCGACGCATCTCTTCAATCGCATGCCGCCCATCAGCCACCGGGCGCCGGGTCTGGCGGGCGCCGTGCTGCAGACCGACGATCTGGCGGCGGAAATCATCGGTGACGCCGTGCACGTGCATCCCGCCATGGTGCGAGCTGTGGTGGCCGCAAAGCGTCCGTCGCGCGTGCTCGCGATTACGGACGCGACGGCAGCCGCCGCGCTACCTGAAGGGTCGCGGACACGGCTTGGCGGGCAGGTGATCGTCGCCGGTCCGACCGCCGCTCACCTGGACGATGGGACGTTGGCGGGAGGGACGACCACGATGGACGGGATCCTCCGAACACTGGTCAATCGAATCGGCCTGTCGCTCGTCGACAGTGCCATGATGTGCGCAACCACGCCGGCTCGCGAGCTCGGTCTCGTCGGTCACGGCGTGCTGGCGGTCGACGCCGTTGCGGATCTTGCGGTGCTGGACGCCACGCTCTCAGTCGTTCAGACCTACGTCGGCGGGTGCCTGGTCTATTCGCGATGAATCGCACCGACAGCCGGCCGTCTTCGCGCTAGGGCGTTGGTTTCGGAGCGAAGTGGCGCTCTAAGATGGGTTGTGCGTACGAGCTCAGAGCGGCATATCCAGCGGACGTGATGTGGGCGCCATCGGGGGCTGTAGAGACTCGCGATCGAGCGCCGCTGTCGTCTCGGAGAACGGCATCGAGATCGAGCACGAGTAGCACGTCCCTCGCGGCTGTCTCGCGCAGCCACAAATTGAGGCGGCCGACAGGCTCGTTGATCTTGTCGTGGTAAGGCGTTCGCCCTCGTACCCAGTCCGCCCAGCCATGGATCATCTCTGACCATGTGTCCTTGGCGCGAATCGGAATCTCGGTCGCGACGATGGGCTCGATGCCAGCAGCTCGGGCTCGCGCGATCATCTGTTCAAAATTTTCCTGGGCCCGGGTGCGAGCCGCCTCGACATCACCGCCCGGCGCGTCGAAGATGTCGTTGACATACCCCCACACGATCACCGCGCGCGGACGCAGCGCGACCACGTCGCGATCGAATCGCGCCAGCATGTCGAAGGAATGATTCCCACCAACACCTTTGTTGACGATGGGATGTCCGCTGACCTGCGGCAGTTGCCAGCCTGCAGCGAACGAGGCGCCCAGAAGGACAATGGGCTGATCGGTCATCGAAGATGCCATGTCTGTCGGCAGACGGGGCTGCGCTGCAGCGTGTGCGACGGTGGTCGTCACCACCGCGGCGACTATCAGCACAGACAAGCGACGCGAGAGCACGCCGCAGCCTAGCACATCTCCTTTGATCTGCGGGTGGCCAGTCCCGCAGACGAAACATGCTAAATTCACCGCCTCGGCTCCAAGACCATCACGATGACAAAGATGCATGACGCCGTCCCGCAGCTGCAGGACTACCTCGAACACTCGGCGCGACGCCTGCCGGACAAGATCGCGCTCGTCTGCGGCGAGAAACGTTACAGCTACCGGACCCTTGACGGTCGCGCGAACGGCCTCGCCCATACGCTCGTCGAGCGCGGTGTGTCGCGCGGAGACCGGGTGATCGTCTTTGCAGACAACACCGTTGACGCGGTCGTGGCGTTCTGGGGCGTCTTGAAAACAAACGCCATCGTCTCGATGGTGAGCCCGCTGACCAAGGCCGACAAACTCGAGTACTACCTGAAGGATTGCCGCGCGGCGGCTCTCATCACGGAGCACCATCTCCAGAGCGTCTGGCGTGAGCCGGCGTCGCGCTCGACGTGGCTCAAGACCATCATCGTCGGACCGAGCGATCCGGCTCTGAGCCTGGAGCGCGAGGCACCGCCAGCGCGGCGAAACATCGACATCGATCTGGCGTCAATCATTTACACCTCGGGCTCGACCGGCGATCCCAAAGGCGTGATGCTGACGCATCGCAATATGCTGACCGCCGCGACATCGATCACGAGCTACCTCGAGAACGTGGAGGACGATGTCATTTTGGGGGTCCTGCCGTTGGCGTTCGACTACGGCCTCTATCAGATGATCATGGCCGTCAGGACGGGCGCCCGTCTGGTGCTCGAGCGGTCGTTCGCCTATCCCGCGCAGGTCCTGACCGCGATGGTCAGTGAAGGGGTCACCGGATTCCCAGGCGTTCCCACCATCTTCGCGGTGCTCGCCGAGATGAAGACCCTCGGCGACTACGACTTCTCGAAGATCCGCTATGTGAGCAACACTGCAGCCGCCCTCCCGGTCAAGCACATCACCAAGCTGCGCGAGCTGTTCCCCGAGGCCCGAATCTACTCGATGTACGGCCTGACCGAGTGCAAGCGGTGTACGTATCTGCCGCCGGCAGACATCGATCGGAAGCCGACGAGCGTCGGAATCGCGATTCCTGATACGGAGCTCTGGCTCGTTGACGAGGATGACAAGAGGCTCGGCCCGAACCAGGTAGGCCAGCTCGTCATTCGCGGCGC
>JBKPSC010000046.1:0-19843 GCA_046734915.1 Acidobacteriota bacterium | reverse complement strand
GCGAAGCACCTCTTTGTACTGAATCAGAACTCTGCTTAACGCCTGGTTCTATGGAGACACGCTATACGTACAGAGGGACCTGTAGCAACACGGCAACAGCCGCTGGTACCTCAGTCGGGTGGTTGGGAACGTCGGAGTGCGCATTCCTTGTAGATCTGTACGACGCCCGGAGCGTAGAAGCCGGCACAGAGGCCGAGCGAGTCACGCTCGCCGCACCGTCCGTCCAGTACAGTCGGTGAGCCTCTGCGTCGTGTGTCTTCGTCTCCGCGCCGCCCACTTTCACCGGCACAAACCGGCAGCTCCGCCGCTCCCCGGCTTCACTCAATGGTTGCCACGGTGCACGAACCGCCGCTCGCATCGCCGGTTGATTGTCAGTCGTGGCTCGCGTTCAAGGAGCAGCCTCTGCGGGGATCAACATTGGGCGCTTACCGGGACTTAACTGCTCCGCTGACGCGCTTCCACTGAAATCGAGGACACTCGCTGACGCTGCCGCGGCATATAGAGGAGGATAAGGACGCCGGCGATCAGTTCGAGTCCAGAGACCACGTAAAGACCTGCTGAAGTCGTGCCTGTCTGATCTCTGAGCCATCCGATCGCGAATGGCGCCACCCAGCCCGAGAAACTCCCAATCGAGTTGATGAGCGCGATCCCACCAGCAGCGGCTGTTCCTGCCAGCAGCATCGACGGGAATTGCCAGAACGACGCGCCAGCAGTCGGCGGTCCGAGCGTTGCGAGTATCAGCCCCGCAAAGGCGATCAGCGGGTGATTCGGAAAGAATCCGATCGAGGCGAGTCCAAGGGCACACACCAGACATGGCAGCGCCGAATGATGGCGGCGCTCCAGTGTTCGGTCCGAATGCCGGCTCACCACGATCAAACAGATCACCGCGATGACATTCTGCACGGCGAAGAGCAGCCCGATTGTCACGTCGTCCTGAACACCGAGCCCCTGGATGATCGTCGGGCTCCAAAATCCAACTGTAGGATTGGCGCTGGTGAGGCAGAACTGAATGAGCGTCAGCAGCCACACGAGCGGATTCGCAAGTGCCCGCATCAACCCATGCTGCCATGGGCCCACGGCGCGGTTGTCGGCTTCGAGATCGGCGAGCACCTCGCGCCGCTGCGCCTCGGTGAGCCAACTGGCCTGACTGGGTCTGTCTGCGAGGATCGCAAATGTCGTCAGCCCGAGGATCACCGACGGGATGCCTTCGAGAAGAAAGAGCCACTGCCAGTTCGCCAGGCCCAGCCGGCCGCCCATCGATCCCATGATGAGCCCCGACAGTGGACCCCCGAGCACACCGGCAATCGGGATCGCCGCCAGGAATAACCCCGTCATGCGTGCGCGCCGACGAGTGGGAAACCAATAGGTCAGATAGAGAACCGCGCCCGGCAACAGTCCCGCCTCGAACGCACCGAGCAGGAAACGAAGGAAGTAGAACCAGCCGGGTGTCTTCACCAGCAGCGTCGCCATGCTGGTGAGACCCCAGAGAATCGTGATCCGTGCGAATGTCTTGCGCGCCCGATGCGCTCCAGCACGAGGTTGCTGGGAATCTCAAACAACAGATAACCCAGATAGAAAATCCCTGCGCTGAATCCGTACGCCGCATCACTGAAACCGAGGTCATCAACCATCTGCAACCGGGCGAATCCGACGTTGATGCGGTCCAGCCAAGCGACGACGAAGAGTAAAACCAGAAACGGCATGATCCGCCAGGCGATTTTGTCGTACACCGCCTCCACATCGGAGACCTCTGTTCGAGCAATCACCGCGTCAACTCCGCTTTCACCGGATTGCTGCATGCGAGCGCGCCCAGATGATACAGCTCTATTGCCGTCTGGTGAGAGGCGGTGACGTAAGCAGAATTGTCTGACTGCAGGACGCTGGTCGATCGGTCGCTCCCCATGCTGGCAGACCGGGCATCGTGGCTAGTCTTCAACACGACTCGCAGCTTTCGTGATTCTTCCGGATTGACAGGTATCTGCTGACAGACGGGCATACACATTCGCCATGCGACGCCTGTCTTTGTTCGTCTCCGATGATCTTGACGCTGGGCTGAAAGCGATGAAGGCCGCGCACGGGACACCCGAAGCGGAAACCATCCGCCGGGCGATCGCTGCGTACCTGATTCAGAATGGCGTACGGTGGGACCGGCACATTTCAGTGCGAAACGCGGCACGCGCTCAGTGTCGCGCCGACAAGGCCCGGCCGGTCAAGGTGGATCATCATTCAGTCAATGCAGGTTGGCCGGCGGTCATGGCTCGCTGAGCTGCAATGCGACGAAAAGTCGTGCAGTGCCCGACAGGTTGCACAAGCTGAATGTGCAACCCTTAAACTCGCATCACAGTTTCGTATCGCTATGCGGTGAACATATCTCGAATACAGGATTGTCATCGCGCAACCTATTGAAGAAGAAGGCCTTTCGCCCGCCTCCCGAGGCGGTGACCGGGCACCTCGGTTGCACTTGAGATCGGCGAGGTTCCACCATGCACATCGCACGACTCACATTGGGCACGGCAATCGTCCTTTCCCTGACGCTCGCTCCAATCGAAGCAGCACCTAAAGGAAGGGGATCGGCGCCGATCAAAGTGACATCTTCGAAGGCTCCGACGACGACGGGGTCAAAGGCACCGAAGGCGACCACGACCGCGAAGTCGGGCGCGCCGAAGACACACGGGCCGAAGACGACCACGACGTCCGACACGAGGCTGGCCAGGGCTGAGGCAAGATCTGCGAAGAAGTCCGGCACCACGTCGACGACTACGAGCTCGACGAGCACATCGCCGACTACCAGCTCGACCAGCACATCGACGACGACGGCCACGGTCGACTTCACCCAGGGGAAAGTTGGCGAGCGGCTCACCAAGAACACGAAGCTCGCGGAGAAGCTGGCGAATCAGCTGTCATCGATGGGATACACGGGTGACGTGTACCAGGCCGGCTACGGCTTCAAGAATGTGGGTCAGTTCGTCGCAGCCGTCAACAACGCCCAGAACCACGAGATCCCGTTCGAACAGCTGAAGACGCTGATGACCGGCAGGTCGGTCAGTCCGGAAGGCGTCGTCTCCTACGCGAACCTGAACCCCGACGGCACCGTGTCGATGGTTCCGCTCGAAGCGGTCACGAGTCCCGCACCGACGAAGAGCCTCGGACAGGCGAAGCAGACGATCGCCAACACGGTCGAAACCGAGACGAGGGCGACGACGACGGGAACGAAGTGATGCAGTCGCGGATCGTGGCAGTGATGGCGGGCGCTCTCGTGGCGCTCGCCGCCGCCATCCCTTCGTACGCCCAGGGGAAGGGTGGCAGCAAGGGCAAGGGTCCGACGCGGCCGCCAAGCAGCGGCGCCGTCTCCACACAGTCAAGCAGCAGCTCGACTTCGGTGTCGCCAGGCGCCGTCGCGGCGGCAATGCCGTTCGCGTGGATGGACGACGCGAGCGTGATGGAACCCGGGAACGTATGGGTTGGCATCTCGATGGCGCGGTGGCAGGGGTCCGGCCAAAGCCAGACTATCTTCCCCGTCGTCGATGCGGCAGTCGGGCTGACGCCGCGCACACAGTTCGGCGTGAGCGCGCCACGAGCGGCCGGCGGCCTCGGGACCACGTTTCTCACCACCAAGATCGCCGTGCTCAGTGACGATGTGCGGGAGATGAAAGTGGCGGTCGGGCCGACAGTGGAGATCCTCAACGACGTGGCGCCAGGGCAGCGGCGCGTGGAGTGGGGCCTGCCGGTCAGCGCGCAGCTCGATCGCTGGAACTCTCGCCTCTACGGCAGCACCGGCTACTTCTCTCCGGGCATCTGGTACGCGGGGGCAGGCTTCGGCAGGCCTGTGAGCGATCGCGTCGGCGTCTCGATATCGTACAGCCACGCGTGGGCGACCTCTCCTGAGCCCGCAGCGGGAGGTGCGAGCGCACCGGGGCCGCAGCGGGATGAGCTGTCCGGCGGCGCATCCTACGATCTCACGGGGAACATCGCCGTATTCGGGTCGGTCACCCGCACGCTAGGCATGGCGGCCGAGGAGGGTGCCGGAACCACCATTGGCTTCGGCCTGTCCTGGAGCGTCGCGCCCGCAGCCTTTACGAGATAGTCGGCCAGGTGGCGGCAACCGGGACGCACAGTAGCCCAAAGCCGTCGACCGATCCTTTCGGGGTTTTTGTGACGAACTCTTAGCGTTTACGCTTCACAGGGGTTCGATCCCCTAGCCCGCTCCACTAGTGCAGGACTCTACTGCGACGCCCGCCACCGGTTGTGTTGATCGCGGATGACTGCGATGGCTTCGTCCGCCGTTTCGACACACTGCGGAATCTTCAGGTCCTCGACGTTGACCAGGGCCAGCCGCGGGTCGCGCATGCTGACAGAGGCCCACTCGATCAGTCCCGTCCACATCTTGCCGACGAGAATCAGCGGCACGCCGCGCACGTGCCGCACTTGCAGGAGCTGCCAGATCATCAGCATCTCGAGCACGGTGCCGATGCCGCCCGGGACGACAACGAACGCGTCGGATGCGATCACGAAGTGATGCAGGCGCGTGAAGAAGGTCTCGTGCAGGAAGGCCTGTTCGACGAAGGGATTCGCGTCCTGCTCGAACGGCAGGTCCACGCGAATACCCATCGATCCAGGCGCACCGGCGACGCTCGCGCCCTCGTTGGCGGCCTGCATCAGCCCCGGCCCGCCGCCGGTGACGATATCGCAGCCCATTGCCGCGAAAGCTGACGCCACGCGCTTCACCTCTTCGTACACGAACGTGCCTGGCTTGGCCCGCGCCGATCCGAAGATGGCCACGCGATACCGCTCGCGCTTCGACGGCCGCAGCCGGGTGAGATTGTTGACGACTTTCCAGAGGTTGAGGACCGTCGTCGCGATGATCTCTTTGACCGCCTCCTCGTCCGACAAGCTCACGAGGCGCGCGGCGTTCGATTCGCTCGGCATAGTTGACATGACTCTCTCCGGTCTGGGGTCAGCCTTCTATCGCTTCGCGATAGGGAGGCATTGCACCGAGCAATGTGATCTTCAGGGCCGATGCACTTGGCAAGATCTGTGCGCAGCTCAGCCGGGCTGCCCCGCAAGGCAGAACGGCTCCTCTGTTCGATCACTCGTGGACTCTCTTCGGGCGCGACGGTATCCGGGCGCAAATCGCACGACGATTCCGACCGCGACTCCGACATTTCGGACTCCCGTAGTACCATCGAGGCAGCTATTCGCGAGGGTCACCATGCAACGAAGTTTTCGTTTTCTGCCTTCGTTAGCGGTCGTGGGGCTGCTCATCGCTGGTCTGCTCGCGATGGGATCCCTTTCTTCAACCGTTCAAGCCGCGAAGGCCGTGCCGCCCCCTGCCGTCGACGAGACGCCCCAACAGGCGACGTCCGCGGTGGCCGTGCTCGCCGGCGGGTGCTTCTGGGGTGTTCAGGGTGTGTACCAACGCGTCAAAGGCGTGAGCCGTGCGGTCTCGGGCTATGCCGGCGGGAAGAAGGGAACGGCGAACTACGAAGCGGTCGGCACCGGCACGACGGGGCACGCCGAGGCAGTGGAGATCACCTACGACCCACGCCTGATCAGCTATGGCCGTCTGCTTCAGATTTTTTTCTCGGTCGTTCACGATCCGACCGAGTTCAACCGCCAGGGCCCGGACGTCGGCCCGCAATATCGCTCGACCATCTTTCCGACCAGCGCCGAACAGGCCGACGTGGCGAAGGCCTACGTCGCGCAGCTTCGCGAGGCGCGCGTCTTTTCGAAGTCGATTGTCACGACAATTGAGCCGGATCGTTCGTTCTACCCGGCCGAGACCTACCACCAGGACTTCCTGACGACTCACCCGAGATATCCGTACATCGTGATCAACGACCTGCCGAAGATCGATGACCTGAAGACGGTCTTCCCCGAGCTCTATCGTCAGGAACCGGTGCTCGTTCTTCCACCGTCGACGAGATAGACGGTCTACCTTTTCGCCTTCCGACGTTCTGCCCAGTACTTCTTCATCCGCTCGGAGACAGCCTTCCGCGCGGCAGCGGACATCCGTGTGCGGCGACGGCGGCGGCCGCGAACTTCACCGTCATCACCGGGCAGGCTGGCAATGGGCCGAGTTCCAGCACGAAAGAGTTCCGGGAACGCACGACGGATGTTGCTTTCTTCCCGCCTGAGCTCGACCAATCTTGCCTGAGCTCCCAACCGCGCCAGCCGCCGCATCTCCTCACGACTCAATTCGGCCACTGCTTCTCCTCCGCGACAGTGTTCACTGACCGCGACAGTTGTTCACTGACGACCGTCTCTGGAGATGTTAGCTTACGAAGGCAAGCGCACGACGGGCATCGAGCAACGGAACGAACCCGCCGTCCGATCTGGACTACGAGGCGATTACTTTCGCGCTTCTTGCACGATCTTAACGCCAGCGCTCGCCCCGACCCGGGTCGCGCCGGCAGCGACCATGGCCTTTAACGACTCCAGATCGCGAACGCCGCCCGCGGCCTTGACGCCCATCTCGGCGCCGACGACGCGACGCATGAGGGCGACGTCGGCGGGCGTCGCACCGCCGGGGCCGAATCCAGTCGACGTCTTCACATAATCCGCGCCGGCGGCTTTGGCCAGCGTACAGGCGGTCACCTTCTCGTCGTCGGTCAGCAGCGCCGCTTCGATGATCACCTTGCTCAGGACGCCGCAGTCCCGGCACGGCGTGACGATGGCCTCGATGTCGCGCTCGACCAGGCGGAGATCGCCGGACTTCAGCGCCCCGATGTTTATGACGGTGTCAATCTCGCGGGCTCCGTCGAAGATGGCCCGGCGGGTCTCGTAGGCCTTGACGTCCGGCGTCGTCGCTCCGAGTGGGAACCCGACGACCGAGCAGACGAGCACACCCGTGCCAGCCAGCTGCTGCGCCGCCAGACCTACCCACACGGGATTGACACAGACGGTGGCGAACTTGAATTTCGCCGCCTCGCGGCACAGCTCTTCGATGTCCTTTCGGGACGCATCAGGCTTGAGCATCGTGTGATCGATGAGATGCGCGATGCCATCAGGCGCGCCGCCGACGGCATGAACACCCACTCGCGTCGCTCCGGCATCGACCACGCCACGAAGCCGATCCGGGCAGCAGTCGTACCGCACCGAATGACAACTGCACCGGGCCTCTGCGGCAGGGAGACCTCCGGCCGCCGCCATTTCCTGAACGATGATGTCGACGAGTCGCTGAAGCTCTTCGCGTGTCATGCCCTGGACCTAACGACCGAGGCCGCGTTCGAGATCTCGAATCTTGGCCAGGCGCCGAATGTACCGTGGCTCGCGCATGGGTGTCGACAGCCAGGTCGAGACAATTTCGAGAGCTTCGGCGTCGGTCAGCAACGACGCACCCAGCGTCAAGACGTTGGCACCGTTGTGCTCCCGGGAATAGCGCGCGATCGTCGGTGTGAGAGCCATCGCGGCGCGGATGCCGGGTACCTTATTGGCGGCGATCGCCGACCCAATCCCGGCGCCGTCGATGACAATTCCCCCGTCGGCTTCCCCACCGACAACCGCGTGGGCGACCTTGGAGGCTATGTCCGGATAATCCACTGCGTCGGTGGTGTGCGTCCCAAGGTCCGCGACAGCCAGACCGCGCCCGCGCAGCGCCGTCACGAGGCTTGTCTTCAAACCGATGCCGGTGTGATCACTGGCAACCGCAAGCCTCCTGATATCCGCCGCTGGCACGAGCGATGCCTCGTCGCTCGACGGCTGATCCTCTCGAACCACCGTGATGCGGCGTTCCTTCAGCGTGTCAGCGGCGAGGGGCGTCACATGGCCGCGCAGCGTCAACGTGACCGTCGATCCGGGCTCCAGCGTGCGCGCGTCAGCTTCGGTGAGAATCTCGAATCGCTTGTCCATGTTTGGCAGGCAGACATTCCCAGCCCGAGCCCCAGTCCACAGCGCCCAGTCCCGAGCCCGCAGTCCCCAGCTCCCAGTTCCCAGCCCTGTGTATTATCTCCCCATGCCCGAGCTGCGTCCTGTCGATGTCCTACTCAGCTCCGACCAGATTCAGAAGCGCGTCGCCGAACTTGCCGCACAACTGCACGCCGACTTTCCCAACGGTCTGCATCTCGTCGCGGTGCTCAAAGGAGCGTTCATTTTTCTCGCCGATCTGGTCCGCAACCTCAGCGGCCCGGTGTCGCTCGACTTCATCGCCGTGTCGAGTTACGCCAAAGGCACAACGAGCTCAGGCGAAGTGCGGCTGCTGAAGGACCTCGACTACGCCCTCGAAGGCAAGAACGTCGTCATCGTCGAAGACATCGTCGATACCGGACTGACGTTGACGTACCTTCAGGACATCCTCCGCGCCCGTGGCCCGAGGAGCCTGCGCACAGCCTGCCTTCTGAGCAAGCCCTCGCGCCGCAAGGTGGACGTCAAGGTCGAATACATTGGCTTCACGATCGAGGACCGCTTCGTCGTCGGCTACGGCCTCGACTACGCCGAGCAATATCGAAACCTGCCACATATCGCCGTTGTGTCCGACTAGCGCCCGACAGCCTCTCGCACACGCGCCGCCACCGAGCGAGCGTCGGCCAGCACCTGCGCCCGGTCGAGCGTTAGCAGCCGGCGGTTGAGCATCAGAATCCGGCCGTTCACGATGGTCGTCCTGACATCGTCGCCTCGGGTTACATAAACGAGATGCGAGACCGGGTCGTACAAAGGCGTCTCGCGTGCCGAGTCGGTCGCGACGGTTATCAGATCCGCGCGCTTGCCGGCCTCCAGCGAGCCAATCGAATCCTGCAGGCCCAGAACGCGTGCGCCGCCGGCCGTCGCCATGGCCAGGGCTTCCCTCGCGGGAACCGCCGTGGGGTCTTTCGTCGCCAGCTTGGCCAGAAAGGCGGCCTGCCGCATGGCCTCGAACATGTCGAGATCGTTGTTGCTCGCGGCGCCGTCGGTCCCCAAGCCGATCGTGACTCCAGCCGCCTTGTATCTCGCGAGCGGCGCAATGCCGCTCGACAGCTTCATGTTGCTCTCAGGATTGTGCGACACGCCAACGTTCCGTCTCGCCAGAATCGCAATGTCATCGTCATCGACCCAGATGCCATGCGCCGCGACCGTACGGGGACTCCAGAACCCCAGCGACTCGAGATACGCCGTGGGTGACTGCTGGTGCGCGGCAAGGGATTCCGCACGCTCGACTTCGGTTTCAGCCAGGTGAATCAGTATCGGGACGCCGTACTGCCGGCCCATGGCCGCCGACGCGACCAGGGTGTCGCGATCGAGCGTATACATCGCGTGCGGCGCCACCGCCGGCACGATCAGGCTGTCGCCACGGAACGCCTTGATGAACGCCTCGGTTCGCGTCAGCCCCTCGGCCGGTGTCTTCGCATCGGCCACCGGAAACTGGATGATGGTCTGACCGAGCACGCCGCGGACGCCGGCAGCTCGCGTCACCGACGCGATCTCCTCCTCGAAGTAGTACATGTCGGCGTAGGTCGTCGTGCCTGACTCGATCATCTCGAGCACCGCCAGCCGAGTGCCGGTTCGAACGAACGCAGGCGTGACCGTCTTGGCCTCCGCCGGGAAGATGTAGCGTTCGAGCCACTCCTTCAGGGCCAGGTCGTCGGCCAGGCCCCGGTAAAGGACCATCGGTGCGTGCGTGTGCGTGTTGACGAGGCCGGGAAGCACAATCTGATTGGAGGCGTCGACAACTTCCTTTACGGCGTACTTCGCGAGAATCGCGTCCCGGTCACCCACCTCGATAATGACGTCGCCGCTGATGGCTACCGCGCCAGGTGAGACCACCTGGCCCGCAGCATTGCCGGTCACGATGTGCTGACCGAGGACGACGAGCGAGGCAGCGGGACGCCCGGACTGGCAGGCGGAGAGCGTCAACGCGGCAAGAAGTACGAGATGGACGCGCATGGGAAGAAGAAATTGTATAGTCTGGAACCGTGCCGGTCCATCTCGTCGACCATCCACTGGTGCACGACGCGCTGCTCGAATTGCGCGATCGTCAGACGCCGTCGGCGGCATTCCGCCGCGCGGCGACGCGCATTACGACGCTGCTCGCCTGCGAGGCCATGCGCAACGTGCCGTCGACCGCGGCGACCGTCGAAACGCCACTTGGTGCCGCATCCGGCCGCCGCGTGGCGGGTGATGTCGTCGTGGTGCCGGTGCTTCGCGCCGGGCTGGGAATGCTCGACGCCATTCTCGATCTCGCGCCACAGGCGCGGGTCGGTCACATCGGGCTGCAGCGGGACGAGATGACGGCAGTCGCCTCGCAGTACTACGCGAAGTTTCCGGCCCGACTCGACGCCAGCTTCGTGCTGATGGTCGATCCGATGCTCGCGACGGGAGGCAGCGCGATCGCGGCGCTTGAATTGCTCGAGCGCGCCGGCGCCAAGCGCGTCAACGTGGTCTGTATCGTTGCTGCGCCCGAAGGCGTGGCGGCGCTCGAGCAGCGATTTCCAGAGGTCCACATCTTCACGCCGGTCATCGACGAACGCTTGAACGCGAACAAATTCATCGTGCCGGGTCTCGGCGATTTCGGCGATCGTCTGTACGGGACGAGCTGATTGACCGTTCCCACGCGGAGGTGAGCCATGACTGATCGCACTCCGACCATCGAGCGCCGCGCGCAGCCACGCACGACTGGCGACCGCTGGCAGACGGCGCTGACGTCGATCGCCCCCAATGCGATTCACATTCGCGGCTACGCCGTCGACGAGATGATGGGCCGGCTGTCGTTCGCCGAAGCCGTCTACCTGCTGCTCATGGGTGAGTTGCCGACGCCGACCATCGGCCGGCTGCTCAATGCCGTGCTGATCTCGACGATCGATCACGGCGTGACGCCACCGTCGACGCTGGCTGCGCGGAACGTCGCAACGACCGGCGCACCGCTCAAGGACAGCGTGGCCGCCGGCATCCTCGCATTCGGCCCCCATCACGGCGGCGACGTCGAGTCGTGCATGCGCTTTCTGGATTCCGGGCTCACGCTGGTCCGCGCCGGCCACTCTCTCCAGGATGCTGCCGCTCGCGTCATCGACGACTGCCTGAAGGACGGGCAGCTGCCGCCGGGGTTCGGCCACCGTTTTCATACCCGCGACCCCAGGGCCGCGCGGCTCTTCCAGCTGGCGCTCGAGCTCGATCTCGAAGGCGAGCACGTACGGATGATCCGCGCGGTCGAGCGCGTGCTCATCTCGCGAGAGGACAGTTTGGGCGTCGTGCCGGTCAACGTCGACGGGGCGATCGCCGCCGTGTGCGCCGATCTCGGATTTGCCTACGATCTCGGCAATGCGATTTTCCTCGTGTCGCGGCTCCCCGGCCTCATCGCCCACGCGCACGAGGAGCGGACACGCCAGAAGCCGATGCGGTCGATTGATCCGTCGGACCACGAATACGACGGATCTCGCCAGCGGCGGCTGCCGGAAACGCGCAAGTAGTGCGTGCTCCGTTGCGGCACTGAACCCGATGCACTAAACTAGCTGTTCGCGCGGCGCCAGGCCGCGCGAACTTCCCATCGTCCGGGCGCTTAGCTCAGTTGGTTAGAGCGCGTGCTTCACACGCACGAGGTCATAGGTTCGAGTCCTATAGCGCCCACCAGTCACCTGAAGCCCTGCGTCGACGTGGCTCGCGGGCGTCCTGCGTTCTCTTCCTGTGGAAGCCACCTCACCATGACGCGATGACGTGACGACCGTCGATGGTTGACCGAGCCGATTTGATTTTGCGGGTTCCGAGGGAAGACGAGGAAGAGGAGTTTCTTCGGGCGCACCACGCCACTTCGCCGGAGATCGCGAACTTCCTTCATCACTATCAAGAGGGCATGCCGTTTCAACGCTACCTCGAGGTGCTCGACGCACACGAACGCGGCGACAACCTTCCGCCAGATCACGTTCCATCAACGTTTCTCTTCGCGTTCGTCGGATCGCGGATCGTCGGACGCGTCTCGATTCGCCATGCTCTCAATGACTTTCTTCGACGCGCCGGCGGGCACATCGGCTATGTCGTCGTTCCGGAATTTCGTCGGCGGGGCTACGCGACGACGATTCTTCGGCTGGCCGTTCAGATTGCAAGCGACAAGCTTGGGATCAGCCGCATCCTGGTCACCTGTGACGACGACAACACTGGTTCGATCAAGACGATTGAACGAAACGGAGGCGTCCTGGAGAACATCGTTGCGGTTGCAGGCTTTGACAAACCCATCCGGCGCTACTGGATCGAACTGGCGGCAGGACAGGACCTCGGCATGAAGCGACTTTGAAGCCTGCCATTTCGGCGTCGGCTAACCTCAGAAAGCTCGATCGCCGTCTGCTTGGTCGATGACGCACCTCTACCGCGCGACGGATAGGCGCGCCACGTGAACTCTTGCCACGATGTGCATGTACCCACCCACCGACTGAAAGCGATCGCTCGCGGCCGCTTCGAGCTGTACTCGTCCGCGGCTGGCGTCGCCAGTTGCCTCGCTGTAGAGACCGACATAGAGGTTGGCGTAGAACTGCCCACCGGGGTCCGAACCCGCCGCTCGGAGCACCTGCTCCGGCGTCATTGTTCCTTTGTAGAGCTCGTACACCTCGCGCATCGGTACCCGCACGTCGCGACCCACTGGCAGAAGCGCCGCCCGGGCCTGCGCCGGAGACTCCCCGCGCGCCACGCACAGAAAATGCCATGCAGCGTTCTCGACATCGTCTGGATTGACCGTGCGATGCGCCTCGAACTGCTTGCGGCAGTCATCGAAGCGTCCCACGTAATACAGGGCGATCCCACGCTGCCAGAGTTGCGGCATCGCCCGCGGCACCGCCGCGACGAGCTGGTCGAAGGTGGAGACTGACTCGTCGATGCGCCCGCGCTCGAAGTCCGCGATCGCGGACTCGAGCAGTTCGTTGGGGTCGCGGGCGGCCTGAGCCGCGCGCGCCGATACGATGGCGCTGTCGCATGCGACGACCATCCACAGCAACGCGCTACTTGCGAAGGTCCAGCGCAACAAGCGTGTTCTCGTTCCTGACATACAGGATGCCGTCCGAAATTGCGGGAAACGCGCGGACCACCGCCGGCAGCACCTGCGCGCGCGCAATCGGCTTGAAGGCATCCGGCGTCGCTTCGGCCAGGATCAGCTCGCCGTTCTCCCGCATGATCACAAGCCGATTTCCGGCGAGGATGATGCTCCCGGCGCGGAACTGCTCCTGACTCCAGCGCACCTTGCCGGTGCTCAGCTCCACGGCGCGGAGCGACGGCCCGAATTCCTGGCGGCCGTGATACCCGTACAGAATGCCGTTTGCCTGCACTGGCGTGGCGTAGTGAGTAGTCAGGCTGTCGAGCCCGCCCCAGATGTCCACGAGCGTCGAGCCTTCAACGCGCATGAAGCCCGCTCCGGGCCCGTACTCGGCCGAAACAAACAGTCGATCGCCGATGACAAGCGGAGTGGCTGCGTTCACCGAAGCGGCCAAACGCGCCCGCCACGGACGGCGAAACGCGATCGCGCCAGTGGCCGGATCGAGACCGACGACCTCCGCCCGCGTCAAAAAAATCGCCAGCCTTCGCCCGGCGATTGTGGCGCCGACCGGAGACGAATAGCTGGCTTCGTCGTCAGTCGCGGTCCAGAGCACCTTACCCGTGGCCGCTTCGAAAGCGACGATGCCCGCGCCCTTGCCGCCGACGTTCGCGAGGAGGCGTCCGTCCTCCACGAGCGGTGACCCGGCGGCCCCGAAGAATCCCTTGTTCACCTTGTAGCGGGTCGCCGTGTCCTCACTCCACCGCTTCTTGCCATCGGCCAACCCCACGGCGTGCAACTGTCCCTCTGCGCCGAAGGTGTAGATCACACCGTTCGCCACGACCGGCACCGCCCGCGGACCTTCGTCGAAGCCGAAGTCGTCGCGGTAGCTCGTCGGATAGGCGTAGCGCCAGAGGGGCGTGCCGGTCGTCGCATCCATCGCCTCGACGACCTCTTCGTTCTTGATTCGATGAAAGAGGATCAGCTTACCGTCCGCGACGACTGGACCGCTGAAGCCAGCGCCGACCGGCCGCTTCCACATGACGCGAGGACCCGCGACCGGCCAGCGGTCGACGAGTGGCACACCTCGATACACGCCGTCGCGAGCCGCGCCGAGATACTGGGGCCAATCGTCGTTCCCGGTGGCTCCGGCAGTCGCCGGCATGTCGAATCGGCCGGCGACGATGAGGACCAGCGCGAGAGCGGCCGTCGAGCAGAGCAACCGTTTCATGGGCGTTGGCGGCAGTATAGCCACATGGACAAAGAACAGGCGATGTTCGGCACGGTGCGCCGCCGTGTGGGCTGGCAACTGTTGAAACAATCTCAGGTTTTCGTGGTGGTGGTCAGCGGCCAGCGAGCTAATTCCTCGCGCACCGGCTCGTCCGCTCTAGAGCCCGTCAGTTCGCCGCGCCAGGCACAGCTGTTGCACCCGAGGAGCGGCATGCCTGAGATGGATGTCTTCGAGGTGACCCGCATTGCTCGCGAAGCCGCGCGAGAACAATCGCAGCCCGTCGACGTCATCGGCGTCGTACCGGGCCCAAGTGGCGAGTACGCCGAGATCCTCCTCTTTGCCGACGGTTGCGCAGCTGACCCATGCTTGGTCGAAATGGGCATCTTCCGTGACACGTCGGAGGCCGATCTTCGGCAGACGATTGCCGAGAAACTCCGCACCCACCTCAAAGAGCGACACACCTGGGTTACGTAAGTCGGTCCTGGCCGCTGGCCCCCGCTCCGCCGTGGTTCAGCCTTCCTGAGGAATCGGTCTACAATCTCCCGCAATCGGAGGGGAGACGATGGGCAGGAAGCTGAATCGGCGTGAGTTCGTCCAGCAGACGGCAGCGGCGCTCGCGGTCACGTCGGCCGCACCGGCAGCAGCGCAGTCCCCAAGCGTAATCGCACCAAAATCGGCCCGGCCGATCGTCGTGGCATCCGCCAACGGCAACCGCTTCAAGAACGGCGGCACCCAGACATGCGTCGAGAAGGCCTTCTCGATGATGACCGGCGGCAATGACGTTCTCGACGCCCTCATTGCCGGCGTCAACATCGTCGAGCTCGATCCCGATGAGTCTGGCGTCGGCTACGGCGGGCTGCCGAACGCCGACGGCGTCGTGCAGCTCGATTCATGCTGCATGCACGGTCCGAAGAGACGCGCAGGAGGCGTGGCCGCTCTGGAGGGTGTCCGCACGCCATCGAAGGTCGCGCAGGCGGTGATGGATCAGACCGATCACCATCTCCTGGTGGGTGCGGGCGCGCAAGGCTTCGCGCGGAACATGGGCTTCACCATCGAGGCCGACCTCAACACGGAAAAATCACGAAATCAGTGGCTCGAGTGGAAGCGCAGGACGGATCCCTTGCACTACCTCGACCCCAAGAGCCGCGTGCAGGCCTGGTATGACGCAGGCTTTCAGATGGTCCGCGAGGGGCTCATCGACGTCGAGCATTTCTGGGGCACGATCAACTGTAACGGCGTCAACGCCAGAGGCGAAGTCTGCGGGGTCACGACGACGAGCGGGCTGGCGTGGAAGATTCCGGGACGCGTCGGTGACTCGCCGATTCTGGGCGCGGGACTGTACGTGGACGGCGAGGTCGGCGCCGCCGGTTCGACAGGTCGCGGAGAGGCGAATCTCTTCAACCTGTGTTCGTTTTTCATCGTCGAGGAAATGCGTCGCGGTGCGCATCCGAAGGATGCGGGCATGGCAGCGCTCAAGCGTGTGGCGAAGAACACTACAGAGAAGCGTCTCTTGAACAGCAAAGGTCAGCCTGCATTCGGCCTCAACTTCTATATCGTGAATTCGGCAGGCGAGCACGCCGGTGTGTCGATGTACGCCTCGAACTACGCCGTCTGCACCGAGAAAGGGCCGCAGACGCTGGCGACGGAGCCGCTCTTCCAGGGTAAGCCGACCGACTGAGCGAGGTTCAGGAGCCGGCTGCGAACGTGACGCGGCCATCGCGCATGTGCAGAACGCGCGTGGCCGTGGCCGCCGCAAAGTCCTCGTCGTGGGTGGCGACGAGAAGCGTCCGGGGCCGTTCGGCCAGCGACCGGACGACCGACGCGAGTTCCATCCGACGTGACGGATCGAGCGACGCCGTCGGCTCGTCCATCAACAACACCGGTGGGTCGGTCGCCAGCGCTCTGGCGATTGCCACGCGTTGCGCCTCCCCTCCCGACAGCTCCCGCGGCAGCGCGCGCGCCCGGTGCTCGACACCGAGCGCGGCGAGGAGATCACGGGCCCGTGCTTCGGCCTCGGCGCGTGGCGTTCGATGCACGTGCAGCAGCGCCAACGTGACGTTCTGCAGCGCGGGCAGGTGTTCGAAGAGACAATGAAACTGAAAGACCATTCCCACTTTCTGCCGCAGTCGCGTGATGCGCTCGGGAGCCGAAGGTCCATGCATCACGACGGCGCCCTCGACGTCGACGGTGCCCTGCTCGAACGACTCGAGGCCGGCGAGAACGCGCAGAACGGTTGTTTTTCCTGAGCCGGACGCGCCCATCAGCGCGACGACCTCGCCGCGCGTCACTTCGAGATCGACGCCCGACAGAATCTGTCGCGTCCCGCGGCTCAGATGGAGCCCCCGGACGGCGATCGCCGGCCCGTTCATACCGTAGGGGCTTTCCAGCGCTCTTCGAGCCGGCGCGCTACGGCCGATAACGGAAGGGACATGGCGAGATAGAGCGCGGCGCAGAGAGTACCAGGAATGACCCAGCTGCCGATGTTGGTGGCGAACACCTGGGTCTGCTTCGTCAGCTCCATGACCGTGAGCACCGAGACGAGCGACGAATCCTTCAGAAGCGCGACGAAGTCGTTGGTCATCGGCGCGAGCGCCAGGCGAAAAGCCTGCGGGCCGCGAATGAGCGTCAGGACCTGCCGCTCGGAGAACCCGAGCGTTCGGGCCGCTTCGAGCTGTCCTTTCGAGACGGCTTCGAGGGCGCTGCGGTAGATCTCGCTTTCGTAGGCGGCGTAGTTCAGCGCGAGGCCGAGGAAGGCCGCGGCGAAGGCTGGCAGCCGCACGGCCGCGGCAATGCCGTAGTAGAGGACGAACAGCTGCAGCAAGACCGGCGTTCCGCGCATCAACTCGACGTATGCCACCAGCACCGACCGCACTGGTCGACTGCCATAGACCCGGCCGCTCGCGATGCCCACGCCCAGTACTACGGCGAGAAGCATCGACAGACACGACAGCAGGATGGTGACGACGGAGGCTCGCAGCAAAGCCGGCAGGTATGCGAGCGTCGCCTCCCACCGCGACCCGGCGGCAAGAATGCTGCGACCAGTCGAATCAACCACCGGCGGCAGTGGGTCGCCGGCCAGGACCCTGGCGAACAGCCGCGGCTGATCGTCGTTCCAGACACCCCATTTCGTGAAAATCCGCTCCAGCGTCCCATCGCGCATGGCGCGCCGCAGAATCTCGTTGACCTCGTCACGGAGCGCGCCGTTCGAGGGCGCGAACACCCCGACGTAGTGACTAGTCGCCACGCTCCCCGGCTGAATCGTGAGACCGCTGGTGGTCTTCATCCGCCGTTCGGCGAGGACGTTGTCGAGCAGCACCGCATCGAGCCGACCCAGCTCGAGATCGCTGAACGGATGCACATCGTCGTCGTACGACAACGCAGTCAGGCCGTGCTCTTTTTCAGCGGCCAGGAGCAGGTCGTAGGCAATGGTACCGACGAGCGTGCCGACGCGACGACCGGCGAGATCGGCCAGGGTTCGGAACCGCTCCCTGTCCGCGTTTCGGACAGTCAGCACTTCGTGGAACTCGTAGTACGGTACGGTCGCGGCCATCGCGGCCCGGCGGGCCGGGGTGTCTTCGATGCCGCTCAATCCCACTTCGGCGTCGCCACGGGCAACAGACTGATCGATCTGCGCAAACGCCACGAAGACGAATTGCGGGATGCGACCTAATCCGCGCGCCAGCAGCTCGGCAATTTCAACATCGAAGCCGACAAGCTTGTCTGGATCAGTCGGGCTTGCTTCGACATATGGCGCTCCGCCCTCCGGATCGCCGGCCCATCGCATTGGAAGCCGTTCTTGCGCCAAGGTCCCGGCTGGCCACGCGAAGAGCACGACCAGCAGCAGCGCCACCCATCTCATCTGCAACGCAAATTCTCTCCCAGATTCGAATCCGCTCGACACGCATTGGCCGGCCCCCGGGGATCGATGGCCGCGTATTCCTTTACGTCGATCGTGGACAAAGTTCACGACGACAACCATGACCCGAACGCCCGGCAGGACCGTCGAGGTCAGTTACAGAGATGTAGGAAGGAGCGCGACGGGCAATCTGGCCGAGCTTTTCGCATTGCCTCACTAAACTCATCGACTTTGCTCAGCGTGGCACTCGCGTTGCAGCCGGGACGGCCGATGCCGTTCGTCGCCGACGTCGCACAGCACCGCGATTTCAACCAGACATCGACCCCCTCTTCGTGAGCGGCCTCTTCCCTCTGTGTCGTCGAGGAGTGTACGCGTGATGCCCCGGAGCGATCGACAGTGCCTGCGGATTTTCGTTCTCCACGCGTGTGCGCGGACGGAGAATCGCCTGCCGCAAGAAGAGGCTGTGGCCGCTGAGGAGTTCATCCGGCGGCTGGCCGAGCGCGGACACGTCGTCCATGTCGCGACGCATTCGATGGATTTCGCGCAGTCGATGCCGGCGAGCGTGACGCTCCATCGCCTCCGGGTTGCCCGGGCCTGGGGCCCGCTTTGGCGTCTGGTGTTCATGCTGAACCTCAGGAGCCTCTTCAAGGCGCTGCAGCGCGAGGCGTCGTTCGATCTGGTCCATCAGGTCGTTCAGGCCTGTCCCGGCCTCAGTCTGGCCTTGTACGGGCTGCATGATACGGTCGTTCTCGGCCCGTTCGTGCCTGACTGGCCGGAAGCGACTAACGGGCCTTCTTCAGGGTGGCGCGTGGCCATCCGGCAGTGGATCGTACGGTTACAGCAACGTCACGCCTCGTCGCTGCTGCTGACGACGGCCGCAGCCTTGAGCCGCATCACGCCCCCCCGCTCCGGCGGTCCGCTCGTTCTGGAGGTGCCTCATGGCGTCGACCCGTTGGCGTTCGAGGCACGAACGATCACGCCCGGCGAACCGTCTGTGCTCTTTCTCGCCAGCATCTGGCGACGGAAAGGGATCTTCACGTTGCTCGACGCCATCGCCGCCGTTCGGGAGCAGCTCCCCGAGGCAACCCTGACCATCGCCGGCCATGGACCGGACGAACAGCTGGTCCGGTTTGCGATCGAGCGGCACCCGGCGCGGGACGCGATCCGAGTCGTCGGCCATTCGAGCCCGGCCGATGTGCCCGAAATGATTCGCTCCCATGCGGTGTACTGCCTGCCTTCCACCGGGGAGCCGTTCGGGACGTCGATTCTCGAGGCGATGTCTTGCGGTGTCCCAGTCGTCTCCACAAACGTCGGGGGGCCAGCCTACATCGTGGATGATCGTGGTGGACGCCTCGTGGCGCCCGACGACTCGGCCGCCTTGGCCGAGGCACTCGTCGACGTGCTGCGATCGGGCAGCCGTATCGAAGCCATGGGCCGTCACAACCGGGCGGTCGTCGAGCGGCGATTTACATGGGACTGTGTACTCGATTCGCTCGAGGACGCGTACTACGGAACGCTCGATCGACGGGACAGGATGGTTTCCGAAGCTCTCGCGCCACGGCCCAGTGAGGAACTGCCTACTATCGCGGAACCGGCTTTCTTCCGGTCTTACACGCCCGCCCGCGTCAGTGGGCCATCGCCGCTACGGGCGGCATCGGCGGCGCAACCCCTGGGGTCCGTCAACGATTAGCCGCGCTTCTTGCGGCGAGCGCGAGGCTTGGTAGGCGTTTTCAACGCACTCTGCCAGGCAAGCGTCAACGCCTCGCCAATCGATTCTTCCGCGGCCGGAGAGAGCTGGATTCGCGTCCAGCCTTGAAGGCCCCAGGCGCCGCTCTCC
>JBKPSC010000045.1:0-10736 GCA_046734915.1 Acidobacteriota bacterium | reverse complement strand
GCTTGATCCTCGGTTGCCGGCACGACAATGACTTGATGACCACCATGCGCGGAATCGCCATGAACGGCCAGGATCTCGCCGAGTTCGCGGAGATCGGCGCGTTTGCGTCGATGAACAACGGCGCCACACCGGACGGGGAGTTGGTGGTGGGGCTCTATACCGATATGGACACGATGACAGGCCGAGCCTATCTCCTGTCTGGCGGCACCTTCATTCCGTTCGACGTGCCAGGAAGCACCTTTACAGCTGCCTGGGATGTGAATCCGAGCGGCGATGTCGTGGGTGTGTACCGCGATGCAGCTGGCTTTCACGGATTTCTGTGGGCGAACCTCAGATTCCGAGCCGTGGACTACCCGGGGGCGACTACAACGCGGGCGTTTGGCATCAACTCGCGCGGTCACATCGTGGGGGCCTACGTAGACGGCAATGGTCGAACCCACGGATTCGTCGCCAGTCGAACGGAACACGACTGATCGTGATCTGGGCGTGACGCGCACATGTTCGATCACGGCTGCGGGCCGATTTTCACTCTTCTTAGAGTGACTGCCGCGACAAATTGGCACGCAGCCACGCTTTGGCGATCGTCCACTCGCGCACGACCGTCGCGGGTGACACTCCGACAACTTCCGCAGTCTCCTCGATCGTCAGTCCCCCGAAGTACCGGAGCTCGACGATCCGCTCTTGTTGAGGGTCGAACGTTGCGAGCTGTTCGAGCGACTCGTGCAAAGCGAGGACATCGATCTCACGCGGGCCTTCCGCGGCGACCTCGTTGTCGGTCAACGTCACGCGCTCCCGGTTGCCGTCGCGTTTCTCTGCGCGCCGTCGTCTGGCGTGATCGACCAGAATCCTGCGCATCATGCTGGCCGCCACACCGAAGAAGTGGGCGCGATTGCGCCACTTGACCTGTTTCTGATCGATGAGCCGCACATAGGCTTCGTGGACCAGTGCCGTCGGCTGAAGCGCATGGCCGGCCGCCTCCTGCCGCATGTACCCCGCGGCTAATCGCCGGAGGTCCTCATAGACGAGCGGTATGAGGTTCTCGAGCGCGTCACGGCGGCCGTCGCTCCACGCGATGAGGAGCTCAGTGACGCCTGATCGCAGCGGAAGGTTGTCGGTCATGTGAGATGGGTGAGCATAGGCCAGTCCTCCCGGCGTAACAAGGCTTCGCCGCCACCATGTGAGGTAGATCTCCGCTCTTCTGCGCGTTAGCCGCCGCGGCGCGCCCCGCCCGGCATTACAGGTTTTTGGCGCTGATTACGTGAACTCAATCAGAGAACAACCTGGCATAGCCCTGACCCGTTACTAAAGACCTCATCTTACGAGCGGAGCGCCAATGTCCCCCCTTGTTACCGTCAGCTTTGCTTTGGAGTAGTCAACCGCGGCTAAGAGGAGCAGAGCATGGGTGCGATGACGCCTGAGCGCTGGGATCGAGTCAAAACACTGTACGAAGCCGCGCGCAGGCGGGTCCCCGTGGATCGGCCGGCGTTTTTGGCCCGCGAATGCAACGGTGATACCGACCTGCAACTCGAGGTCGAATCGCTGCTCGACCAACCAGTCGGGACGAACGAGTTCCTCAAGTTTGTCGGCGGTCCAATGGCGGCCGTGAGTGTTCCTGTCAGCGATGTCAGTGCCCTGCTCGTCGGGCGGCGGCTCGGGAGCTTCGAAGTGCGGTCACTTCTCGGCCGGGGCGGTATGGGCGAAGTATACCAGGCGCACGACACAAAACTGGGACGCGATGTGGCCATCAAGGTGCTGCCGCAGGCCCTCACCGCGGACGCCGGCCGCGTTGCAAGTCTCGAACGCGAAGCGCGAGTAGTCGCCGCTCTCAACCATCCGAACATCGCCGCCATTCACGGCTTGGAAGAAAGCGACGGCGTGCGCGGCCTGGTGCTCGAACTGGTCGAAGGAGAAACGCTCGCACAGAAACTGGCGGACGTGGCCGGATCATCGCCGCCTGGCCTTCGACTGAAGGAAGCGCTTACGCTCGCCGGACAGATTGCCAATGCGCTCGAGGCGGCACACGAGAAGGGCATCACCCACCGCGACCTCAAGCCGGGCAACGTCAAGATCACGCGCAACGGCGTCGTAAAGCTGCTCGACTTCGGCATCGCGAAGGTCGTGACGGGCGAGGGTCCGGGGCTGGACTTCACGCAGGCGCCGACGGTCATCGACGCCACGCGCGGCGGCTTGATTGCCGGCACCGCCGCGTATATGAGCCCTGAACAGGCGCGGGGGACGTCGGTCGATAAACGCACGGACATCTGGGCGTTCGGATGCGTGCTGTACGAAATGCTGTCGGGAAAGACGGCGTTCCAGGGAGACACCGTCACCGATACCCTCGCCGCCGTTCTGGAGCGGGATCCTGACTGGAAAGCGCTGCCCGGCTCGACACCGGCCGGCGTTCGCGATCTGCTTCGCCGCTGCCTCGAGAAGGATGCCTCACGTCGTCTGCAGGACATCGCCGAGGCGCGCGACACTATCGAACGATGTCAGCGCGGATGGAATCGATGGCGCATCGTGGCAATCGCGGCGGCCGTCATCGCGGTTGTCGCCATCGGCGTCGGAGTGTGGCTCAGGACGCCTGCGCGCTTGGCGGACCGCTCGGAGTGGGTCCAGTTGACGAACCTGCCTGACTCCGTCATCCATCCGGCCCTCTCACCGGACGGCCGGATAGTCGCGTTCGTTCGCGGTCAATCGAATTCGATCGTTCCTTTTGCGCTCGGTCAGGTGTACGTGAAGCTGCTTCCAGATGGGGAGCCAGTTCAATTGACGAACGACAAGCTTCCAAAGATGAGCCCGACGTTTTCGCCCGACGGTAAGCGGATCGCGTACACCACCGTCGATCCCCAATTTGGCTGGAGCACATGGACGGTTCCCGTGCTCGGAGGAACGCCGCAACTGACGTGGAAGAACGCCTCCGGGTTGATCTGGACGGGTCCCGGACAGCTCCTGTTCTCCGAGATGAAGGAGAACCCTCACATGGGAATCGTGTCGGCCGCAGAGGACAACGCGGGCCGGCGAAATATCTACTTGCCCGAACACACACAGGGCATGGCGCACTTGTCTTACGTCTCACCTGATCGACAGTCGGTCCTGCTGGTCGAAATGGACCAGAACCACGTGTGGACTCCGTGCCGCGTTGTGCCCATGGATGGATCGTCCTCCGGTCGGCTGGTGGGACCCCCAGATGCCGGTTGCACGTTTGGCGCATGGTCTCCAGACGGGAGATGGATCTATGTCACCTCCAACGCGGGGGGTACGAATCATGTCTGGCGGCAGCGGTTTCCCGATGGCGAACCGGAGCAGGTGACCTCGGGCCCGACCGAAGAGGAAGGCATCGCCGTGTCTCCCGATGGCCGTTCTCTGGTCACAGCCGTAGCGCTGCGCAGCATGTCGCTCTGGCTTCACGATAACGGCGAAGAGCGGCAGGTTTCACTCGAGGGTAGCGCCGTCGACGCTCGATTCACACGCGATGGACAGACGCTTCTCTACAGAGTCGTGAACACACTTGGCAGCTACCCACAGCCGGGTGACTTGCGAATTGCCAACTTGACGACGACGCGCTCCGAGAGTCTGAGCCCAGGGTTGCAGACCATTGCCTACGACATCTCAAACGATGGCCAGCAACTGGTGATGGAAGCCAGTGATCAGGATGGCAGATCCCGGTTGTGGCTCGCGAGAGTGGATCGAAGACTGCCGCCGCAACAGGTTCCAAATATCGAGGCACGCCAACCGAGGTTCGGACCTGACGGAACGATCTACTTCCGACGTCCCGAAGGAGCGGCGACTTTTATCTATCGAGTTCGCGCCGATGGCAGTGGCCTGCAGAGAGTGAGCGATCAACCCATCGCCCTGCTCGGCGAGGTATCGCCTGATGGCCGATGGATTCTCGGATGGAATTCACGGTGGTTTGCGTTCTCGCTGGATGGCGCGTCGCCGATCGTGATCGGAAGTTCCGTCGGGCTAAATTGGTCATCCGATGGCACCCGGCTGTCTATAGTGGGGGGCCCCGTCCCTGAGGACCGCAGCTATCTCGTACCGCTGCGCTCAGGAGAGGCACTTCCAGCAGTGCCCGCGGAAGGATTCGTTACCGAGGAGCAGATCGCCAAACTCCCGGGCGCGCGGAGAGTGAACGCCTGGATGGTGCCCGGTCGGTCACCGGATGTCTATGCGTTCTACCGCACGACGACGCAACGGAACCTGTACCGCGTACCGTTGCCGTGAGGCTCGGCGCGGCCACGCGCCCCACGATTCCATGATCTCCGCACCAGGAGCCACGGGCCAGAACTCTCCCTCTGAGGGAATTTGCGCGGCCACTGCGCGTTATAGGACGAGGGGATTCGGTATGAACCTAAGGCGGTATTCGCTCTTTGTTCTTCTCTTCTGCCTGCTGCCACGAACCGGCTTGCCGCAAGGACTCACCGGAACGCTGATCGGCACAGTTCGCGACGTGCAAGGTGGTGTCCTTCCGGGCGCTCTCGTAACCGTGAGCTCGCCGGCTCTCATTGGGGGGCCCGTGACATCCCCGACCAACGAAAAGGGCCAAATGCGATTCCAGGCGCTGCCTCCGGGCCTATATGGTCTCGAAATCGAGATGCCGGGGTTCGTCGCGCACCATGACAAGGACGTTGTCGTGGGAGCCGGAGCGACGATTGAACGCTCCGTCGTGCTGACGGTGGCGGCTGTCACCGAGGCCATCGAGGTCGCGGGGGGTTCGCGCATCGAGGCGCGAGGCAGCGGATTCGAGACGCGATTTGCCGCCGACTACATCAAAGCGATTCCCGGAAGGCGCTACAGCCTGTTCGACTTGATCAAAGTCGCGCCCGGTGTCTCACCCACCTCGCCGACGAGCGGCACCAGCAACAGCGTCTCGACGCTCGGATCGGGCGTCAACGAGAACGCCTTCCTGCTTGACGGCACCAATTTCACCTGTCCGTGCAGCGGCGGGGCCGTAGCCGAACCCGGTATCGACGTCATTCAGGAAGTGCAGGTGCAGACGGTTGGTGCCTCCGCCGAGTTCGGCAACATCCAAGGCGCGGTGTTCAACGTCGTCACCAGGCAGGGTGGCAACGCTCTTCAATACGACGCGTCGTACTACTGGCAGAGCGCCGGCCTGACCTCGCAGCCGGTCGTCCTTCCAGTCCAAAACGGAACGCAGCCGCAGAGCGGCTACGAGCGCGAACGATACAGTGACTTCACCACCAACCTCGGTGGGCCGATCGTGCGCGATCGAGTATGGTTCTTCGCGGGATATCAGTTCCTTCGCGACTACGACAGTCAGCCGGGCACGGACCCTGCGTTCCCGAGACAATATGAACAGGACAAGCTGTTCGCCAAGCTGACGTGGCAGATCGCGCCGAGTCTGCGCTTGCTCTCGAGCTTTCATAACGAGTTCTGGGTCAATCCCGAGCGGCCGACGCTGGTCACGCCGTTTGAAACGACGTTGCGACTCAACGGAAGAGTGCCGACGACGACCTTTGCGCATATAACGCACACGCCTTCCAGCAACACTCTGTGGGACGCCCGTGTGGGCCAGTTCGTGCTCTCGCAGCACAATGACCCGGCCAGCGGCAGCATCACGACGCCAAATCGGTTCGATCGCATTACTGGTGTGTCGAGCGGGGGCCCACAAAGCTTCGGCGACCTCAACCTCCGCCGGACGACTGCGAAAGTGACGCTGACGCACTACCGTCCCGGGCTATTCGGTGCCGACCATGAGTGGAAAGTGGGCGGTCAAGCGGAGAAGGGCCATCACGATGCGTTGGGAATCATCCCCACTGGCGTGAGATACATCGACAGCAGCGGCCAGCCATTCCAGTCGGTCTCGCGAGATCCAGCCACTCCAGGTGGCGAGTTCATCACGACTGGCGCATTCGCCAGCGAGGCGATGACCATCGGAGATCGCCTGACCATTAACGCCGGCATCAGGTTCGACCACAGCCGCGCGATCAGCCCCGACCTGCCCGCCCGCGATTTCACAGGAGGTGAAACGGACGCAACCGTCATGGGTCTTGGCACACTGTATACCTGGAACGTCTGGTCACCACGCCTCGGCGTGACAGCGAAGCTCACCGCCGACGGACGCACGATGCTGCGAGCGAGCTACGGGCGGTTCCATCAGGGTGTGCTGACCGGCGAGCTTGCACCGATTCACCCAGGCCAAACTCCAATTACGACCATGGCCTTCGACCTGGCCACTGGCGGGTATACCCGCCTCGTGTCAGTGGTCGATCCCAAAACCAATCTGAGCCTGGACCCCGAGACCGGGGCACCGCAGACGGACGAGTACTCAGTAGGTGTGGATCGCGAGCTCGGTCGCGGACTCTCGGTAGCGATCGCCTACGTCAGAAAGAACGGCAGCGACTTCATCGGCTGGACGGATACCGGCGGGATCTACCGGGAGGAGACACGCACGATGGTGGACGGCAAGGTGGTGCCGGTCCTCGTGCTGACGAACGGCACCGCGAGCCGGCGATTCCTTTTGACCAACCAGCACGACTACTCACTGACGTATAGCGGCCTCGTCACAGCTTTTGAAAAGCGCCAATCCAACGGGTGGCACGCGTTTGCCTCCTACACGTGGTCGAGAACTCACGGTCTGCAGCCCTCGAGCGGCGGTGCTGCCGCCGATCCGCAATTCAGTAGCACTCTCGGTGGGGGGACCTTCGGCCGCGATCCAAACAGCCTGACCAACGCCACCGGTCGGCTGCCAAACGATCGGCCCCACATGTTCCGCGCTGCCTCATTCTGGCAAGTGCCGCGCATCGGGCTCCACGTCGCTGGCAACCTGCAGTACTACTCCGGTAAACCATGGGCGGCCAGCGCCCAGATTTTGTTGCCGCAAGGCGACCAGCGCATTCTGCTCGAGCCGCGCGGAACGCGACGCCTGCGGTCGCAGACGTTGGTGGATGTGCGGGTGTCGAAGTCAATGGCCGTCGGTGGCCTCGGACGAGTCGAACTACTCCTGGACGTGCTGAACGCGTTCAACCAAGCCACTGAAGAGGGGCTCGCTACGGACAACCTCTATAGCCCGAATTTCGGCTTGGCAACTGTATTCATCGATCCACGACGCGTGATGCTGGGTGCTCGACTGAACCTGGGGCGATAGGTTAAGGCGGCTCCCTAGCTGTCCAATGAACTGCGCAAGGTAATTCCTCCGCCCCCTTACGCCATCTATAACGAGCGATTTTTCCAGCGCGTGGCGGCCAACCCGCAGGGCGATTTCCACTTCGAGATGGGATCGCGATGCCGGAGCGGCTCGGATATTCCCTGATGGGTCGATCGCATCACGCCGGCGGCGATCGACTCGTTTGCGGAAAACCTGTAATGCCGGGCGTGGCGTATACTCTGCGGTCATCCAGCCGAACGCATGCAGCCAAACGTCACGGAACTACTCAACGAATGGAGCCGTGGCAACCAGGCGGCGTTAGAGCAGCTGATGCCTCTTGTGTACGCGCAGTTGCACAAGATGGCCCGCCATCAGATGCGCGGCCAGAATCCAGGTCACACGCTGCAGACCACGGCGCTGATCCACGAAGCCTGGCTGCGGATGGCGGGTGATTCCGAAAAACATTGGAACAGCCGCGTGCACTTTTACGGTGTCGCCGCGAAAGCCATGCGACACGTGCTGGTGGATTACGCGCGCGCGAGGCACGCGGCCAAGCGTGGGGGCGCTGTGCCGAGCGTATCCCTTGAGGAGGGAATCATCGTCTCCGATGAACGGTTGACAGGCCTCATCATGTTGGATGAAGCGCTGACTCGGCTAGGACAACTTCACGCGCGGCAAGCGCGCGTTGTCGAGCTGCGCTTCTTTGCAGGATTCACGATAGAAGAGACAGCGAATCTACTCAACGTATCTGCTGAGACCGTCATGCTGGATTGGCGCGCCGCCAAGGCTTGGCTTCACAAGGAACTCGGTCGTCGTGACGCCTGAGGAGCGATATGGGTTGATGACGCAGCTTTTCGAGGTGGCTTCGCGCCTCGATCTTCAAGCACGCCAAGCCTTCCTCTCCGACGCGTGTGGCGGAGACGACGAACTTCGCCGCGAGCTGGAGCAGATGTTGGTAGCAGACGCAGCGGGGAGCGGCTTCTTGGAGAAGACGCCTGGCGATGTCGCCGCGGGCTTGCTGGAAGATCGAAACGCGGCGCGAATACAGGCCGTCCCTGGCGACCTCCTTGGGCCTTATCGACTCGAAAAGTTGATTGGGGCGGGAGGCATGGCGCAGGTGTTCCAGGCCGTCGACACACGTCTTGGCCGAAAAGTGGCGATCAAGATCTCCGCGAACAAGCGTTTCAAGCGCGAAACTCGTGCGATCTCGGTTGTGAATCATCCGCACGTTTGTACCTTGTACGACGTCGGGTCGAATTACCTGGTCATGGAACTGGTGGAGGGCGAGACGCTGCGAGACTGGTTTCAGCGCGCGCTTCCTCTCGAGCAGGGTCTCAGGATCGCAACACAGGTGCTGGAAGCGTTGGACGCTGCACACAGCGTCGGTCTGGTGCACCGTGACCTGAAGCCCGAAAACGTGATGATTCGTGCGGACGGCCAAGTAAAAGTTCTGGATTTCGGCCTCGCCAAATGGATTGCTTCGACGGATCTCCTGCGCACGGACAGCATGGAGTCGTCCGACAACAGTCTCACTGGTGAAATCGTGGGGACTGTGGCTTATATGTCTCCAGAGCAGATTCGGGGAGCGACGCTGGATCCGCGGAGCGACCTGTTCGCATTCGGGATCATTCTCTTTGAAATGCTCACGGGAAGGCATCCCTGGCGTCGCACCACAAATGTGGACACGCTACATGCGATTCTGCACGATGAGTCGCCGGAAATAGTTTCCACCTCCACAGCAAGCCAAGAAGTCGCAGCTATTGCGCTGAAGTTGCTACGAAAGGCTCCGTCAGAACGGTACCCAACCGCGTTGGCCGTCCTCGATGCGCTGTCAGGCCGATCCACGGCGCCGCCTTTACCAGCAGCGCAAGCCGCGGCCGGAAACGCGCTTACGTCGATTGCCGTACTCCCGTTCCTGTTTCTGAGCGAAGTCGAAGGAGGCAAGTCGCTGTCGCTCGGATTCGCAGACGCACTGATCACGATGCTGGCAAACCTGGACGATGTGGCAGTCGCGCCGACATCGAAAATTCTGAACTACGCCGCTGGCGGCGACCCGGCGGGCGTGTGCCGCGACCTGGGAGTTCGTCATGCTCTGGTGGGGACCGTACAAAAGTTGGGCGGCTGCTGGCGGGTGTCGTTGCAGCTTTTCGACGCGGCGATCCAGAAGGTGACCTTCTCGGAAAGGTACGATTTCAATCTCGAAAATATGTTCGACGTGCAAGACGAGGTAGGACGGCACGTCATCAAAGCCCTGCATAGCCGCTTCGTTCCCGTGGCGCGGAAATCACGCGATCGCTACAGCAGCAATCCTCGTGCGTATGAGGCATTTATCGTCGGCCTGCAAGAGAGCTTTTCCAAGAGCGCGGAAAGACTCCGGACCGTCGTGCGGCGCCTCTCGGAAGCCGTCGAGCGCGATTCGGAGTTCGCCCTCGCGCACGCAACGCTTGCCCATGTGGCGATGATTCTTGACTTCGAATTCGAGCCCGGGCAGGGCTGGGTGGACCGGGCCGAAGACCATTGCGAACGCGCATTGGCGTTGGACCCCGATCTGCCAGAGGGGCACCTGGCCAAGGCCTGGATTCTCTGGAGCCCGGCGAGGAATTTCCAGCATGCCGTGGCCATCGCTGAACTAGAGCACGTGCTGGCGTCGCAGCCGAATCTGGAACGGGCCCATAACCGGATGGCGACGATCTGCTGGCACATCGGTCGCCTGCAGGAGTGCCGCATTGCGCACGAACGGGCGCAACGGTCGAATCCGAAGGCAGAGACTGGAAATCTGTGGTGGTTCTACTTGACGAGCGGAGACTTCGCGCGTCTGGAAGTCGAGGCCAGCAAGCTCCCCCAAAGGCAAATGAGCATGTACGATGCTCACGGCTACGCGACCGCTGCGCTCTACACGGGAGATTTGGCTGCTGCCGAACAGCGAGTGGCGGCGTGTTTGAAACAGTGGCCCGACGAGCCGCTCAACATCGGCGCGCAGGGCATGTTACACGCACGCCGCGGCCAGAGGGAGATGGCGCTTCAATGCATCCGCAAAGCTTTGGATTCGCCGCGTTCGTTCGGCCATACCCATCACACGTATCATGAGATCGCCTGTATCTATGGAGCACTGGGAGAGACAGACAAGGCCATGGCCTGGCTCGAGCGCACGGTAGAAGCTGGGTTTCCCTGCTGGCCATTTTTTCGGATCGATCCGTATCTGGAATGCTTGCGGGATCTCCATGAATTCAAGCGGCTCACCGCGAATCTCGAGCGTACCTACGCTGCGCTGACGATCGAGAGACTCTAGAGAGCGCAGGATTCAGGACCGCTTCACAAAAACATCAGTTGACCACGCTGGCGTACGTCGTCGACTCGCGAGCTCGAACCCCGCCCTTTCCACGATCCGCGTCATTTCCGAAGGCGGATGGACAAATGCGCGAAACGAGTTGCCGCGACGACGGCGCATCGCATTCTCGAACCAAATACCGGCTCTCACGAACCAACGGTTCCTCGGATACGACATCGCGAAGCCGGTTTTTGCGAGCTGCAGCGCGTGTTCGATGAGCGGTCGTTGGTCTCGGGCCCTTTCGACGGTACAGCGCCAGTTCTTTGGCAACCTTGTCTGCATTGAAGTGCTGGTCGGCGC
>JBKPSC010000044.1:0-9061 GCA_046734915.1 Acidobacteriota bacterium | reverse complement strand
CCCGTCCTGGTCCCGCTCGTAATAGAGCGGAATCACCTGATTGCGGAGCGTCGACAGCAGCGCCTGGCCGTCTCGCGCATCGTGCGTCTCGACGTCGCTGTGGGTTTCCCCCATGCCGATCGCGAAACCGTTCAGGCCGTCGTACGCCTCGGCCCACCATCCGTCGAGAATGGACATGTTGAGCCCGCCGTTCAGCACGACCTTCTCGCCGCTCGTGCCGCAGGCTTCGAGCGGCCGCCGCGGGTTGTTGATCCACAGGTCCACGCCTTGCACGAGATGCCGCCCGACGTTGATGTCGTAGTCCTCGATGAACAGCAGCTTGCCGGCGAAGCGCGGATCGCGCATCAGCCGCGCCACCTGCTGCAGAACGGCCTTGCCGGGTCCGTCGAGCGGGTGCGATTTGCCGGCGAACACGAACTGCACCGGCATCTGCGGATGGTTGACGAGCGCGGCGATCGCGTCGATGTCCTGGAGGAAGAGGTTCGCCCGCTTGTAGGTCGCGAAGCGCCGCGCGAAGCCGATGGTCAGGGCATCGACGCTCAATGCACGCTTCAACTGCCCCACCTCTTGCGGTGACTCACCCCGCCGCTCGGCCTGACGCACCACGCGCTGCCTCGCGAACTCGACCAGTCTCGCCTTCAACGTCTGGTGCGTCTCCCACAACTCCCCGTCGTCCACGCGATCGATGGCCTCCCAGAAGCCCGGGTCGCTGGCGCGCTGTGGCCAGTCGGGACCCATGTGGCGGTCGTAGACCTGGCGCATCTGCGGCGCGAGCCACGTCTGCACGTGAACGCCGTTGGTGATGTGGCCGATCGGCACCTGTTCTTCGACCATGCCGGGAAAGAGACCGACCCACATGGCGCGCGATACCTGCCCGTGCACAGACGACACTGCGTTCGCGCGACGTGAGAGCCGCAGCGCGAGCACCGTCATGCAGAACTCTTCGCCCGAGTCGTATGGGTTGACCCGCCCGAGACCCATGAATTGGTCGTGGCTGATGCCCATCGAATCGCGAAGCGGGCCGAGATGCTCGTCGACGAGCGCCGAGTCGAAGCGATCGTGCCCGGCCGGCACCGGCGTGTGCGTCGTGAACACGATCTGGCTCGACACACGCCGGATGGCTTCGGTGGAGTCGATGCCTTCGGTGATCATCCGCTGTCTGACCAGTTCGAGACCGCCAAAAGCGCTGTGGCCCTCGTTCAGATGGATGACGCCCGGCGAGATGCCGAGCGCCGCGAGCGCCCGCATGCCGCCGACGCCGAGCAGCAGCTCCTGCCGGATGCGGACCCGGCTGTCGCCGCCGTACAAGCGCGCGGTGAGCTGCCGATCCTCGGGCTGGTTGCCTTCGACGTTCGAGTCGAGCAACAGCAGCGTGCTGCGGCCGACGGCGAGCTTCCACACGCGTGCCAGAATCGCCCCGGTCCGCGTCTCTATGCGGATGAGCACCGGGGCGTCGGCGCCCACGGCCGGCTGCATCGGCAGCTGGGCGTGATTGACCTTGATGTAGTCCTCGCGCTGCCAGCCGTCAGCGTCGAGATCCTGCCGGAAGTAACCCTGGTCGTAATAGAGCCCGACGCCGACCAGGGGCACGCCGAGATCGGACGCGCTCTTGATGTGATCGCCGGCCAGAATCCCCAGGCCACCCGAGTAGATGGGAATCGATTCGTGCAGGCCGAACTCGGCCGAGAAATAGGCGACAGGGCGCGCCCGCAGCACGCCGGCATGGCGGGCGCCCCAGGTGTGCGTCGCGTTCAGATACTCCTTCATGCGGCGGTAGGCGTAATTGATGCGGCTGTGCAGCGCGAGCTCGGACGCGCGCTTCTCGAGCTTTTCAATCGGCACCTGCTGCAGCAGCGCAATCGGGTTGTTGTCGAGGCCGCGCCAGAGCGTCGGATCGAGCTCGCGGAAGAGACTGGTCGTGTCGTCATCCCAACTCCACCACAGATTCTGCGCGAGTGCTGACAGCCGGCGGTGCGCCGGTGCCACCGTCTGGCCGACGGCCCTCGCTTCGCCGACGATCGGCGCGAGCTGTGCGCCGGCGGTGACCAGCATCCGCACGTCGTGCTCTTCGAACGCGCGCGGCTCGATCGTTTGCACGACCAGGACGCCCTGCAGGAGACCGCGGTCCATGAGGGGAACGCCGAGAAACGATCGGTACGGATCCTCACCGGCTTCGCGGAAGTACTTGAAGCGCGGATGCGACGCCGCGTCGGCCAGCACCAGCGGCGCCAGCTGCTCGGCGACGAGACCGGCGAGCCCTTCGGTGATGCGCATGCGCACGCGGCCAACGCTTTCCGGCCGGAGGCCGACTGTGGCCGCGAGCACGAGATTGGTGCGGTCCGACTCGAGCAGGTAGACGGAACAGACGTCGGTCGCAAAGCGGCGCTGAATCAGGTGAACGATGTTGCCGAGGGTCTCGGCCGGGTCACCGCTGCCCGATGTCAGGCGGCCGATTTCTTCGAGCGTCCAGAGCAGGGATCCTTCGTAGGAGATGATGGCCGGGCTCCTTGTTGGAGAGTCACTCATTCTTGATCGTCTGACTCGGCGGTGAGCAAGATCGCTGCCCCGCATGATGCGCAACGAAACGACGTGACGCCGCGGTCTCTCCGGCGTGAATCCGACCTCCTTGTCGCGAGTCGAGGGCCATCCTACGTTTTGGTAGGTCCACCAGCGAGGCTCGGACCGGCGTCCGACGGCGACAATAGCCGGAAACCTTAGGTAAATCGCTCCTTCACCCTACGCCACCCCGGCTGTTTGCGCCGTGGCGCACCTCTTGCTCATCTAGCAGGCGAAAGACTGAGCCTCCAGTCTCTCACCCGGTGGTTCCCGCGGAGGCCGACACGCGCGTCGGTCTCCGCGGCCCCCTTCCGCTCTTCGCCGTTCCCGTCGCTGACTCGATTTTTGGAGTGTTTCATGGAGTTCTATGCCCTCGTCTCCCGCGTCCGTGCCGAGTTCCTGGAAATGCCCGGTCTGCGTCTGACGCAGAAGCAGGCCTCCCGCCTGTGGGGCATGGACGATTCCGTCTGCCGGCGGGTGGTCGAAAGCCTCGTCGAATCGTCGTTCCTGCGGCGCGCGGAGGGTGGCACGTTCGTGCGGGCCGGACAATAACGACACCGCTGTCGGCCAGCCAGGAAATCGCCTACACTTTTGTCCACGGCCGATTCGCCGCCGCGCCCGACGCCCTGACCGTTGAGATCACGCCGCATGTTCGCGCAGCCGTCCGCCGGCCCTGCCTCTGTGTCCGAGCTGTTCTCGACCTACCAGCTCGGCGAGGCCTACGACGAGATGTTCGAGCCCCGCGGCGCGCCTCGCCGGCACTGCGGCGGGCTGATGCAGGCGCTCGCCGCGACGTCGGCGCCCGAACTGGTGCAGTACCAGTCCGAGGCCGACCGCGCCTTCCTCACGCAGGGCATCACCTTCACCGTCTACGGCGATGACCAGGGCACCGAGCGCATCTTTCCGTACGATCTGCTGCCGCGCATCCTCACGCGCTCCGAGTGGGAGCCGGTCGAGCGCGGACTCAAGCAGCGCTTGACGGCGATCAACCTGTTCCTCAAAGACGTCTACCACGAGGGCCGGATTCTGTCGGCCGGCGTCGTGCCGCGCGAGCTCATTCAGAGCTGCCGGCACTATCGTCGCGAGATGCGCGGCGTGCCGGTGCACCGCGACATCTACGTGTCGATTGCCGGAACCGACCTCATCCGCCTGCAGGATGGCCGGTTCGTCGTGCTCGAAGACAACCTGCGCGTGCCGAGCGGCGTCTCCTACATGCTCGCGAACCGCGAGGTCATGAAGCGGGTGCTGCCGGGGCTGTTCGATCGCTACGACGTCAGTCCGATCGCCCACTACGGCCAGGCGCTGCTCGCCACGCTCAGAGCCCTCGCGCCGCACCGCCCCGATCCGACGATCGTCGTGCTGACGCCGGGCGTCGGCAACTCGGCGTACTTCGAGCACGCGTTCCTCGCGCGCGAGATGGGCGTCGCGCTCGTCGAGGGCCGCGACCTGCTCGTTCACGACGACATCGTCTACATGCGGACGACATCCGGGTTGCGGCGGGTCGACGTCATCTATCGGCGGGTCGACGACGATTTCCTCGATCCGCTGGCGTTCAGAGCCGACTCGCAACTCGGCGTCGCCGGCCTGTTGAATGCCTACCGCGCCGGCCACGTCTCGCTGGCGAATGCCATCGGGACCGGCATCGCCGATGACAAGGCGATGTACGCCTACGTGCCGGCGATCATCCGCTACTACCTCGGTGAGGAGCCGATTCTCGACAACGTCGAGACGTACCTCTGCAGCGAATCGGCGTCGCGGCAGCACGTCCTGGAGAATCTCGACAAACTGGTGGTGAAGGCCGTCGGTGAATCGGGCGGCTACGGCATGCTGATCGGTCCGCACAGCACCGCCGCCGAGCGCGAGCAGTTCCGCGGCAAAATCCTGGCCGACCCGCGCAATTTCATCGCGCAGCCGACGCTCTCGCTGTCGCAGTCGCCTTGCTTCATCAACCAGAAGGTCGAGCCGCGCCATGTCGACCTGCGCCCGTACGTGCTGTACGGAGACGAGGTCACCATCGTGCCGGGCGGCCTGACCCGTGTGGCGCTGCGCAAGGGCTCGCTCGTCGTGAACTCTTCGCAGGGCGGCGGCAGCAAAGACACGTGGGTCCTGCAGGACTAGAGATGCTGCTATCCCGCGTCGCCGACGGCCTCTACTGGATCAGCCGCTATCTGGAGCGAGCCGAGCACTCGTCTCGGGTCATCGACATCAGGCTGGATCTCGGCCTCGACCGCATCGGCAACGCGGACGGCTGGGACTTCGAGCGCCTCTATGCCGGCCTTCGCCTGTCTTCGCCCGCCGAGTCGCCGCGCAGTCCAGCGGCGCTGGTCGACACGTTGATCTTCGACCTGGCGAACCCGGAGTCGGTCGCGTCGTCGGTGACGTCGGCGCGCGAGAACGCCCGCCAGGTCCGCGAGGAGATCAGCTCGGACATGTGGGAGCAGCTGAACTCTCTGTACTTGCGCCTCAGGCAGGCGCAGGCCGACGGCGTCTGGTCGGCCCGGCCTCACTACGTCCTTCGGATGGTCATCGAAGGCGTGCACCTCTTCCAGGGCATCACGGATGCGACGATGGGGCACGGAGAGGGCTGGCAGTATCTGCAAGTCGGCCGGTTCCTCGAGCGCGCGAGCTCGACGGCGGCGCTCCTCGACCTGTACTTCCGCGATCACACCGAGACCGGCGGTGCCGAGCTGGGGCACAAGAATCACCGCGAGTGGGTAGGTCTGCTGCGTTCGTGCTGCGCCCTCGACGCCTACTGCCGCTGCTACACCGCGGACCTCAGACGTGAGCGGATTGCCGAATTCCTCCTGCTCAACCCCGAATCACCGCGCTCGGTGCGATTCGCGTCGGCGCAAGTCGAGTCGTCGATTCGCAGCATCGCCCAGCTGACCGGCCGCAGCGCCGGCGAGCGGGCTGAGCGAATCGCCGGACGGCTGCACGCCACGCTCGACTACGGTCAGGTGGACGAGATTCTGAGCGACGATCCGCATCACTACGTCGACGGCATAGTCCGCTACTGCTCGCAGATTCACCAGGCGTTGTATCAGACCTATATAGCGTACCCGATCGAGGCGGCTTTGCCGTCGTGAGGCGCCGCTGACCGATGCACTACACCGTCCGGCACATCACGCGCTTCACCTACGAGACGCCCATCACCGAAAGCATGATGGAGGCGCGCAAGCAGCCGCGCAGCGATGGCACGCAGCGCTGCATCCAGTTCGGGCTCAGCACGAATCCGGCCTCGCGCGTGATGATGTATCAGGACCACGACGGCAACATCGTGCATCACTTCAACATTCCCGGCCGCCATTCGCGGCTGACGGTGACGGCTGAAGCGCTCGTCGAGTGCACGCCGTCGCCACCGCTGCCGGATCGGCTGGGCATCAACGCCTGGCCGCAGCTCGACGCCATCGTCGCGTCGGGTGAGCACTGGGAGATGCTGAACCCGTCGACCTTCGCCAGGCCGACCGAGCGCCTGCTCGGGTTGGCTGGCGAACTGAGCGTCGGCCGAGACGAGGATCCGATGACCCTGCTGCGACGGCTGACGGCCGAGATCGCGGTCCGATTCGAGTACAGCCCCAAGAGCACACGCGTCGACTCGCCGATCGACGAAGCGCTCGAGGCGTGCAAGGGCGTCTGCCAGGACTTTGCCCACATCATGACGGCGCTCTTGCGGCATGTCGGCATCCCGTGCCGCTACGTCAGCGGCTACCTCTTTCATCGGGACGACAGTCTCGATCGCTCGCACGACGGCGCGACACACGCCTGGGTGGAGGCGCTCCTCCCGGATCTCGGCTGGGTGGGCTTCGACCCGACCAACAACCTGCTCGCCGGCGATCGGCACATCAGAGTCGCGGTCGGCCGCGACTACGCCGACGTGCCGCCGACGCGCGGAGTCTTCAAGGGCAAGAGCGCGGTGAGAAGCGAGCTGGCCGTCGGCGTGAGCGTCGGCCCGGCGCGGCTGGGGATCGCCGGCGAGGCGCTGCCGTTCGTGCCATGGATGTCTCGCGAGGCCACGGGCGTCGTCACCATCAGTGACTCGGCCCAGCAACAGCAGTAGGCCTCGATCGCTGACTTCTGCGTTCCGATTAGAAGCCGTCTCAAAAATACGGGGCATCGGACTCAACACCCTCGTGGTCATTGAATGGGTCAACACTGGGCGACTAGTGGGGCTCAACCATTGACCACTCAGGTAAGCTGTCCATTTGTCGGAGCGGACACCCGTTGTGAAGTCCCCTGGGTCTACGACACCGATCCCTCACCGTGTTGGGCTCAAGCGACTGGGCAGCGATGACTGGTCGTCTGACCGTGCTCGGTGCCCGCGTCTGTCAATGACCTCAATGAACTCAGGAAAAGGAAAGTGGTGTCATGACTGAGTCGGACATCAAGCGCGTGCACTCATTGAGCGTTTCATCTCCACCGCTGGAACCGGCTGCAGGTGGCTGCCGATTAGTCCTGACGGCCCCATTGACCGAGACGATCGACCACGCCGGTTACTTCATTCAGATGAGCATGGCATCGCTGCCAATACGGATGGAGAGCATTCTGAACCGCAAGTATCCGGGGTGGAAACACGTCGAACGCAACACAGACGCGACCGCACGCTACATGCCCGCCGGTCTTCGCGTTCTAGAGGCTTCGCTCCTCCGACGATACCCCGAGAGCGACCTTGTTTGCTGCTACCCAGCGGACCTAACGCGTTTCATTGGGCCAAAGACGCGCGTCGTAGCCGTGTCAACCCACAACCCGATCGGCGTAACGTTCGCGGCTGGCGTTTACACGTCGATATTTGGTTCGGCAACGCAGCCAATAAATTCCCATTACGCTCGTGAGTTGTTCGAGACGCTCAAATCGAGTCCGTACCGCGATGGCTTTAAAGTGATCGTCGGGGGGTCGGGAGGCTGGCAGATCGTTCAGACAGACGCGTGGGAGGATCTGGGCGTTGATTGCGTGGTCGAGGGCCGCAGCGAGTCGAGCGACATCTTCGAACTGTTCGACCGTGCCTTGCGCGGTGAAGAGATTCCACGACGAGTCGACGTAAAGCATCCGAAGGGTCGCGACGAAATCATTTTCCCGAACAAGCGCACGACCTTTGGTGTTGTCGAGATGACAACCGGATGTGGGCGCCGATGCCAGTTTTGTGTGCCGGATCTGAACCCGCAGATCGATCTCCCCAAGGATCGAATCATGTCCGCGGTTCGTGCCAACGTGCGAGAAGGCAACCGGCAGATCTCACTCGCGACCGAGGACATGTTCATCTGGGGACAGGTCCACACTGCTACGCCATTCTATTTCCCGAACCGCGAGGCGTTGATTGATCTGTACCGTGACATCGTCACGACGCCGGGCGTCGAGCAGCACGTGCTCAGCCACTCGACGATTGCACCGGCAGTCGTCGATCCCGTCCTCATTGCGAAGCTGTCCGACCTGTTGCTCGACAAGAGCCCGATTCACCTCCCCACGCTCAGCACACATCCTAAGAAGAAGGCCCTCGTCCCGTTGATCGGCCTTGAGACGGGCTCGGTGGGACTGGCTAAGCAGATCATGCCGAGCAAGGCCGTGCCCTTTCCGATTAACAACTGGCCCAGCGTGATCGTGCGCGGGCTGGAGATCTTGAATCGGAACAACTGGTTCCCCGCTATGACGCTGATTGTCGGTAGTCCAGGTGAAACGGATGAGGACGTCAGGGCTACCCTCGATCTCGTCCTTGAAGTCGAGCGGCGAGGACTTTTCGCGTTCTTCATTCCCTCGATCTTCACCCCATTACACGGCACGCGCCTCGAAGACAAGCGCGGTGTCGACCGGACACGGGATCTCTCGCCGTGTCAATGGCAGCTGCTGATGAAGTGCTGGAAGATGAATCTGCGCCCGGGTCAAGCAAGCTGGTGGGCGCCAACGGCCTGGCGTGTGGGGGCGTTAGGTCTCTGGGCGTGGAGGTTGCGAAAGCTGAACGGCCCCCAATTTACCTGGCCGCTTTTCATGTTCGCAAGCGCGCTTCCGGAGTCGTTGATGGTCAGAATCGGGAAGTTGTACCCAGGCCGGCCGCTGTCAATCAAGACGCGACGCGAGCTGCTGGCGACTATCAAACCGAATCAGCGGCAGTTCATCAAGGCCGACACCGGCGACCTGCCCGACGACTGGGACGATTATCGTCATACGCGCGGTGCGGCGATCCCCGGTGCCCAGGCTCTCGACAGCGGCACGCGCATCACATTGACGCCGGTATGATGCGGACTGAGGGCGAGAACCGTCAGACTGATGCACGCTAAGCGGCCAGTCAGGCAGCGGCCGGCACCTCATTCTCTTCTGAGATTATGAGATGGATTCTCCTGCATTCTCATCATTCTCTGAGTAGCATCGCTCGATTGTTGCGCTGCTTGAGCAGCGCCAGCACGCGTGGAATATCCACCTCGCCGGCCGCGTTCATGAGCAGTTCGGGTGAGGCGCGGCCAGGACGCGGGCGCGCCCGATCCCAGTTGGCCATCGTTCTCAACTGCGCCTGACGACG
>JBKPSC010000043.1:0-2911 GCA_046734915.1 Acidobacteriota bacterium | reverse complement strand
TCTCTGCCTGGCTTGTGGTCGCCCTGTTCGACGTGAGCATCAGTAGCCAGGGGTCGAATACGACGCCCCCGGGAGCTGAGGCGTGCGCGGCGCTCGCCTCCGGAAAGGTGGCGGGGCTCGCGACGCTGAGCGCGACCTACGATTCCGGATCGGACACGCAGCCGGCCCACTGCGTCGTGCGCGGATCGGCGGCGCCACGCACTGGCACGGATGGGAAGCCGTACGAGACCCGTTTCGAACTGCGACTGCCGACCGCGTGGCGTGGCCGGTTCCTGTATCAAGGCGGTGGTGGCAACGATGGCATCGTCGCCCCGGCTGTCGGGCGCAACACAGGATCGTTTCCAGAGACCGGCTTGCAGCGCGGCTTCGCCGTCGTGACAACGGACGCGGGCCATCAGGGTCCGACGCCCGAGTTCGGTCTCGATCCGATTGCACGGGTCGATCATGCCTACGCCGCGCACGAACGGACCGCGACGATTGCGTTCTCGATCGTCGCGAAATATTACGGCCGCGCACCGGATCGCAAATATTTCGTCGGCTGCTCTGGCGGGGGACGCCAGGGCATGATGTTTGCCCAGCGTTACCCCGCGTACTTCGATGGCATCGCGATCTGCGCGCCCGCGATGAGCGTCTCGAGCGGCGCGACAATCGCGGCGGCGTGGGACACGCAGACTTATCTTTCAATTGCTCCCGCAAACGCGGAAGGGCAGCGCGTCCTGAGTCAGGCACTCAGCGATTCCGATCTGGCGCTCGTGGCACGCAGCGTCACGACGGCGTGCGATGCCGCCGATGGCGCAACGGACGGAATGGTGCTGCGACCCGAGGCGTGTCGTTTCGATCCAAAGCGTCTGCAGTGCGCTGCGGCGAAGGACTCAGCATGCCTGACGGCGGCGCAGGTGGCCGCGCTCGAGCGGACGTTTGCCGGCCCGCGCGATTCGTCGGGACGGACCCTCTACGTTGGACAAGCGTGGGATCCGGGAATCGCCGCGCCGGGATGGCGGCAGTGGAAGCTGGGGTCCTCGCAGAGTGGTAGTCCGAACGCAGCGAACACGACGCTGATGTCCGGCGCGCTCGCATATGAATTCTTCACGCCGGCCGATCCGGCATTTGCGATCACGCAGTTCAACTTCGATCGCGACCCGGCACGAATGGAGCCCTTCTCATCGGTCTACGACACTTATCGTGACGCGACGCTGACTGAGTTCCGCAAACGTGGCGGCAAGCTGCTGATCTTTCACGGGACGGCCGATCCAATATTCTCGGCGCTCGAGTCGATCGACTACTACCAACGCCTGACGCGCAACAACGGCGGGGCTGAGGCGACGAGCACGTGGGCGCGGTTGTTCCTTGTGCCTGGCATGAACCATTGCGCCGGCGGGCCGGCGACCGACAGCTTCGATGGATTGGCTGCGATCGTCGATTGGGTCGAGAAAGGCGCTGCGCCGTCACGCATCGATGCGTCGGCACGTCCCGGCACGATGTACTTTCCCGGACGGACGCGTCCGCTCTGCGCGTATCCCTCCTATGCCCGCTACGACGGATCGGGCAGTCTGGAAGACGCCGCGAATTTCGTCTGCTCGGTGAAGTGAGGTCCGGCTAAAGCCGGACTCTACGTCAAGGCCGCGTCAGCGGCGCGGCGGCAGCAGCGGTTTTCGATCGGGTGGTAACTGTTGATCGACAGCCGTCAGCATGAATCCGGCCATCACGTAATCACCCATTGTCGCGACTATCTCGACGGCGCCCTGACGTCCAAAGAACTCGACCGTCTTCGCCCAGAGTTCGGGGCTCACCTTGTGATCGCGGAACAGCGCGCGCCCGAGGCGAATCACGGTTGCGTCCTTCTCGGGCAACCCGGCGACGTCTCTGTTGAACTTGACGGCGTCGATCACGGCCTGATCGAGCCCCGCGCGCACCCCGGCCGCTTCATGCCCCGACCACTCGTATTGCTGGTCGAACTCGCGCGCCGCGAGCAACGCGGACAGCTCGAAGTAGCGGCTGCCAGCGACAGTCTTGCGCAGGTTCTGATTCAGGACGTGAATCGGTTCCGCGGTGCTGGGGCTGTACATCGAGACCGGCGCAGGTCCGGTCTTCGGCATTCCTCGGCCGCCACCGATGAGATCCCAAACGCGCTTGCCCTCGGCGTCGAGGCTGTCACGCTCCAGTGGGGGCAGACGCGAGAGCGACTCCGGGTGTATGTCCGGCGCCAGACGTGATTGCCCACCGAGGACGGCAACCGACACGACAATCACAACGAGCCCGAGCAACCTGCGCATGATGTCCACCTCGAATCGATCCCGGGACGATATGCCAAGGCATGCGAAGAGCCCAATCAAATTTTCGTCGGAGTCGCGGCGGCGCATCCGGTGCCCTCGAGGATGCCTGCCGAGCAGTTTCCGCCTACCGCGGCCGTACGGTGACGACCACGCGGCGCGAGAGGTAGTCGTCCACGCCGGTCGCCTTGGCGGGTTCGTCAACCCATTTCACCGTGAACGTCGGCTCCTTCAGATTCGCGCCTTGCAACAACATGGACACCTGCTCTGCACGCTGCTTTCCGATGGTCGGTTCTTCCACCATTGTCCGACCGTTCGATAGCAGCACGGCGCCTCGGTGGCCGACGATCTCGATTTCCCGCGCATTCACCTCGCGCGTAAAGTTCAGAATCTGCGACAGCGGACCGGCGTGGCTGAATCCCACCAGGCGGTCGAAGTCGTACTGAATGACGAACTCCCTGGTCGATGCATTGACGGCAGGCGGCGGAGCGGCAGGCGTCCTGTTGTCGAAGGCAAGACGTCCCTTGCTGGGCCCCGGAGGCCGAGGTGGCTCGAACGTGAGGTTGTAGCGATCCTCGGCCGGCAGAATCGTATTGCACGAGGCATCGCGCTCGGGAAGAACGGAGAGATGAACCGGTTTC
>JBKPSC010000042.1:0-28320 GCA_046734915.1 Acidobacteriota bacterium | reverse complement strand
GTTCATCGAGTGGTTCGCTGAGGAAGGCAAGCGGGCGTACGGCGACACCATCCCCGCTCACGCTCCCGACAAGCGGATCATCGTCATCAAGCAGCCCGTCGGCGTCGTCGCGTGCATCACGCCGTGGAACTTCCCCATCGCAATGATCACGCGCAAGGTCGGGCCAGCGTTGGCCGCGGGTTGCACCGTGGTGGTGAAGCCTGCCGAGCAGACACCGTTCAGCGCGCTGGCGCTCGCCGCACTTGCTGAGGAGGCCGGTCTGCCGCCCGGCGTCCTGAACGTGATTACCGGTGAGCCACAAGAAATCGGCGCGGAGCTGACCTCGAATCCGGTGGTTCGCAAGCTCTCGTTCACCGGCTCGACCGAAGTCGGCAAGATTCTGATGGCTCAGTGCGCAAGCACGGTGAAGAAGCTCTCGCTCGAGCTCGGCGGCAACGCGCCGTTCATCGTGTTCGACGATGCCGATCTCGGAGCGGCGGTCGAAGGGGCAATCATTTCCAAGTACCGCAACACCGGGCAGACGTGCGTGTGCGCCAACCGGTTGCTCGTACAGTCGTCGGTCTACGACCGCTTCGCCACGCAGCTGGCTGCCGCGGTCGACAAGTTGAAAGTCGGATCCGGGCTGGAAGAAGGGGTGACGCAGGGTCCGCTCATCGACGCGGCCGCCGTCGAGAAGGTCGAGCGTCACGTCCGCGACGCGGTCGCCAGGGGCGCCAAGGTGGTGAGAGGCGGCGCACGGCAAGGCGACGCCGGACGATTCTTTGCGCCGACCGTCCTGACCGACGTGACCACCGACATGGCGGTGGCGCGCGAGGAAACGTTCGGGCCCGTCGCTCCTCTCTTCAGATTCGAGACCGAAGAAGACGCGATTGCCATCGCCAACGCCACCGAGTACGGGCTGGCCGCCTACTTCTACGGCCGCGACGTTGGCCGCATCTGGCGAGTGGCCGAGGCGCTCGAGTACGGCATGGTCGGCATCAACACCGGTCTCATATCGACCGAGGTCGCGCCGTTCGGCGGCGTCAAGGAGTCCGGCATTGGACGCGAGGGATCGCGCTACGGCCTGGAGGAGTTCCTCGAGGTGAAGTACCTCTGCTTGTCGATCTGATTCACCGTTCGCCCCCGCCGGCCTCGTTCTGCTAGAGTGCTCCCGCGCGGGTGACTTGCCGCGCGGGGAGACGACAGTTATGAGATCGGTACGTCTCGTCGGCTTTTCAGTTGTCGCCGCCATCGCCGCACTCGGCGCGCATGTGCAGGGCCAGCAGGGTGAAGGCGTTTCTGCGGGCACCATCGCCTGCACGGTCGCCGCGATCCAGCAGAAGGCGCCCAAGGGCACCACGATTACCGACGCCAAGATCGTCGACGCCAAGGACGATCAACCGCGCTACTGCCAGGTGGACGGCCACGTCACGTCGGTCGGCAACGAAGTGAACATGCGCGTCGGCCTTCCCGAGAAGTGGAACGGCAAGTTCCTGTTCATCGGCGTCGGCGGACTCGGTGGTCAGATCGGCCAGCTCGGCGCCGGATTGGCCCGCGGCTACGCGACCGCATCGACTGATACGGGACACGTCGCCAGCGACCCGAACTGGGGCTCGAACCGCGCGAAGGAAATCGACTACGGACATCGCGGCACGCACGTCACGACGGTCGCCAGCAAGGAGCTGACGACGGCCTTCTACGGCCGGCAGCCGCAGCGCGCCTATTTCAACGGCTGTTCGAACGGCGGACGACAGGCGCTTATGGAAGTGCAGCGCTACCCCGCCGACTTCGACGGCATCATCGCCGGCGATCCGGCCACCGGCACGCCGATGCAGGCCGGCCGCGCACTGGTCTTCCAGAAGCTGCTCGCGTCGAACGAGAGCTATCTGCCGTTCGAGAAAGTGGAACTGCTGTCCAAGGCGACGCTCGACGCCTGCGATGCGGCTGATGGCTTGAAAGACGGTCTCGTCACCGAACCGAACAAGTGCCAGTTCAAGCCCGAGACGCTGCTGTGCAAGTCCGGCGACGGTCCGACCTGTCTCAACGCCAAGCAGCTCGACGTCGTGCAGCAGATCTACAAAGGCGCGAAACTGGCGAATGGCGAGGCCTATGCGTACGGCTTCCCCTTCGGTCACGAGGGCGGCACCACCGGTTGGCGCGCCTGGACCATCGGGCGTACGCCGCCAGACCGTAACGCGGACGGCACCCTGATCTTCAACAAAGACCTGCCGAGCGGCTACAACCTGTCGGAATCGAACTTCCGGTTTCTGGCTCTCGAAGACGACGACCCGACGTTCAGCTGGCGGACGTTCAAGCTGGATCGCGATCTGCCGCGGATGAAGGTGATGACCGAGATTCTCAGCCCGCTCGATCCAGACCTGCGGCCGTTCAAGACCCGCGGCGGCAAGCTGCTCATGTATCACGGCTGGGCCGACCCGGCGATCAGCGCCCTGGGAACCATCGACTACTTCAACAAGGTTGGCAAGGTCGTGGGCGGACCGCGCGAGCTCGAGTCCTTCGTCAAGCTGTTCCTCGTGCCTGGCATGCACCATTGTTCCGGCGGCCCGGGCCCGAACGACTTCGACGAGCTCACCGCGCTGGAGAACTGGGCGGAGAAGGGTCAGCCGCCGGCGTCGATTCTGGCCACGCACCGCACCGACGGCAAAGTCGACCGCACGCGTCCGCTCTGTCCACACCCGCAAGTCGCGAAGTACGTGGGCACCGGCAGCATCGATGACGCGGCGAACTTCAGGTGTGAGGCGCCGAAGTAGTCGGTCAAGTGCTTGGGGCTTGGTTCTTCGTTCTTGGTGCTGGTGCTTCGTGATCGGTGTTTGGTGCCGACGCGACGCTGGTGCGAGGCACGATCACCAAGCACCAAGCACCACTCACAGCACGAAGAACGAAGCCCCAAGAACCAAGCACCTTGCCAGTCCCAGCCCCTAGTCCCTCGAATCGAAGATGGTGAGCGGTATCGCCTGACCCAGCGCGAAGTAGCCGGCGGGGCTGGGGTGGATGCCATCCCCGCAGTTGAATGCCGGCTGTATCAGATCCGGCTGCGACGGGTCGCGGACCACGGCATCGAAGTCGATGACGTGGTCGAGGCCGGCCGACGTTCGTATCCAGGTGTTCATCTCGTTCCGCCGCCGCGTTTTCTCTGCATTCCAGCCGGTGTTCGTGCCGCTCGGCGCCACGTTGTGCCGCGGGATGATCGTCACCCCGGTCACACGGATGCCCTTCGCCTTGATCCGCGTGACGATGGACGAGAAGCCCTGCTGAATGGCCGCGACCGTCGCCTCGCGCCGGAGATCGTTCGTGCCCATGAAAACGATCACGTCCGTGACGCCATGATGCGAGAGCACATCGCGGTCGAGCCGTTCGATTCCGGGCAGGCTGTCCGGCAGCGGCTGCAGCCCCGCGCGCGTCACCGTGTTGCCGCCGATGCCCTCGTTCACGACGGCCTTCAAGGGTTGCGCGCCGCCGTCGCTGCGGCGAAGGCCGAGACGCACTGAAAGGACGTCTACCCATCGGTCGTGTGCATCGAGCGTTGCGCACGTGCCGTCGGTGATCGAGTCACCGAACGCCACGATCGCCCCGGCAACCCCACCGCCCGGAGCCGCCTGCACTTCGATCGACTTCAGCCACCAGGTCGACGTCAGGGTGGCGGTGAACGCGGTGCGCTGTTCCTGAGCGCCAACGTCTCCGGCGCCATCCGGCGTCCGGTACGACGTGATCACGGCGTTCGAGTGCTGGCTGGCCCGGACGCCGCTGCCCGGAATGTACAAGCTGACCGCCAGATCCTGCTGCGCGAGCACCTTCAGCGGGATGGGATCGCTCCACAGCGTTCCGCCCGGCGGCAGGATGGCATCCTGGGCCTGGTTGAACGTCACGGGGCGGTTGGTGCCAGCCGCAATCTGCGCGCCCTGGATCCGAAGGCCGACGTGCGCGCGGCCGATCCTGATCGAGTCAGCGCCAAACGTGTTGTCCAGACGCAGCCGGATCGTCTCGCCCGGAGCCGTCACGCGCGCGATCAGCCGCACTGTCGCGTTGCTGATGGTCGCCTCGCTGAGCGCCTGCTGCGACGTGCCCCAGACGGTGATCCAGGCGCCGGCACTGCTTCCGCCGGGAGGGTTCTGCCCGGCGCGAATGGACGTCGCCGCGGCACCGAGGCAGACGCACAGCGCCATCGCGTATCGAGTCATCCTGACCATCATGGCGATGTCAACGGCAGCTCGTAACGGGCCACGAAGTACGATCCCACCTGACGGCTGCTGTGATACTGAAATCCGAACGCTTCATAGAGTCGCCTGAGGGCGTGCCGCTCTGCATCGCAGTCGAGCCGCAGGTAACGCCGCCCCAGATGCCGAGCGTAGGTCGCGCTCCACTCGAGCAGCGCCGTCGAAACGCCGCGGCCCGCGTACGCACGCCGGACGGCCAGCCGGTGGACGAACGCGCTCTGGTGATCGTCAGCCAAATCAGGCCAGAATTCACGATCGTCCAGCTGAAACCTGATCGTCCCCACGATCGCATCGTCAAGGCTCGCCACATACACGGCGCCGCTCCTGACGTCGCGCTCGATCTCGTCGGCAGCCAATTCGTTGCCGACCCACATCGGTGTGCCGGCAGACTCGAGCCACGCCGATACCTCGTGAAGGATGGCGGCGACTGCGCCTGCCTCGCCCGGCGCCGCCTGCCGCACCTCGATCACGCTCAACTCATTCCGTACGCCTGCCGGAAGCGGTCGCGCAGCGCGGATTTCAGGAACTTGCCGGCGGACGTTCGCGGAATCGTGTCGACGAACTCGACGGCATCGGGCAGCCACCACTTCTGAAACTGCGACGCCAGGAACGCCCGCAGTTCGTCGGCCGTTGCGGTCTGTCCGTCTTTCAGGACCACCACCGCAAAGGGACGCTCGTCCCACTTCGGGTGCGGCACGGCGACGACGGCCGCCTCAGCGACGGCCGGGTGTCCCATCAGCGCGTTCTCGAGGGCGACCGAGCTAATCCACTCGCCGCCCGACTTCACCAGGTCTTTCGAACGGTCGGCGAGCGTCACGCAGCCCGACGCTGCGATGCTGACGACGTCGCCTGTGCGAAACCAACCATCTTCGGTGAACCGGCTGTCGCCGGCCTCTCCGTGGTAATACTGCGCGGCCACCCACGGTCCGCGGACTTCGAGTTCGCCGAGCGTCTGCCCATCCCAGTCCACCAGTCCCTCGTCTCCCCTCGCCCTGATCTCGACCAGTGGCAGCGGCGGCCCTTGCGCCGCGCGATAGCGATACTGCTCCTCGGCCGGCGCATTGCACAGCGAGCCGGGCAGGTGGCACACCGTGCCGACGGGGCTCATCTCAGTCATGCCCCAGGCGTGGACGACCGTGATGTTGTGCCGTTCCTGGTAGCCGCGGATGAGGCTCGGCGGCGCCGCGGCGCCGCCGACGACGAGCGCGCGCAAGGCGGTCAGGTCGTACTTCCCCGGATTCGCGTCGAGCTCCTGAAGGAGCGCCAGCCAGACCGTCGGGACGCCTGCCGTGATCGTGACGCGCTCGCCGGCCAGGAGCTCCGCGACGCTCTTGGCATCGAGGTATGGGCCTGGCAGCACCTGGTTACAGCCGAATAGCGTGCAGCTGTATGGCAGGCCCCAGGCGTTGACATGGAACATCGGCACAATCGGCAGGACCGTGTCGTCCTCCGCCAGCCCGAGACAGCCGCGCAATCCTTGACTGAGCGAGTGGAGCACCAGGGACCGATGGGAGTACAGCACGCCTTTCGGCCGTCCGGTCGTGCCTGAGGTGTAGCACATGGCCGCGGCGTCCGCTTCGTCCAGCGTCGGCTCGGGGGCCCGCTCCGGATCTGCCGACGCGATCAGCGATTCGTAACCGAGAAACTCGCCCGAGATCCCGCTGGCCGCGGTGACGATCACATGCGGCGTGGATATCTGCGGGCGGATTTTCTCGAAGAGCGGCAACAGGCACTCGTCGACCAGCACGACGCGATCGTCGGCGTCGTTGATGATGTAGGCCAGTTCGTCTGGGTGCAGACGCAAATTGAGCGTGTGGAGCACCGCGCCCATCGACGGCACGCCAAGATAAATCTCGAGGTGCTCGTGGCCGGCCCACATCAGCGTCGCAACGCGGTCACCGCGGCCGACGCCGAGGTCGCGGAGAGCCGCGGCGAGCCGGCGCGATCGATCGATGACGCTGGCATACGTGCGCCGATCGAGCGTCCGATCCTGGCGCCGTGACACGATCCGCCGGGTGGGAAAGAGCGTCGCCGCCCGCCGCACGATCACCGGCACCGTGAGCGGGAATTCCATCATGAGGCCGTGCATAGCGCGAGAACGTACTCAGAGAGCGACGGCAAGTCAAAAAACTTTCGCAGGCTTCAGGCTCTAGGCTTCGGGCTTCAGCGGAACCGGGAACCTAGAACCAAGAACCAGAACCATTAGAACCGCGCAAGCTCTGAGCTCCAAGGGCGCGCTCAAAGCCTGAAGCCTGGAGCCCGAAGCCTGGAGCCACGGACTCTGGCCCGGCCGCGCTTTCGGGCGCGGCCAAGGGCCAGAGTCCGTGTAGTAGGATACGCACTCCAGTGACTCCCGAGCTCGCGGAAGCGATAGATTTTCACAAGGCGATCATCGCCGAGGGCAGCAAGGCGCTCGTTGGCTACGACACGGCGAAGGCGCTCGCCAACGTCGTCCTGCTCTCGGAAATCCCCACGACCTACGACAAGAGCGAACAGCGTCAGGTCAATGCGGGCAATCTGTTGCTCCGCGGCGTGCCCGGCGTCGGCAAGACGTTCTTCGGGGTCATTCTCGCGGCCATCAGCGACGCGAAGTTCGCGCGCTTGCAGGGCCGGGCCGATCTGCAGCCGACCGAAGTCGTCGGCTTCCAGATGATCAATCCGTCGACCGGCGAAATGGTGACCGAGTTCGGTCCGATGGCATCAGCCGAGGTCATCCTGCTCGACGAGATCAACCGCATCCCGCTCAAGTCGCAGAGCGCGTTTCTCGAAGGCCTGCAGGACCGCACCATCACGGTCGGCAAAGAGACCTACAAGCTTCCGGCGTTCAGCTTCGCCATCGCGACCATGAACCCGATCGAGCTCGGCCAGGGCACGTTTCCTCTGTCGGAGGCCGCGACCGATCGCTTCGCCATCATGATCAACATCGGCTATCTGCCGCCGGGCGAAGAAGAGAAGCTGGTCAATTTCGATTTCAAGCGCGTCCGTCTCAACCCGCTGATGACCAAGGAGCGCATCATCCAGCTCCGTGGCGCCATCAACGAGCAGGTCTTCCTGCATGACATGCTCGGCCGCTACATTCAGCGCCTCGTGTCGGCGACGCGACCGTACAGTCCCGACACGGACTGGCACACGCACTCCCCCTCGGAGCTCGTAGAGAAAGGCGTCGATCTGGGTGCGTCGCCCCGCGCGATCATCTGCTGGGGACGACTGGCAAAAGTGTGGGCTCTCCTGGAGCGCGGTCGCACCGAGGTGTATCCCGAAGACATCCAGGAGCTGGCCCCGTACGTACTGCCCCATCGCGTCTGGCTCGGCCCGCACGCCGCCAGCCACGGCCTCACGACCGAAGCCGTCATCCAGGACGTCATCGATCGGGTTCCGATCCCATGAGAGTCCGCGACGATGATGCCGAGGCGCTCGTCAGCCTGGCCGACATCACGGAGATCGAGCTGGTGATTCTCAAGCGGATGCGGGATGTCACGATCGGCGATCACCGCAGCCGCCAGCACGGCACGGGGTTCGATTTCGTTGGCCTGCGCGACTGGCAGCCCGGCGACCGCTTCTCGTCCATCGACTGGGGACAGTCGAGCCTGACGAACTTCGCGCCGCTCATGATCCGCGACTTCGAGCAGCCGAGCACGGCGACGGTCGTGGCGGTCGCCGATGTGTCGCCGTCGACGCGCTGCGGCTTGAACGGCGTCGCGATTGCCGCCCCGATCGCCCGCGCCGTCGCGACCATCGGGTTGTCGGCGGTGTTCTTTCAGGATCCGTTCGGCCTCATCACCTTCGACAGCGGTTTCCAGCACTTCGGCGGCATCCGGCCGCGAACGGGCAAGGGCCACGTCGTCCATTGCCTGGATGCCTACGAGCGGCAGCATGGGCTGCAGGAGGTGCGACGCACCGGCAGCATCAGCGCGACCCTGTCGGGCTACGTCCGCAATTCGGCGCTCATGGCTGTCATCTCGGATTTTCTCGTCGAAGAGCCCGAGCAAGTGCTCAAAGAGCTGGCCCTGGTGAAAGCCACTCACGATATCTTTCTGGTAATGGTCGACAGCGCGTTCGCGTTCGAGGCGCCGGCCATTGGGTCGGGCTGGATCGACACCGTAGACGTCGAGACGGGCGAATCACGGACCATCTCGCGCTATGCTCTCACCCAGCTCGCCGAACGGGCCCGCACCTGGCAAGACAACGTGCGGCAGATGGCCAAGAATCTCGACGTGGATCTCGTCACCATCAGCGTGGACGTGGCGAAGACCGACATCGAGTTGAGCGAGTTCGTAGGCGAACGGCGCCTGCGCAAAACGTATAACTGACCACATATGGCGTGAGGATCCCGTGAGACGATCGTTGTTCCCCGGCACCCCTGAAACCCGGCGCGCGCTCTGGCTGGTGCTGCCCGTCCTGCTGGCGGGTCTGCTGCACCCCGCGCCGATCGCCGCGCAGGCGACGTCCGCCGCATCTACACCGCCGTCGGGTGGCAATGGCGGCAATGTCGAAATCGATCCCATCCGCTGCTGGACGCGCTCGACCACGGGGGCAGTCCGGATCGGTGAGACGTTCACGGTGACGCTGACTTGCGCCGTCCTCGAAACCGAGCTCGTTCAGGTGGTGCCCGACGAATCGAAGCTGGGCGTGACGGTGATGCAGATGAACCCCTTCGAGGTCGCGGGGGGCAACCATCCGGCCGATCTGCGCACGAACAGCCGGCGGTTTTTTCAGTACGACTACAACATCCGGATGATCAGCCCGGATGCCATCGGCCAGGATGTCGCCATCCCGCTGATTCAGGTCACCTATCGCATCAACAGCCGCATCGCCGGCAACCAGGAGATGCAGGGGCGCGAGCTCTCGTACGTGCTGCCGGTGCTCTGGGTGAAGGTGCTGTCGATGGTGCCGGCCGATGCGACCGATATTCGCGACACGCGAGACGCGTCGTTCAACCGCATCGAGCAGATTGGCTTCCGCGCCGGCGTGCTCGAGATCATCGCCATTACCTTCGTGGTGCTGGGGTCGATCATGACGCTGCTCGGCCTCATCAGTCTCGCACGCCGGGCGCGCCGCGCCGCGAAGAGCCCTCAGGATCGGCTCTTGAGCCGGCCGGCCGCCATGCGCCTGGCCGTGCGCGAGCTGGTCGCCGCGCAGCGCGACGCCGCGTCGGGGTGGACCGAGCCCCTGATGAACCGCGCCGCCAGCGCGTTGCGCCTCTCCGCGGCAGGGGCGCTCGATAAACCCGTCATGCAGCGCATCGTCGACCGCACGGCGGAGCCTGGTGCCGGCCGGTTCGTCGTGTCGTCGCTCGGCCGCGGTAAAAGCACCGCGGTCTCGTCCTCGGTGACGTCCGAGGACGTGGCCCGCGCCATCAGCCGTCTGCCCGACCACGCGCCGGCGCAGCGCCGCCAGCTGCTCGAGGACCTGCAGAGCACCCTGTCGACGCTGTCGGCGGCGCAGTACGGCCGGCCCGGGGCCGACCGTGGCGGCCTCGACGCAGCGCTCAACAAGGCCCTCGAAATCGCCCGGCAGGTCCGCTCGGATCGTTCGTGGCCGCGCGAGTGGCTGCGCCGCCTGACAGCCCGGTTCCCGATGACGCAGACGCAGCCTTGATTGGACTCAACCGCATCCGCACGCTGATCGATCGGGCCATCATCGAGTGGCAGACGCTGCAACTCGGCGAGCTCCAGTTCTGGCATCGCACTGAGGCCCGACTTGCGATTCTTGCGCTCGTGAGCCTGACGGTCGTGCTGCTCGTCGTGCGCGCCATGACCCGTGACTGGCGTGGCCGGCACGGTCTCGTCCTGCCAGCCCTCCTGCGCACGATGCCGGCGTCCAGGCTGGCGGGACTTCGCCACCTGCCCCTCGGACTCTTCGCCGCAGGCGTGGCGTTTTTCATTCTGGCGCTCGCCGACCCGTACACGGCGCTCATCAGCCGGCAGGAAACATTTCCGGGTCGGCGCATCGGCCTGCTGATCGACGCGTCGATCAGCATGCGCACGCCTTTCACGGCCGCGACGCTCAACAAGCGGGCGGCCACCGACGCCGCATTCTTCACGACCGTCGCCGCGGCCGAGCGATTCGTCCGCATGCGCATGCAGGGTCATCAGCGCGACCTGCTCGGCCTGGTGGAGTTCGGCAACCAGGCTTACGTCGTCACGCCGTTCACGAGCGACTACGACAACATCCTGCTGAGCATTTCGCTCATCGGCGATCCGGTCGAGTTCTCGATGTTTCCCGATCAGGGCACGATCATCGCGAAGGCCATCGATCAGATCATCGGCCTCTACAAAGCGTTCAATTTCCTCGACGCCTCGGGCAACATCATGGTGATCTTCAGCGACGGCGAGGACACCCACAATCAGCTCGAGGACAAGAACCTCAACGAAGTCGTGAAGGCGGCCGTCGACGCGCACGTACCCGTGTATCTCGTGCGCACCAACTACGACAAGGCCGAAGGTCAGATCATCCCTGACGAGATGTGGATTCCGGCCATCGAGCGGACCGGCGGCAAGTTCTACGCGGCGAGCAGTGAGGCGGCGCTTCTCGCCGCCATCGAGGACATCGACAGAGCGTCGACCGGCACGATTTCCGTGAAGCAGTACACCAGCCAGCAGCCGCGATTCGCGATATTCGCGAGCATCGCGCTCGCGCTGTGGTCGGTGGCTGCCGCGCTGAAGCTGCTGGTCCCGCACTGCTCGAAGCTACATTAGTGTCTGGTGACGTGTTAGTTCCGGGTTCTGGGTTCTGGGTTCTAGGTTCGCTGCGATGAACCTGACCGAGAACTTCCAACCCAGAACCGCAGAACCGCAGAACTGACAAGCGTCAGTACGTAGACGTAGGAGGATCGATGAAGTCGGTCGTGATGGAGTTCATCATCGCCGCGGTGCTGTTTGCCGGCGGCGCCGCGCTTTGGAACGAGGCCAAGGTTGCGCGACGCGTGGCTGACGCGTACCAGCGGTTCGCCACCTTGCACTACGACGTGGACGATCGCATCGGTGACGCCAAATCGGCGCTCGATCGCCTGCCGTCGCTGCCGATGGAAACGATGGGCACCGACGTCCGTCGCCATCGCGCCACGGTTTCCTACTGGCGAAGCGAGTATGGCGCGCTCACGGCGCCGATGGAGGCCGCCGAGCAGGCCGACGTGGCCGCGGACCCGACGCTGATGCTCATCCGCGCCAACGCTGCTTACCGCGCCAGCCTCAGCCGGATCGGAGAGACCGCAATCCTCGAGCGTCTGGACGGGATTATCAACGCGTACGCCGACGTGCTCCGCTCTGACTCCGCGCGCACCGACGCCTCCTACAACTACGAATACGTTGTGCGCTTCCGCGACCGGCTGGCCAAGATGCGCCCTCGCGACCGGGTCACCAAGGGATTGCCCAAGCCCGAGGTCGAGATCATGAGCGTGGACCTGCCATCCGGACCGACGATCTACGGTCATCCGGGTGGGCCGCCGCCGGAGATCCCGGGCAATCAGTTCAAGACGCTTGCACCCATGCCGTACGACGAACGCGAAGAAACGGATCCCGGACGCGGTGCAGCGCCGCGGCGCAGAGGGTAAGCAGGAGACCGTGCTCCCACGCATTCAGTTCGGCGAAGTCCGGTTCGGGGCGCCCGATTACCTGTGGCTGCTGCTGATTCCAGCGCTGCTGCTGCTGGTGTGGGCCTGGCGCTTCGCCGTTCGTCGCCGTGACGCGCGCCGCGTGACGCGCAGCCGCACCGCGCCCCTGCGCACGCGATTCGCCTTTGCCGGCGACTTACCCTTCTGGCTGTGCCTCGTCGTAGCGAACGTCTTCATCATCATCGCCCTGGCCCGGCCCTACGGCCCGGCAGTCGCGCTGCGGCAGGGCGGCATGGATCTGGTCATCTTGCAGGACGGTTCCGCGTCGATGCGGGTCAGGGACGTGCCCGGAGATCGGTGGCAACGTTCGGCACGGTTCCTCCGTATGCTCGGCGATTCGATGAGTTGGAAGGAAGATCGTATCGCGATGGCGGTCTTCGCCCGCATCGCCGCGCCACAGATCCGGCTGACGAAAGACCCGAACACCTTCTTCTTCTTCCTGGACAACCTCGAAAAGGCGCCGCCCTTCCGGCTCGAAGACGATTCGACCTGGGACACGAACCTCGAGCTCGGCATCCACTGGGGGCTCAGACTGATCGAGAAAGACCAGGAGCTGCACGGGCCGTCATCGAACGCTCAGCTCTTCGTCCTCGTCACCGACGGCGAGGCGTGGAGCGGCGAGGTCGAGAAGTCTCTGCAGAACGCGGTCGATGCGAAGGTGCCGGTCTTCGTGGTGGGCGTGGGGACGCTCGCCGGCGGCCAAATGCCGAAATGGGTGCCGAAGACGCCGGACGACGAGGTCGATCCGGAGACGCCGCTCATCTCGCGCCTCGACCGCGGGGGCCTGCAGAAGATTGCGTCGGTCGGCGGCGGACAGTATTTCGAGCTCGACCGCGACGGGGATCGTCACATCGCGAACACCATCATCGACGCCGCCAAGCGCCGCGCCCCCTCCATCGGCGTCACCGAGCAGGCTGAAGAGCTGTACTGGCGATTCCTCGTCGTCGCCGCGCTTTTCATGTTCGTCGGGCTGATCTTTCAACGTGAGCAGTCGGCGCTCTGGATTCAGCTCGCCGGCGGCGCCATCGTCCTCGTCATCCTGTCCACTATCATCGGCTGAAGGGCCGATGCCACTGCTCTCTGCCGACAAGGTCACCCGTCTGTACACGGTCGGCGAGACCGAGGTCGCTGCCGTCGCCGGCGTGAGCCTGACGCTCGAGCGCGGCGACTTCGTGGCGCTGGTCGGGCCGTCTGGCTGCGGCAAATCGACACTGCTGCACGTGTGTGGCGCGATGGACCGGCCGACGAGCGGGGTCGTCACCCTCGAAGGTGTGGACCTTGGCCAGCAGAACGACGACGTGCTGACGCGGATCAGGCGGGAGCGCGTCGGGTTCGTGTTTCAGTTCTTCAACCTGCTTCCGACGTTGACGCTGCTCGAAAACGTCCAGCTTCCGTTGCTTCTCTCTGGCCGCCGGCCGTCGTCCGCCGAACCGGCCGCGCGCGCTCTCCTCGAACGGGTCGGTCTGAGTGCGCGGCTTCAGCACTATCCGCAGCAGTTGTCGGGCGGCGAGCTGCAGCGCGGCGCCGTCGCCCGGGCCCTGATTCACGGTCCTGCCCTGCTCGTGGCCGACGAGCCAACCGGCAATCTCGATTCCGAGCACGGCGGGCGTGTTCTGTCGTTGCTCGTCGAGCTCAATCGCGAGACCGGCGTCACGATGCTGCTGGCGACGCACGCGGCGGACGTCGCTGCCGCCGCCCGCCGGGTCGTTAGAATGCGGGACGGACGATTCGAGGCCGAGGGAGCGGCCGTCAGCCGTGCGGCTCTTTAGGTGGTTCATCTTGCGGCGCCTCAGACAGGAGCCGCTTCGATCGGTGACGACAACCGCCGGCATCGCGCTCGGCATCGCCGTCATCATCGCCATCCAGCTGACCAACGCCAGCTCCCTTGCCGGCTTCGAGACGGCCATTGAGACGGTGTCGGGACAGACGTCGCTCGAGATCAGCGCCACCGGACTGGGGATCGAGGACGAACGCCTGACCGAGCTTGGCTGGTTGAGACAATTCGGTTCGGTGGCTCCAGTCATCGAGGGCGACGTGTCGTTTCGTCAGCCCAACAGCCCCGCCGAGCACCTGCGCGTGCTCGGCATCGACATCCTGCGCGATCGTCCGTTCAGAGACTACGAGCTGCTGCAGTGGGCCGGCGGTACCGGCCAGCCGCGACCGCAGGAGTTTCTCGAGCTCCTCATCGATCCGGCGTCTGTCATCGTCACCGCCAAGTTCGCCTCGCCCCGGCAGCTGACCGTTGGATCGACGCTCAACGTGACCGCCGGCGATCGATTGGTGCCGCTGCGCGTCCGCGGCGTCCTGCGAGACGAAGGTCCGGCGCGCGTGCTGGATGGGAACCTGCTGCTGATGGACGTGGCGGCAGCGCAGCACCTGCTCGGCCGCTTTGGCCGCATCGATCGCCTCGACCTGCGGCTGGACGAAGGCGCCGACGTCGATCGGGCGCTGGCGGCCGTCGCGGCTCGCTTGCCCGCCGGGTTGACGGTGCAGCGGCCAGCGCAGCGCGGCCGGCAGGTCGAGCAGATGCTGGCGGCGTTTCACCTGAATCTGACTGCCCTCTCCTACGTAGCGCTCCTTGTCGGACTGTTCCTCGTCTACAACGCGGTGTCGGTTGCCGTTTTGTCGCGTCGCTCTGAGATCGGTGTCCTGCGCGCGCTCGGCGTCACGCGCGGCCAGGTCCGCTCCTTGTTCCTGGCCGAAGCCGCCGTCCTGGCGACCGCCGGCGCGCTGATCGGGCTTCTACTCGGGCGCGTGCTCGCCGACGGAGCCGTGGCGCTGACGGCAACCGCGGTGTCGGCGATCTACATCGCGACGGCGGCCGCGCCACCAGCGCTTCGGCCGTGGCACGTCATACTCGCGCTGGCATCGGCGGTCCCGCTTTCTCTGCTGGCGGCATTGGTCCCGGCCCGCGAGGCCGCGGCCGTGCCCCCGACTGCCGCGATCCGCGGCAGCGACCAGGCCGAATCGCGCTCGAGACCGTCGCGGCCTCGTCTGGCGACGGCCGCTGGCCTGCTCGCGCTGGCGGGTTGGCTGTCAACGCTGGGACCGATCAACGGCCTGCCGCTGCTCGGGTATGCCTCGGCGATCGCCGTCGTTTTCGGGATGTCGCTGCTGGTACCGGCGATCCTGACTGCCACGGTGCGCCGGCTCGTGGCCGGCACAAGGCGCCTGCTTCATGTGGAAGACTGGCTGGCGGTGACCAACCTGTCGGCGGCGGTTCCTCGGCTGTCGATTTCAGTCGCTGCACTTGCCGTCAGCCTGTCGATGATGGTCGCCATCGCCATCATGATTGGCAGCTTCAGACAGACGGTCGTTTACTGGATCCAGCAGACGCTCCAGGCCGATCTCTTCATCAGCCCCGTGTCACGCCGTCAGCCAGGCGTGGCCGATACGCTCTCGCCCGAATTGGTCGACGTGGTGTCGCGTCACCCAGACGTGGCCGCCGTCGATCGGTTTCGCGTGACGGAAGTGCCGTATGGCGATACCGGCATCCGGATTGGCAGCGGCGACTTCAACGTCCTCCTGACGCACGGCTCTCTGCTCTTCAAGGCGCCCGACAACGCGCGCGACGCGATGCGCCAGGCGATCGGCACCGATGCCGTCGTCGCCTCCGAAGCGTTCATGCTGAAGCACCGCCACCACGCCGGTGAGACCGTCACGCTGCCGACTGATGCGGGTCCAGCACCTTTTCGCATCGCCGCCGTCTATTACGACTACTCGAGCGATCGAGGGGTGGTCATGATGGATAGACGGACCTTCGAGCGCCACTTCGATGATCGGGCGTTCAGCGGTGTGACCGTCTACCTGAGACCCGGCGTCGACGCCGACACAGCGCGCGCGCGGCTGCTGACCGCCATCGGCGACCGTTATCAGGTGTTCATCAACACGAACCGATCGTTGCGGGCCGAAATCCTGAGGATCTTCGACAGCACGTTCGCCATCACGTATGCGCTGGAAGTCATCGCCATTGTGGTCGCCATGCTCGGTGTCGCCGGGACGTTGCTGACCCTGATTCTCGAACGCGAGGACGAGCTCCGGATTCTCCGGCTGATTGGGACTGGACGATCGCAGATCACGCGAATGGTCGTGGGCGAGGCGCTCGTGCTCGGCGCCATCAGCCAGGGCATCGGACTGGTCGTCGGATTCGCCCTGTCCCTGCTGCTCGTTTACGTGATCAACGTCCAGAGCTTCGGCTGGACGATTCAGTTTCATCTGCCCGTCGGATTCCTCGTCCAATCGTCGCTGGTGATGATCCTCGCTACAGCTCTTGCCGGGCTCTATCCCGCGGCCCGAGCCGTGCGATTGACCATGCGGCAGGAGGAGTGAATGCGGCCGGCCTGCCTCGGCATGCTGCTCGTGGGCGCATGTGCGGCGCTGACGCTGGCCCAGGCGCCTGGCGGGGACGGTCCGCTGGCTGGATGGAAACACGCGGCGCCAGGGCGGCCGATCGTTCTTCCAGTCGATCACGGCAGCCACGGCGACTACAAGCTCGAATGGTGGTATTACACCGGCAACCTCGACGCCGCCGATGGACGGAGATTCGGGTATCAGCTGACGTTCTTTCGCATCGGCGTGGATCCGGCGCCAGCCAATCCATCGCGATGGGCGGTTCGCGACCTGTTCATGGCGCACCTGGCGCTTACCGACGTCGCTGGACGCCGCTTTCTCTTCACCGAGCGCCTGAACCGCGCCGGGCCGGGCTGGGCGGGCGCTGACGAAGCCCGATATCACGTCTGGAACGAGGATTGGGACGCGGCGCTCGACGGGAACGTGCACCGGCTCAAGGGCGGCGGCGCCAGCCAATCAGGCGTCCAGTTCGCAATCGATTTGGCTCTGACGGAGCGTGAGCCCCCGGTGCTCCATGGCATCGGCGGCTACAGCCAGAAGGGCTCGGATCCAGGCAACGCGTCGCATTACTATTCGCTGCCGCGGATGGAGACCCGAGGGACCGTCACTGTCGATGGCCGATCGATCCCGGTAACCGGACTCAGTTGGATGGATCACGAGTTCGGCACGAGCTTCCTGGAGCCCGGACAGCTTGGCTGGGACTGGTTCGCCATCCAGCTGCAGGATGGCCGCAGCTTGATGTTGTACCGGTTCCGAAGAGCCGACGAATCGCTCGACCCGCACTCGAGCGGAACATTTGTCGCCGCGGACGGGCGGTTCACACCCGTTTCGCTTCGCGATGTGCGGCTCGAACCCGGCCGAACGTGGAGCTCATCGAGCAGCGGCGGCCGATATCCGGTGGAGTGGACCCTCGACCTCCCGCGCGAGAAGCTGACGCTGAAAACGCGCGCCGTCCTCGACGGTCAGGAGCTTCAGACACGCGGCAGCACGGGCGTCACCTACTGGGAAGGAGCGATCGACGTGACGGGCGAGGACAACGGGAAGCCGGTGAGCGGACGGGGCTATCTCGAAATGACCGGCTACGTCGGCGCGGCGATGAGTAATTACTTACGCTAACAGGCTTCGGGCTTTGGGCTCTAGACTTCCCTGAAGCCCGAAGCCTGAAGCCCAGAGCCCTGTGTGACAGACCGTCTCTCACTTGATCGTCTCCTCTTCGTGACGCTCCTGCTCACAGTGCCCTGCTTGTTGTTCCTCGTTTTCTGCGCCGGCTTTCTGCCGGTCGGCACCATGATCATGTTCGTCGCCCAACTCGCCACTTCAGGGGATCTGGTGTCCATTGCGTTCGCGATTCCGACCCTCCTCGAAGCGGGCGTCTACGCTTTCCTACTTCGTCTGCTATCGCTTGCCATCATTCGGCGACTGCCATCGGATCCACGAAAGCGCCGCGGTGTCGTCGCGCTAATCTTCGCCGGCTGCGTGGCGTCCGCCGCTCTTCCAATCAATCAGTTCGACTGCATGGACGGGCACGGTCCGACGCGCTGCAGCGCGCTGCGGATGTACTTCGGGTGGATGCGAACGCCGCAAGTGCCCGAATCGACTCTCTACTCAGGTGCGCGCTGCGGCGACTTTGGGTGGTAGTTACTTGGCCGTCGCTAACTGTTGAAGCGTCTGACGTCTACGCCGTACTTCTTGACCTTGTAGTTCAGAACCCGCTCGGTTGTGTCGAGCAGGCGCGCGGCCTTGGCTCGATTGCCGCGCGTGCTCTTCAGGGCGTCCTGAATCAGGTCCTTCTCGAAGCCGGCGACGGCGTCGCTCAACGACACCCGCGTGATCGTGTTCGACGCCTCGGCCGTTTGCAGCGATGGCGGCAGATGGTGCCCGTGGATCACCTGGCTGTCGCACATGAGCACCGCGCGTTCCAGCGTGTTCTCCAGCTCGCGGACGTTGCCCGGCCAGTGATAGCTCATGAGCATGTCGATGGCCGGCGTCGAAATGCGCTTGATGCTCTTGCGATGCTCGCGTGAGAACTTCTCGAGGAAGTGATCGACCAGCAGCAGCAGATCGGCCTTCCGCTCGCGCAGCGGCGGCACGAAGATGGTGAAGACGTTGAGACGATAGTAGAGGTCCTCGCGAAACGTCCCGGCCGCGACCGCCCGCTCCATGTCCTTGTTCGTCGCGGCGACCATCCGCACGTTCACCTTGATCGTGTCGGTGCTCCCCAGCCGCTCGAATTCCCGCTCCTGCAGTACGCGCAGCAGCTTCACCTGCGTGGTCAGGTTGATGTCGCCGATCTCGTCGAGAAAGAGCGTTCCGCCTTCCGCCAGCTCGAAGCGCCCTTTCTTGCGCTGCTCCGCGCCAGTGAAGGCGCCCTTCTCGTAGCCGAAGAGCTCTGACTCGATCAGGCTGTCGGGTAGCGCCGCGCAGCTCACCTTGATGAACGGCTTGTTGGCCCGCGGCGAGTTGTAGTGGATGGCGTGGGCGACGAGCTCTTTACCAGTGCCCGACTCCCCGCGGATGAGCACCGTCGTGTTCGCGCCGGCCACCTGCGCCATCTGCTCGTACATCTGGCGCACCGGACCGCTGCTGCCGATGATGGTCGAGAAGTCGTAGCGTTCCTTGAGCTCCTGACGCAGCTGGGTATTTTCGAGCTGCAGCTTCCGCTTGTCGTCTTCGACCAGCCGCTGGATCTTGAGCGCCTGGGCGATGCTCGACGCCACGATGCCGAGAAACTTGACTGTGCGTTCGTAATTGCGATCCGGTTTGAACTTGTTGTCGACGCCGAGCGCGCCGACCGCGCGGCGGTTCAGCAGAATCGGCACGCAGATGAAGCTCAACTCGTCTTTGGCCGAATCGCTCCGCTTCGACGCGCGGTTGAGAAACGCCGGCTCCTTGCTGACGCGCGGCACGATAATGGGCTTGCCGCTCTCGACCACTCGGCCGATGATGCCCTCGCCGACGCGGTACTTCACCGAGTGCGCGGGTGTATCGAGTCCGTCGGCCGCCTCGACCTGCAGCTCGCCGTTCTCGTGCAGCAGCGTGACCATGCTGCGAACGTAGCCGTGGTGCTTCGCCAGGATCTCGAGCACCCGATGCAGCGCCGAGCGCAGGTTGAGCGTGCCGGACAGCGCCTGAGTTATCTCGAGCAGGGTGGACAGCCGCTGAGACTCGCGCGCGTCATCGGCGGCACCAGAATTCGACGTTTTAGCCATGCTGGCGGGCTGCGCCGACTCCTTCGAGCTCGGGGACCGAGACCGGCTTGAGGAACGGCATCAACGCACGCAGCTTGGCCCCGACTTGTTCGATCTGGTGAGCCCGCTCCTCCTTGCGCCGCTGCTCGAACCATTGGCGGCCGGTCTGGTTTTCCTTGATCCAGCCCGCGGCGTACTGGCCGCTGCGGATCTCATCGAGCATCTTCTTCATCTCGGCCTTGGTCTGCGCGGTGACGATCCGCGGGCCGCCGGTGTAGTCGCCGTGCTCGGCGGTGTCGCTCACGGAGTAGCGCATGTAGCTCAGGCCGCCCTGATAGACGAGGTCGACGATCAGCTTCAGCTCGTGCAGGCACTCGAAGTAGGCGATCTCGGGCTGATACCCGGCGTCGACCAGCGTTTCGAACCCGGCCTTGATCAGCTCGCTGACGCCTCCGCACAGCACGACCTGTTCGCCGAAGAGATCGGTCTCCGTCTCCTCGGCAAAGGTCGTTTCGATCACGCCGGCGCGCGTGACGCCGATGCCCTTGGCGTACGACAGCGCCATGGCCCTGGCCTTCCCGGTCGCGTCGTGGTGGACGGCGACGAGAGCCGGCGTGCCGGCGCCTTCGACGTACAACTCGCGCACGCGATGACCCGGCGACTTGGGCGCCACCATGGTCACGTCGACGTCGGGGCGCACGGTGATCGTGCCAAAGCGGATGTTGAATCCGTGCGCGAACATCAACATCTTCCCCGGCGCGAGATGCGGCGCGATGGCGTCGGTGTACAACTGCGCGGCAGTCGTGTCCGGCACCAGCATCATGATGACGTCGGCCCACTTCGCGACGTCGGCGACCTCGGCGACGTCGAGCCCCGCCGCCTGCGCCTTGGGCCGCGACCGGCTCGTGGCTGGCAGACCCACGCGCACCCTGACGCCGCTGTCTTTCAGATTCAGCGCATGGGCGTGGCCCTGTGACCCGTAGCCCACAACCCCCACAGTCCGCCCCTGAATCAAGCTCAAGTCGGCGTCGTGGTCGTAGAACATCTTCGCCATTTCAGATTCTCCGGACTGTTGGTCTTAAGTCTTAGGTCTTAGGTCGTCTTAAGCCTCTCGCATCTCAGGTCGTAAGGCCTAAGACTTAAGACCTAAGTCGGCCGGGGCTACACCGACCCGAGGCTCACATCCGACTGCTCGGAGGGCTTGTCATGCTTGCTGCGGAGCGCCTGGCTGTTCGCCATCGCGCTGCCGCGCGCCATGACCACGCGGCCCGTGCGCACCATCTCGACAATCGTATACGGCCGCAGCATCTCGACCAGGCTGTCGATCTTCTCCTCCGTCCCGGTCGCCTCGATCACCAGTCCCTCCGGGCTCACGTCGACGACTCTCGCGCGGTAGACGTCGGCGAGCTGCATCACGTGCATCCGGCCGTCACCGACGGCAGCCACCTTGATCATTGCCAGATCGCGCGAAATGGCCGGCCGCCGCGTGATGTTGTCCACCCGTCGGACGGGAATCAACTTGTACAGGTTCGCCTCGACCAGCCGTGCGCCGCGATCGTCGGTATCGACGACGATCGTCATACGCGAGAGACCGGGCGTCTCTGTATGCCCCACGGTGAGCGACTCGATGTTGAAGCCACGCCGCCGGAAAAGGGACGAAACCCGGTTCAACACACCGGGCTTGTTGTCCACGTAAACAGCAAAAGTATGCATGATCTCAGTCCGCGGCCGTTTCCGCAATGGGGGACGGCCGCCGAATCATCTTGTGGAGGTCGGCGCCGGCCGGCACCATCGGGTACACCGAGTCTTCCTGCTCCACCCGGAAGTCGATGAGCGCGCCGCGCTGCCTTCGGGCTTCGGCGACGACGCCGGCGAGATCGCTCCGCTTGGTCACGGTCGCCGACCACAGGCCGAATGCTTCGCCGAGCTTCTGGAAATCGGGCGCCGAGATCGGCGTGGCCGCATACCGACGCTGGTAGAAGAACTCCTGCCACTGCCGGACCATCCCCAGATAGCCGTTGTTGATGATCGCGATCTTGACGTCGAGCTCTTCCTGCACCAGCGTGGCGAGCTCCGGCATCGTCATCTGGAAGCCGCCGTCGCCGGCGATCACCCACACCTCGGCGTCAGGCCGGCCCATCTTGGCGCCGATCGCGGCAGGCAGTGCGAAGCCCATGGTGCCGAGCCCGCCAGAGGTGATGAGCGTCCGCGGCTGCTCGTGGTGGTAGTACTGCGCCTCCCACATCTGGTGCTGACCGACGTCGGTCACGATGACCGCCTTGCCCTCGGTGATGTGCCAGATATCGTTGATCACATGCGCCGCATACAGATGCCCATCGTCGGGGAGATTCTGGATGTCGCGGACGGCCGAATCGCCTTTGAGCTCGTTGATGTGATCGAGCCAGGCCTCGCGAGACGGTTCTGTCAGGCGCGGCAGCCAGCCGCCGACCACGTCCTTCAGGTTGCCCGAGATGGCCGCATCGACCTTGACGTTCTTGTTGAACTCGGCCGGATCGATGTCGACGTGGATCTTCTTCGCGTGCGGCGCATACGTCTTCAAATTGCCGGTGACGCGATCGTCGAAGCGCATGCCGAGCGCGATCAGAAGATCGGATTCCTGGATGGCGGTGTTGACCCAGGCTTCGCCGTGCATGCCCATCATGCCGAGGTTCAGCGGATGCGACGCCGGCACGCCGCCGATGCCCAATAGGGTCATGGCGATGGGGATGCGCGCTTTCTCGGCGAACTCCAACACCGCCTGCTCGGCCTGGCCGAGCATGACGCCGCGTCCGGCCAGGATGACCGGCCTCTGGGCGCCGTTGACGAGCGGGATCGGATCGAGGCCGCTCGAGTGGCCCGGCCGCACCAGCTCCTCCACATACGGCGCGGCAGCCTCCCAGTCGAACTCGCACGAACCGAGCTGGGCGTCCTTCGTGATGTCCACGAGCACCGGCCCGGGGCGTCCGCTGGCCGCTATCGCGAAGGCCTCACGGATCGACGGGGCGATGTCGGCCGCCCGCGTCACCAGGTAGTTGTGCTTCGTGATCGGCAGCGTGATGCCCGTGATGTCCGTCTCTTGGAAGGCGTCGCTGCCGATGAGCGCGCTGCCGACCTGGCCGGTGATGCAGACGATGGGCGACGAGTCCATCATGGCCGTGGCAATGCCGGTGACCATGTTGGTCGCGCCGGGACCCGATGTCGCGACGGCGACACCGACCTTGCCCGTCGCGCGTGCGTAGCCGTCCGCCATGTGCGTGGCGCCCTGTTCGTGGCGAACCAGCACGTGCCGGATCGGGTAGTCGAGCATCGCGTCGTATGCCGGCAGGATCGCCCCACCCGGATAGCCGAACACGACGTTGACGCCCTCGCGAACGAGGGATTCCCAGAGGATTTGCGCGCCGGTCAAAGGCATGATCGTCTCTTTCCGTTACTCGTTACTCGTTGCTCGGTACTCGTAGCTCGGTTGCTCGGTTGCTCAGTAGCTCAGTAGCTCAGTTGCTCAGTTGCTCAGTTGCTCGGTCAATCCGCAATTCACCGGCCTCAGCCAGTAACGGCGCCGGTTGAGGCCGACGAAACGAGTCGAGCGTACTTGGCGAGTACGCCGGTCGTGTAACGCGGCGCCGGGGCTTTCCAGCTCGCCAACCGCGCCTTCATTTCCTCGTCGCTGATTTCCACGCTCAGGCGACGGTTCGCGACGTCTAGAACCACGGTATCTCCGTCCCGCAGAGCGGCGATCGGCCCCCCCCGGGACGCCTCCGGGGCCACGTGGCCGACGGTGAACCCGCGCGTGGCGCCTGAAAACCGCCCGTCTGTGATGAGCGCCACCGAGTCGCCCAGGCCGGCACCGACGATGGCGGCCGTGACCGCCAGCATCTCCCGCATGCCTGGACCGCCCGCTGGTCCTTCGTATCGGATGACGACGACGTCGCCTGGATTGATGGCCTGCCGCTGCACGGCGTCCATGGCCGCTTCTTCCCCATCGAACACCCGCGCCGGGCCGCGATGCAGCGCACGCTCGGTCCCCGACAGCTTGAGCACGCCCCCTTCGGGCGCCAGGTTTCCGGACAGGATGACCAGCCCGCCGTGCGGCTTGAGCGGCCGATCGATGGGCCGCACCACCTCCTGGCCGGCGGTTTCCCTGGCCGAGCGGGCGTCGCCGGCCAGCGTTCCGCCGGTGACGGTCTTTGCCCGGCCATCGATCCAGCCGCCGTCGATCAGCCGCTTGATGACCAGTGGACTGCCGCCGGCGCGATGCAGATCGGTCGCGACGAACCGGCCCGACGGCTTGAGATCGGCGATGAGCGGCGTGCGATCGCTGATGCGATCGAAATCGTCCAACGCCAGCTCCACGCCGGCTTCCTTGGCGATGGCCAACAGGTGGAGGACGGCGTTGGTAGAGCCGCCGGTCGCCGCCACGACCGCAATCGCGTTCTCGATGGCCGCCCGGGTGATGATGTCGCGGGGCTTCAGCCCGGCCGCTGCCACCTTGACCGCCAGGGCGCCGACCTCCTGAGCGACGGTCGCTTTCTGCTCGTCGGTCGCCGGCACGCTGCCGCTGCCGAGTACGGCAATGCCCAGCGTCTCGCAGACGATGGCCATCGTGTTGGCGGTGAACTGGCCGCCACACGCGCCGGCGCCGGGACACGCTCTGTCCTCGAGCAGCTTGAAGTCGCTGTCGCTCATCTTCCCCGCTGCGAAAGCGCCGACCGACTCGAACACGTCCTGAATCGTGACTTCGCGTCCGTGGAATTGACCGGGGGCGATCGAGCCGCCGTAGAGAACGATGCCGGGCACGTTCAGGCGCGCCAGCGCCATGACGGCGCCGGGGATGGTCTTGTCACAGCCGACCAGAATGACGAGCCCGTCGAAGCCGTTGCCGCGCGTCACGAGCTCGATGGAGTCGGCGATGACCTCCCGGCTCACGAGCGAGGCGCGCATCCCCTCGGTGCCCATGGTGATGCCATCGGAGATGGAGACGGTGTTGAACTCCATCGGCGTGGCGCCAGCGGCGCGGACGCCTTTCTTGACGTCCTCGGCGAGGGTGCGCAAGTGCAGGTTGCACGGGCCGATCTCAATCCAGGTGTTGGCGACGCCGATGAGAGGTTTCTTCAGATCGGCGTCGCTGAAGCCCGCGGCCTTGAGCATGGCCCGGGCGGGGGCGCGCTGGGCGCCGGTGGTGAGCGGATTCGATCCTGTGGTCACGCGGGTGTCTCGAGTGAAGAAGCCGACGCCGAGGCAGCCGCGTCATTGCGGCCGGCCGGTTTTGAGCTCGCATACGACCCCAGAATCCGCAGCATCGGCGCAATTTCGCCGAGGTGCGACAGCGCCCGCGCACACGCCGGCTCGTCGGGCGAAGCCTTGAGGTCCATGTAAAAGAGATATTCCCACTTGCGCGACGGCATCGGCCGCGACTCGAGCTTCGTCAGGTCGATGTTGCGCAGCGCGAACGTGCTCAGCGCCTTGAAGAGTGCTCCGGGCTCGTTGGGCAGCGTAAATACGATTGAGGTCTTGTCATGGGGCGCGTCGGAGAGCGGCCGCCGGCCGATGACGAGGAAGCGCGTCGTGTTGTGATCGTAGTCCTGGATGCCGGCGCGGAGGGTCTGGAGCCCGAACACCTCTCCGGCCCGGGCCGAGGCAATGGCGGCGGCGTCTGCCATCCGGTCCGCGGCGATCATCTTCGCGCTGCCCGCCGTGTCGTAGCTGGCGATGATCTCGACGTTCACGAGCGTCCGCAGAAACCGCTCGCACTGGGCAAGACCCTGTGGATGCGAGTAGATGCGCCGGACGGTCTCGAGTGTGGTGCCGGGCAGCGCCAGGAGATGATGCACGACCGGAACCTCGGTCTCGCCAACGATCGGGAGGTCGTTCTGTTGGAGCAGATCGAAGTTGCGGTGGATGCTGCCGCCGATTGAGTTCTCGATGGGCAAAACACCGTAGTCGGCCCGTCCGGCCTTCACGGCCTCGAACACGTCCTCGAACTCGCGGCACGGCAACAGCTCGCCGCCGGCGTCGATCTGACGCGAGGCGGCCTCGCTGAACGCGCCCGGTTCTCCCTGGTAGGCAATCCGCAGTTATCTCTCCGGGGTCTCTCCCCCGGCCCTCGCTCCGCGGCCCCACTCGCCCGCTCCGCGTTCTACACGCCGCCCGGTGTCAGAAACGACGCTGATCAAAACAAAAGGGCCATCATCCTGGTCTGGCGGCGGCCTTTCGGATGATGGCCCGTTTCAAGCTCGCGATGCGTTAGGGGCGTTCATCCGTCATCCGGCCGGCTCGTCCTCAATGAAGGAAAAGCCGGCCACCGGAACGACGACCTGGACGACACGCGGGCGCCCCGGCCCCAGCGCGACCGCAAGCGAGCACGTCACGATCAGATCGAACGCCGTGGACAGCATCTGACAGAAATTACATCGGTTTACGGCTGGACAGTCAAATCGAATCTTCTTACCAGACCATCATCGAGATTTATGACAGTGATACCTGTCATAAATCTCAATAATGGTCTGCGAAGAAGATTCGGGCTTCGGGCTCCAGGCTTCCGGCTCCAGGCTTTGGGCTCCAGGCTTCGGGCTTCAGCAAGGTTCAAGGTTCAGGTTCTTCGTTCACGGTTCTGGAATCCGGGTCCCAAAGCCTGGAGCCCAGAGCCTGCTACTGCCTGCTCGCTGTCGTCTGCGTGCGCGCGCCGGACGTGGCGGTGCTCCACTGCTCCCCTGCTCGCCTCAACACCTGCGGCACGTCATCCTTCCGGAGGTAGCCGCTGGCGACGAGCCTGTCGGCCGCGGCCTGCACCGCAGCGGTGTAGGCGGCCTGTGACGCGTAGCGCTCCTCGACCGAGCGGCGCGGATCGCCGGACGCCCTCGCGGCCTTGGTCGGCGCGAACGGAATCGCCGATCCCATCAGCGACACCAGCAGGTTCGTGCCGCCGATCGATGAGCTCCTGAAATTCCATCCGGTGTAGGTCGCCATCGGCACCGTGATCTCAGGCGTCCGGACCCCGGCGAGCTCGTTGCCGTCGGCATCGACCTGCGGCACGAGCAGTGGAATTGGCCGGTCGTTCTGTCGGGCCGCGGGGATCGTTTTGGGCGAGGCGACGCCGGGGATGGCAGGGAACCCGACCTGCGCTACCGGCACGAGCGTCCCATCAGCAATGCGCGGATACTGGCTGGCCGGCGGCTGCTTGCCGTTCCGGATCCAGCCATCCATCGCGGCGAACAGCGCCCGCATCGTCCAGGCGTACTCGACCGGGTTCTCGGGCTGCTGGCCCTGCGTCGCGCGCGTCGGGAACCGGGCCGGACCATGCTGCGAGCCGGTCAGGAAGTAGACGCGCTCGTTGTCCGGAAGCGTGAGATCGGATTTGCCGTCGGCGGACGTGTGGATGAGCGCCGCCGATCGGCCACCGCCCCAGTATTCGACGGCCGTGTTCGTGTAGAAGATTTTCGGCTGGTGATGGCGGACGCGTTCGTTGTCGAGAAGGCCTTCGGTGCGGCCGCTAATCGGATCGCGCGTCGCGACGTTCGCATAGGGAAATCCCGTGGCCGTGAACATCGACAGCGCGTTCGGCGTCGCGCTTCGTTCGTTCAGGCTCAGGCGGGCCGCGCCGGCGATGTGGGCCATCACGCCATCGAAAACCTGTCCGCCCTTCTCGTCAGCATTGAAGCCGTAATAGAGGAACGTCCGCAGGAAGCGCCCGCTCTGCGACGATCCCCAGGCGTAGGCGTACTTCGCGTTCGCATTCCCCTGCTGGCCGTGCTTCAGCCACGCGGCGAAGTCCCTGAACGCGGCCATTCCCGCGCCGGCGATCGCCGGGTTTGCGGTCTTGTAAGAGATCTCATAAATGCGGCCGGCGTCGAAGCCGTCGCGCATCGTGACGACGTTGCCCGAGACGGTGTACTTCGACGAATCAATCGTCTGAGCCGCGCCGAACTGATCGACGCGAACCGTCAGGCGCGTGTCCGGACCGGCGGCATCAGCCGGCGGGTAGCCGGCGAGGTCGGCCACCGTCATCGACGGCCCGCGGTCGTTGGGCGTGAACTCGGCGCGGACGACGAGCGACGAATTGGTCGCGACCGGCGCTTTGAAGGACATGAGTCCACCTTCCGGCTTGACATCGAACTGCCAGCCGACCCACGCCAGCGTGAAGCCATCGCGCGTCAGGAAGCCGTCGCCGAGGTCGGCGTCGGTCTGCGGGTCGAGCGTCGACGGCGCCCGGCTGAATAGCCCGAGCGATCCCTTCCGACCGCGGTTCGACACTTCGACGAGCGCCACGCCGTTCGAGCGGGCGGGATCCACCGGCCGGATCAGATAGAAGTCTGACGAGAACTCGACCTTGCCCTGCGCGTTCACGGGCGCCTTGTCGAGGTCGGCGATGACCTTGTTCCGCGGATCTTTCGGATCGATCGCGAAATGGACCGTGCCGACGACTTTCTCGTAGCCTGAGGTTCCAATGGCCGTCCGCTTGGCGACGTCCACCTTCGTGACTTCGGCACGAGCCGTGACCGCCGTGACCGCTGCGAGAACGAGCGCGCTCAGCAACAGAAATGGGTGTTTCATGGCGGGCAGTATACCTTCCTGGCCAGCTCAGGGCTCATGGCTCAAGCTTAGGTCTCAGGTCTTAGGTCTTACGTCTTAAGTTGTACCAGGCACTGAGCTACGAGCCCCGAGCTACGAGCCTCGAACCCCCCAGTCCCCGGGACCTGGTCCCTGTGAAATAATCGCGGCCATGAAGAGATTCTTTCTGGCGCCGGTCGTCGTTGCGGCGGCGTTGTTTCTCGGCGGATGCAGCGGCGTGGCGGACCCTTCGAAGAACCGGGTCGAAAATTTTTCCGGCACGCTCAACGTGCTCGGTACGAGCGATCATTTCTTCAGCGTCGACAAGAACGGCGAGGTGGTGGTGAGGCTGACGTCCATTTCCCCGAATCAGGCGGCGATCCTTGGAGTGGGACTCGGGCAGCAGGCCAAC
>JBKPSC010000041.1:0-6222 GCA_046734915.1 Acidobacteriota bacterium | reverse complement strand
TCCGTGCGAATCCTGAATGCCGCGGTAGTGCACTTCGGCGCTGTCGCGGCCGCGTTCCGACACCTGACCGCCGCTCCGGTACCAGAAGGAGATGGCGGAGACCTGCAGGAAGTCCTTCACGTCGTACATCGTGTGCATGATTGGATGCGACAGCGGGATATCGAAGATCGGGTACTCGCCCGGCGGCAGCACGCGTGAGATCTCCCGGGCCCAGTTGTTCCAGGCGGCCGAACCCCAGAAGTCGTCGACCCACAGGAATCCACCTTTCAGCAGATAGTTCCGCAGTCCCAGGATTTCGGTCTCGGTGAAGCGAAGCATCTCGACGTTCTCCATGAAGAGCGCCGGACACCGGTAGAGCGTCGGGTCGTCGAGCCGTACGACGACGTGATGCGGCTGCCGGTTGGGGTCAAACTTCACTGAGACGCGCGTCAACTCGGCCAGGCGCACCGAGAAATTGTTGTCGGCGCCAGGGTAGTCGGTCGTCCAGCCACCGCGTCCGTAGGCGCTGCCAAAGAATCCGCGGCAATAGATGTACCGGCCGTCGAAGTCCTCGATCGCCGCGAAGCGCGGCGCGAAGCGGCCCCAGCCGCTGCCGCCCACCCAAATCTGCTGCGCTGCCAGGACCGCGGCAGAGAAGACCATCACGAGCAGCGCGACGGCCAGGCGGCAAGCGGTTCGCCTGGTCATCTGAGCGCCTCGAGGTCGTGCTCGAGCGCCTCGATTGCGCGGTCGAGCATCGAGCAGTGCGAGGGATGCGTGGCGACGCCGCGCTCGGCACGAACTCTCGATAGCGTCAGTTCGACGGTGCGGCGCCGTGACGCGCGTTCGCGTTCCGCCGGCGTCGACGGCGGCCGGGCCGGTGCCGTTCGGCTGGCCTCGGCCTGCTGGAACTCGACGTCCTTGCTTTCGAATCCGCGCGCCATCTCGGTCCAGGGTAGTATCGCACCGAGAACACGACCGGCTGTCACGGAAGCGCGACGATCCATTGGATCGGAACGAGGCTTACGCATGACCTTGGGGACGCTGTTGACGGTTGCAGTCGCAGGCGCGCTGGGGGCCGCGGCAGCCGACGTGCAGCCGAGGCGGGGCCAGGCGCCGGTCACCTTCAGCAAGGACCTCGCGCCAGTCCTGTTCGAGCACTGCACGTCGTGCCATCGGAGCGGCGGCATCGCGCCGTTTTCACTCGAGAGCTACGCGGACGTACGCGCCCGCGCCCGTCAGGTGGTGACCGCCGTCCGCCGCCGGGACATGCCGCCGTGGAAACCCGAGCCGGGCTATGGTCAGTTCGCGGGCAGCCGGCGCCTGTCTGACGAGCAGATCGCGGTGTTTGTATCGTGGCTCGATCAGGGCATGCGGGCCGGTGACCCGGCCGAGCTGCCGCCGCGACCTCCGGCCTCAGAAGGATGGCAGCTCGGCGAGCCGGACCTGGTCCTTCGCCTTTCGGCGCCCTACATGCTGCCACCGAATGGCGGCGACCGCATTCGCAACTTCGTCCTGCCCATCGATGTCAGCGAGCGGCGATTCGTTCGCGCCTGGGAGTTCAGGACCGACAGCCCTCAAGTCGTGCACCACGCGACGATGATGCTCGACACGACCGGCGCGGCGCGCGAGCTGGACGCCGAGGATCCCGACCCTGGCTACGAGGGGCTGATCCCGCTGCCGGCACAGAATCCGGACGGCTACTTTCTCGGCTGGACCCCGGGTCAAACGCCGTCGGCCTCGCCCGAGCACATCGCCTGGAAGCTGGATCCGCGAACCGATCTCGTGGTGATGCTGCACCTGCGGCCGTCGGGTCAGGTGCAACCGGTCAACGTCACCATCGGGCTGTATTTCAGCGAGCAGCCGCCGTCGCGGACGCCGGTGATGATCCGCCTCAATCGCCAGGATCTCGATATTCCGGCGAACGAACCGCATTACGTCGCCGTGGATACTTACACGCTGCCGGTCGACGTGGACGTCTACGCCGTGCAGCCGCACGCCCACAATCTGGCGCGCGACATGCGGGCGTGGGCGACGCTGCCGGACGGCCGCGTCGAGCCGCTCATCCTCATCCGCGATTGGAATTTTCACTGGCAGGATCTCTACCGGTTCGCGGAGCCCGTCGGCCTGCCCGCCGGCAGCGTGCTGCGAATGGAGCTCACGTACGACAACTCGAACGCAAACCGGCTGAATCCCTATCGGCCGCCGCGCCGAATCACCTATGGCCAGCGCACGTCCGACGAAATGGCCGACGTCTGGCTGCAGGTCGTGCCTCGCAATCCCGACGACCTGCCCGCGCTCACACGCAGCCTGCGTCAGAAGCTGCTGCCGCAGAACATCGCCGGCTACCGCATGCTGATGGCCGCGGATCCGGCCAACATCGGCTTGCACAACGACCTGGCGCTCCTGCTCATCGAGTCTGGTGACATGGCGGGCGCGGCCAGCCAGTTCGCCGATGTCGTGAAGCTCGCGCCCGCGCGCGCGACAGCGCACTACAACCTCGGCAACGCGCTCCTGTATCTGCGCCGGTTCGGCGAAGCAGAGGAACGTCTGCGTCAGGCGATCGCGCTCCAGGACGACTACGCGCTCGCGCACCAGGGCCTGGGCCTCACGCTGCTGGCCACGAATCGTCTGGACGAGTCGGCCGCGCATCTGGAGCGCGCTGTCCAGTTGATGAACACCGCTGACGCTCACTACAACCTCGCCGTCGTGCGCCAGCGTCAGCGGCGCGACGCTGCGGCCAGCCGTGAGTACGCGACGGCGCTCGCGCTCGAGCCAAACCGCCTCGCCGCTCGCGTCGAGCTGACGTGGATTCTCGCGACGAGCCCCGACGCGTCGGTGCGGAATCCTGCGGCCGCCATCGAGCACGCCGACGCGCTGTCGGCGGCGACGAAGCAACCTGACGCACGAACGCTGGACGTGCGTGCGGCCGCGCTGGCGGCGGCCGGCCGCTACGATGACGCCGTCGCCCTCGCTCTCCAGGCCGTCCAACGGCTCGCACCCGCCGACAGTGCGATGCGCACGGCTATCGAAGATCGTATTCAGCTCTACAAGGCGAGGCGTCCGTTCGTCGACGGCGCGAATTGACTTCGCCGCTCGCTGTCGCCCCACCTTGGTGACTTCAGCCGGGACTACCTAGAAACAGGTAGTGGAGCGGCGAGCTTCCATCGCAGGCGCACCGCGCACGTGCACGCGGTTCACTCGCCGATATAATCGCCGCGGTCAGACGAATCGAGGAGGTCGATCAATGCGTCGAGTGTTGTCCATCACTCTGGCCGGTGCTGCGTTGTCGCTCTTGCCGTCGCTGGCGGCCGGGCAAAGCGCCATCGCCGGCATCGTCAAAGACAGCTCCGGCGCCGTGCTGCCCGGCGTCACGGTCGAGGCGGCCAGTCCAGCGCTGATCGAAAAGTCGCGATCGGTGGTGACCGACTCGCAGGGGCAATACAAAGTGATCGATCTCCGGCCCGGCGTCTACACCGTGACGTTCACGCTGGAAGGCTTCAATACAGTGCGGCGCGAGGGTCTGGAGTTGACCGCGAACTTCACCGCCTCGGTCAACGCCGACATGCGCATCGGCGGCCTCGAGGAAACGATCACCGTGTCAGGCGCGTCGCCGATGGTCGACGTCCAGACGACGCAGCAGCGGGACGTGTTGACGCGCGACGTGCTCGACGCGCTGCCGACCGGCCGCAACTACCAGACGATTGGCTCGGCGCTCCCGGGCGTGAGCATGGGGCGATTCGACGTCGGCGGATCGACGGCGATGCAGCAGAGCACGGTGATCACCGCGGGGTCGATCGGCGGCGACATGGCGATGCTCGTCGACGGCATGAACATCTCCTCGAGTCTGACCTCGGGATCGGTGCCGGCCGTGTACCACAACGACGGCGCCTACCAGGAGTACGTGTACCAGGTGAGTGGGGCGAACGCCGAGTTCTCGAGCGGCGGGGTCACGATCAACATGATCCCCAAGGAGGGCGGCAACACGGTCAAGTCCGACGGCGTGGCGCTGTTTACGAACACTCATTTCCAGACGCAGAACGTCGACGACGCGCAGCGCGCGCAAGGGGTTGTCGCGCCGGCGAAGATCGACAAGACCTGGGACTACAATTCGAGCTGGGGCTTCCCGATCAAGCAGGATCGGATCTGGTGGTTCTCGTCGGTGCGGTTCTGGGGCTACAACAACTTCGCCCCCAACGCGGTGGACGCGGCGGGCAATCAGATCGTCGACGACAACGACGTCCGCGCCTGGACCAACCGCGCCACGGTGCAGGTGAGCGCCAGGCACAAATTCACGGCTCTGTACGATCACCTGCCGAAGTTCCGGGGCCATCGCGACATCGAGCTGGGCACGGTGGCGCCCGAGGCGACGGTCGTGCAGCGGACGCCGCGATCCTTCGACGCGCAGGCCAAATGGACCTCGACGCTCAGCAACAAGCTGCTCGTCGAAGCCGGGTTCTCGGAGAACTACTACGACTACACCTTGAATTACCGGCCGGAGGTGAAGACCGAGGCGGAGAAGCCGCCGTACGGCGACATCTCACACGTCGACATCGTGACGGGACGCCGCACGGTCGCCGCGACGCGTGATTTCCGCGATACGTTCCCGTTCTACAACCTGTACGGCGCGGCGTCGTATGTCACCGGATCGCATGCGGTCCGCTGGGGCGTGCAGTGGGGGCGGGGTTGGATCCGGAGCATCCGCGACGCCAACGGCGACATGGTGCAGCGCTATAGTGGTGGGTCGCCGAACTCAGTTCAGCGCTGGAATTTCCCGATTCCCGGGGCGAAGTCGAATCTCGATTACCTCGTCGGCCTCTTCGTCCAGGACTCGTGGACGCTGAAGCGGCTGACGCTGAACCCCGGGCTGCGCTTCGAGGCGATTCGCGGATCGGTGCCGGCCCAGACCGCCCCGGCCGGCCGCTTCGTGCCGGCGCGTTCGTTCGAAGCGATCGAAAACCTGCCGAACTGGAAGAACGTCGCGCCGCGGTTCGGCGCCGCCTACAACCTCTTTGGCGACGGCAAGACCGCCATCAAGGGCAGCATCGGCCGCTACATGCAACAGGAAGCGACCGGCTTTGCCGCCAAGTACAACCCGCTCGTCGAAGGCAGCGACATCGTCAACTGGACCGACAGCAACGGTGATGACATCGCTCAGGATGGTGAGCTCGGCGCGGCCACCAACGCCACGCTCGGCGTCCGGCGCAACATCAATCCCGATCCGAACCTGAAGCGGCCCTACCAGATTCTCTACAACCTGGGCGTCCAGCACGAGCTGCGGCCACAGCTGTCGGTTGCCGCCAACTACTACCGCCGCGAATACAAGGATCTGGTGTACACGCAGAACCTCGCGGTGCCGCTCACCGCGTACGACCTCGTGATGATTCCGGATCCGCGCGGCAACGGGCAGCAGCTCCCGCTGTACAACCTGCAGCGTCCGTTCCTGGGGCTCGTCAACGAGCTCGACACGACGTCGGCGAACAACTGGCGGCACTACAACGGCGTGGACTTCACGGTGAACGCCCGCGGCAACGGCGGAATGAACATCGCCGGCGGTCTGTCGCTCGGCCGGACGGTGGCGAGCCTGTGCGACGTCGGCGATCCGAACCAGCTGCGGTTCTGCGATCAGAGTCAGTACGACATCCCGCTCCGCAAGACGTTCAAGCTGACGTGGTCGTATCCGCTGCCGTACGACATCAGGCTGAGCGGCGTTTTCCAGACGGCCGATGGCTTCAACACCGCCACGCAGCCGGCGCCGCTGCTGGCGACAAATCCGGACAACCACCTGCGGCTGTATACCTACAACGTCAGCCGGACGCAGTATGCGTCACTGGTGCAGACGAACGTGTCGATCTACCTCGACGAGCCAGGCACGAGCATCATGCCGCGCGTGACACAGCTGGACATCGCCGCGTCGAAGTCCCTTCGCGTGCGACGCGTCAGGCTCACTCCGCAGGTCGACGTTTTCAATCTGCTGAACGCGAACCCGGTGCTCACGCTCCGCACCGTCTACGGATCGACCCTCGGCTATCCCAACACGATCCTGAGCGGACGGCTGGTGCGGTTCCAGGTCAAGTACAACTTCTGAGCTGCGGGTTCGAATCGCGTTGGCGAACTGGTGGTGCGGCTTCAGGCTTGACGGCTGAATCGACCGACGCCGAGGACTTTCGCCGCGACCAGCGCTAACGGCGCGGCGAAGAGCGAGATGAGCACGCCCATTTCGGTTTCCGATCGCAGCTGACC
>JBKPSC010000040.1:0-32099 GCA_046734915.1 Acidobacteriota bacterium | reverse complement strand
GTACAGTCATGAAAAGCGCTCTAATTCCCTCATTCCTTCATTTTCAGAATCGAATGATATATTCGCTGCGTGATCGGAGATGTCGCCGCCGAAGTGATCGCGAACACGCCGTTGTCGGCCGACTACAACGTGCTGGCACTGGCGGCGCCGGACATCGCCGCGGCAGCGGCGGCGGGACAGTTCGTGATGGTCAAAGCACGCTCCGGGGTCGACCCGCTGCTGCGCCGTCCTTTCTCGGTATTCGAACGGTTCAACGATCAGGCCGGCCGGCCGACCGGCTTCTCGATCCTGAACAAACGCATTGGCCCGTCTACCGCGCTGCTGTTCGAGGCGCGCCTTGGATCGCGGGTCTCGGTGCTCGGTCCACTTGGCCGACCGTTCACACCGGTCGACGCGTCGACGGACGCGTGGCTGGTCGCCGGCGGGGTGGGGCTCGCGCCCTTTGCGGTCCTCGCTGAGGAGCTACGCGCCCGGGACGTGCCGGTCACGCTCTTTTACGGCGCCCGCCGTGCCAGCGAGCTCTTCTATCTCGAGTTCTTCACGAAGCTCGGCGTGCGGCTGGTGCTCACCACCGAGGACGGCAGCCTCGGCGAGCGCGGACGCATCGTCGCGCCGCTCGACCGGGCGCTGGCGGCCAGATCGCCCGGCAGCCGCACGATGATCTACGCCTGCGGGCCAGAGGGTATGCTGGCCGCAACGGCGAGCGTTGCCATGAAGCACCGGACGCCCTGCGAGGTATCGGTCGAACGGATCATGGGGTGCGGGATGGGTGGCTGTTACAGCTGCGTCGTCCCGATGCGTGCCGAGCATGGACGCACGCATCACGTGCGCTCGTGCCTCGCCGGCCCGGTGCTCGCCGGCGACCAAGTCGTCTGGGATTGATTGTGATTGATGCCACCGCCTGATCTGTCCGTCCGCGTCGGATCGCTCACGCTGGTCAACCCGCTCATGGCGGCCAGCGGCTGCTTCGGCTACGGTGTCGAGTACGCCGAGCTCGTCGACCTCTCGACGCTGGGGGCCGTTGTCACCAAGGGCCTGTTCCTGAACGAGCGAGAAGGGCATCCGGCGCCGCGCATCGTCGAAACGCCGGCCGGCATGCTGAACGCCATCGGCCTGCAGGGCATCGGCGCCCGGCGCTTCGTCGACGAAAAGCTTCCCGAGCTTCGTGCTCGCCGCGCGACGGTCATCGTCAACGTCTGCGGCACGACGATCGACGAGTACGCCGAGGTGTCACGCATCGTCTCCGATGCCGACGGCGTGCACGGCATCGAGCTCAACATCTCGTGCCCGAACATCAAGGAAGGCGGCCTCCAGTTCGGCTGCAGCCTGATCGGCACGCACGGTGTCGTGTCCGCCGTCCGCAAGGTCACGACGCTGCCCATCATTCCCAAGCTCACCCCAAACGTCACCGATGTCGCGTCGTATGCCCGAGCCGCCGAGGAAGCGGGTGCCGACGCGGTGTCGCTGGTCAATACGTTTCTGGCGATGGCGATCGACATCGAGACCCGCCTGCCGAAGCTCTCGAACGGCATGGGCGGGCTGAGCGGTCCGGCGATTCGGCCGATTGCCGTCCGCATGACTTACGAGTGTCATGAGGCCGTGAAGATTCCGGTGATTGGCATGGGCGGCATCGCCGATGCCCGCGACGCACTCGAGTTCATGATTGCTGGCGCGGCCGCGGTGCAGGTCGGCACGGCCAACTTCGCCGATCCGCTCATCTGGCAGAAACTGCACGACGGCATCACGGAGTACCTCACGCGGCACGGCATCACCCGGATCGCCGACCTCGTGGGGACCGTGGCGCCGCGGAAGAAAACCGAGCCTGCGGAGACCATCGCATGAACGAGGTGCTCGTCGCCCTCGACGTGGATACGATCGAAACCGCCGTGTCGCTCGCCGACGGCCTTCGCGGCGTGGTTGGCGGCTACAAGATTGGCAGCCGGTTGTTCACCAGCCGGGGCCCGGGCTTCGTCGAAACTCTGGCGGCGAAAGGCGACCGCGTCTTCCTCGATCTGAAGTTTCACGACATCCCGAATACCGTGGCCGGCGCGGTTGCCGCGGCCACGCGATTGGGCGTCTGGATGGTCGACGTGCATGCGGCAGGCGGCGCAGCGATGATGAAGGCCGCAGCCGCGGCCGCACGCGACGAAGCAGCGCGTTCGGATCGTGTGGCGCCGCTCGTCGTCGCGGTCACCGTCCTGACCAGCTTCGACCAGGCCGCGCTGGCTGATGTCGGCGTCGACAGAACCGTCGCCGACCAGGTCAAGCGGCTGGCGGCGCTCGCGCAGTCGGCCGGACTGGACGGCGTCGTCGCGTCACCACTCGAGATTGCTCTCGTCCGCCAAACATGCGGCAAGGACTTCCTCATCGTCACACCAGGCATCCGGAGTGCGGCTGACCCCAAGGGCGATCAAGTGCGGACGATGACCGCGGCGGATGCGCTGGGCGAGGGAGCCAGCTACCTCGTGGTGGGACGCCCCATCATCGCCGCCGCCGATCCGCGTGCCGCGGCCGCCCGGATCGCCGACGATCTGCGGGCGGCGGCGTTGAAGTGACACCGGCGCTTACGCTCTATTCCCGTCCCGGGTGTCATCTGTGCGAGGAAATGAAGGCGGTCGTCGATCGTTTGGCTGCCAGCCGCCCGTTCACCATGGAAGTCGTCGACATCTCATCCGACGCGTCGCTCGAGCGCGAGTTCGGACTGGAGATCCCGGTCCTCTTCGTGGACGGGCGCAAGGTCGCGAAGTACCGCATCACCGAGCAGGCGCTCGCGCGCGCGCTCGATGCGACGTCGCGCTGATCTGACGTGGACACGTTTCCACTGCCGCCGCCGATTGAGCCGATGCTCGCCAAGCTGGCCGACGAGCTGCCCCAAGGCGACACGTTTCTCTACGAGCCCAAATGGGATGGCTTTCGCGCCATCGTGTTTTGCGGCGGTGGCGACGTGTTCATCCAGAGCCGCGACCTCCGGCCGCTCGATCGCTACTTCCCCGAGCTGCACGAGGCGCTGCTGGCGGCTCTGCCCGATGGCTGCGTCGTGGACGGAGAAATCGTCATCGCCACACCGCGGGGTCTCGACTTCGATGCGCTGCAGCAGCGGCTGCACCCGGCGGCGTCGCGGGTGGCAAAGCTGGCGAAGGAAACCCCCTCACAGTTCGTGGCGTTCGACGTGCTCGCCGCCGACGGCCAGGACTTGCGTGAACGGCCGCAGCGGGAACGCCGTGAGGTTTTGACCCGGCTGCTGACCGCGGCGAAAGCGCCGCTTCACCTCACACCGATGACCCGCGATCGCGCCGAAGCAGCAGAGTGGCTGGAGCGGTTCGAAGGCGCGGGTCTGGACGGTGTCATCGCCAAGCCCGAGCTCGGCACGTATCAGCCCGGCAAGCGCGCGATGATCAAGATCAAGCACGCCCGCACCGCCGACTGCGTCGTCGCGGGATTTCGGTGGCACAAGGACGGCGAGGGCGATCGCATCGGCTCGCTTCTACTGGGTCTGTTCGATGACAAGGGCCGGCTGCATCACGTCGGCGTGACCTCGTCGTTCACGCTGACTGCGAGACGGGAGCTGGTGAGGGAGCTCGCGCCGCTGCGCCACCACGCGCTCGACGGACACCCGTGGCGCGAATGGGCGGCGGCTGAGGCCGCTGGGACCACCCGCATGCCTGGGGGACAGAGCCGCTGGAGCGCCGGCAAAGATCTGTCGTGGGAGCCGTTGCGCATCGAGCGCGTCTGCGAGGTGAAGTACGACCACATGCAGGGTGATCGGTTCCGCCACGCGGCGGTCTTTCAGCGATGGCGGCCGGACAAGCGACCGGCCGACTGCCGCTACGATCAGCTGGAGATCACGACCCCTTACGAGCTCGAGAAAGTCTTCGGCGCGGCGGGGCGGGACCGCTGACGCCGGCCCAATCCTCACTCATGTTTTCGTCAGGGTCGAGCGATTCCTGGGCCGGACGTATGTGATCGGGAACGTGTTGCAGATTCACCCGGATCCGCGTCCAGGTCCTGAACCGTCCGCGCATCGCATCGACGAGCACATCAGCCGGTTGAAGGTGCGCGGCCGCCTCGGGGTGGCGCGCCTTCCATCGGTCAAGGCCGGCCAGGGCCTCGGCTTTCTCGCGCGCGCGTCCGATCTCGAGCAGCGGAAATTTCGGCTGACGCCGGCGCGACGGTGCGACACGTGCCGCCTCGCCAGGCTGCTTGCGATAGTGCGGCGGCCAGGGTGCGTCTCCCAGGCCTTCGGCCTCCTGCCGTGCGGACAACTCCAGCAACGCGTCCAGCGCGCAGGGATGATCGTTCATGCCGACGTGGGCATGGCCGACTGCGGCGAACCGTGCCGGCATGGTCGTGAGCGTGAAATCTCTGGGATCGCAGTCAGAAAGTTCGTCCCATCGAAGCGGAGCGGACACCCGGGCATCTGGCTTCGGCCGCACGGAGTAGGCCGCCGCAATCGTGCGGTCCTTGGCGTTCTGGTTGTAGTCGAGGAAAACGCCCTGCCGTTCTTCCTTCCACCACTTGCTGGTCGCCAGACCGGGCGCACGACGCTCCACTTCACGCGCAAACGCCAGCGCCGCACGTCTGACCTGGCTGAACGTCCACCGGCGCTCGATGCGAACGTACACGTGCATGCCGCGTGACCCCGAAGTCTTCGGCCAGCCCACGAGGCGGAAGTCGTCCAGCGTCGCTCGCACGACGGCCGCCACGGCGCGGACGTCTGCCCACTCGAGCCCCGGCACGGGATCGAGGTCGACGCGCAGTTCGTCAGGATGTTCGAGGTCGTCGGCTCGAACGGGGTGCGGGTGCAGCTCGAGACAGGCCAGGTTCGCCATCCAGACCAACGCCGCCGCGTCCCGCGGCACGATCTCTTCGGCCGTGCGGCCCGAGGGAAAGCTGAGCGTCACGACTTCGATCCAGGATGGCCGCGATTCGGGCGCCCGCTTCTGGTAGAAGAACTCACCGTCGAGGCCGTTGGGGTACCGGACGAGGACGTTCGGGCGATCGCCTGCGCCCTGCAACGCCCCGTCGGCGACCGCCAGAAAGTAGTGAGCGAGATCGAGCTTGGTATGACCGGCTTCCGGGAAGAGCACCTTGCGGGGGTTCGAGATCGCGACCTCTCGCCCCGACACAATCAGGGTTTCGCGCTCCGCCTCGGGGGGCATTTCCTAACTATAGGGCGGGGAGGGCGGGGCGGGCAGGGAAGGCTGGGAGGACGTCGGGGTTAGGAGCGAGGATGCCGGGTGAGGCAGGGTAGCAAGGAACTACTACCCTGCCTTCCCCGCCCACCCTGCCTTCCCAGCCCTACTTGGCCGTGATCAGGAAGTGCCCACGCCGGTTCTGCTGCCAGCAGGTTTCGTTGTCCTCGCCGCAGACCGGCTGCTCCTTGCCCTTGCTGATCACCGTCACGCGGTTGGCGGGAATGCCCTGGCTGACCAGGAACGCCTTGACCGCGTCGGCGCGGCGCGTGCCGAGCGCGAGGTTATACTCGGCGCTGCCACGCGAGTCGCAGTGGCCCTCGACGCTGACCTGCGTGCTGTTCCACTTCTTCAGCCAATCGACGTTTCTCGTCAGGACTGGCTTGGCGTCGTCGCGGATCGTGGACTCGTCGAGATCGAAGAACACATCCGCGAGCGGTCGCTCGTTGTTTAACTCCGCCAGTGATTTACGGTTGAAGATCTCCTGCTCGGTCAACGGTGCCGGTGCCGGAGCCGGAGGTGGCGGCGGTGGCGGAGGCGGCGGGGGTGGCGGTGCGGGTGCAGCGGCTGCCGGAGGCGGCGGAGCTGGCGCCTGAGGCGGCACCTGCTTCTTACATCCGGCCGCGATGACCCCAAGCACAGCTGTCAACGCGAGTACGGACAAATACCGACGAAAAGAAATCATCAGTCACGCTCCTCAAAGTTGAGTGCCCGCAGCTTACAAAGCCTTTCGGCGCCCTGTCAATTGTTCTGCTTCAAAAAAGGACATTTGACGCACTTAAATGTCACAAACGAGACACGATATGCGTGAAATGGATCAGCTGCTTCGCGCGACGGCGCGGGCGGAGGCGCGTCACTTCTGGTTTCGCGGCTTCCGGCGATTCATCACCCCGCTCCTGAAGCGAGCAACAGTGGGTCTATCGGACGTTCGGCTGGTGGACTTTGGGTGCGGAACGGGCGCCAACGTAGACCTGCTCAACCATTTCGGGCGCGCGTACGGATTCGACCTGACGTTTGTCGGCCTTCAAATCGGCCGCGCCGCCGGGCGCCGCCGGCTCGCTCAGGCGAGCGTTGCAGACGCCCCCCTGCCAGCCAGCACCTTTGACGTGGTGACCTCCTTCGACGTGCTTTACGGCTTGCCCGATCCGATTGAGAGGGCGGCAGTTGCCGAGATGTTTCGAGTCGCTCGTCCGGGCGGCTACATCCTCGTCAACGTCGCCGCCATGGATTGCCTGAAAGGCGATCACTCCGTCCTGGGCCGGGAGGTCCGGCGCTACAGCCGGGAGTCCCTGGCGCAACTTCTCACCAGCGCCGGTTTCGTGGTCGAGCGCATCACCTACACCAATGCGTCGTTGTTTCTCCCGATGCTGGCGGTCCGGACCTATCAGCGCTGGCGCGGGCTGCCCGAGGAAGCGGAGGCCGAGTCGGACATCGCCGTGCCTCCGGCGCCGCTCAACGCCCTGCTGACCGGGATTCTGTATCTCGAAACCTGGTGGGTGCGGTACTTCGACAATCCGTTCGGCAGTTCGTTGCTGTGCCTGGCTAGGAAGCCGGCCTGACACGGCACTCGTAAAGGCGCAGGCCGAGATGCCGGCGGTCCTGCGTGGGCCGCCAGTTGGTCTCGGCGGGTATGTACCACTGATCGGTTTCGATCGTCAGCAGCGTCTCCCCTCCTGAATCGATCGCAGACGCCTCGACGGGTACGTCGAGCGTGAATGCGCGCGGGACGTCGCGCTCGGCGATGGTCCGACCGCCGGCGCGCACGATAACGTGCGCCGTGCGGGCGCTGGTTTCGAACGTGCCGTCCAGGTGCAGCGTCAGCGGCTGCGGGTTCGACCGCACGCGGATCGTGGCGAGCTCGCTGCTCCAGCGCCAGAGGCGCCCGGTGCGCGGGTTGTACTCGAGCTCCTGCCAGCCCTCGGCGAAGCCGTAAAGCAGATCTCCTGCAGGCCGCAGGTCGAACTGCTCGATGGCGATGGCATCGCCGCCGCCAGCGCTCACCGCGAGCGTTGCGTAATCTCCGGCACCGGCCAGTGCGCCAGCAGCGAGCGGAACGAAATGCAGGAAGAAGCCGGGCGCCGCAGACGCTTCGAACACACGCTTCCCGTCTATGGTGATGCTGATCGGAACAGGTCCGCCGCTGTTTGCGAGGTTGCGCCCGCCGATCATCAGCGTCGCCGCGCGCCCCTCGCGCCGTACCCATCCCTGGATGGGCGCACGCCCCGGCCCGCGCCCGACCTCTCGCGCAAAGCCCGCGGTCTCGGGTGTCAAGGCCCATCCCTCGCCGAGATACCACGCCGGCAGCGAGACTTCGTACCAGTCCATCACGTTCGGCCGTACGCCGCCGAGCAGGTTGCTGGCGTCGAATGCCCAGCGATACTGACCTCGCTTGATCATCGAGCGCGGATCGACCAGCTGAAGATCGCTCCGCGGCGGATCGGCGAGCAGCCAAACCGGCGCGCGACCGCCGTCGTTCCAATACTTCACGAGCTCCATCCACTCCCGTTTGGGGGGCGCCGGGAGGCGAGCGGTCCATGCGGGCAGGCGTCCTCGATCCCACACGAGCGGTCTTCGCATGTCGAGCTCTTGCCGTCGATGCATCCACAGCGCGTGCGCTGGCGTAGATGGGGCACTTGCCGTCCGCATATCGTCCAGCACTCTGAATGCTGGCGATGGCACGCGCGCGTAGGCGGCGAGCGGCGGCATGGCGATGGCGAGCCCCGCCGCAGCAATCGCGCCGGCCGCCGGGGCGCAGAGCCGCCGCGGCAGCGCGCCCAATCCGCGCGCGGCCAGATATGCGAGCGCGGGCACGAGCGGGAGCGTGTAGCGCGTTGTCGCGGTTTCCTGAAACAACAGGTGGAAGGCCGCGTAAGGACCGAACGCCACGATCAGCCACAGCAGCGCGCGCCGATCGCGGCGGGCACACACGATCGCTCCGGCCACTGCCGCCGGCAGTACCGCCGCGGCCAGCAGCGACGAGCCGAACGGCGCGACGAACGAGGCATAGAGTGCCGAAAGCAGCAGGCGCGGCGATGGTTGTGTGACCAGCATCGCCACGCCGGTGAAGTCCTCCGCGCCCTGGCTGGTCAACGCCCTGATGTACGCGGCCGGTCCTCCAGACAGCATCAGAAGCGGGACGCCCCAGAGAAGCCCGCCCAGCGCCACTCCGCCAATCGCAGCAAACAGAGATCTCGTCCGCTCTCGTCGCAGCGCGAAGAGGGCAACAGCCAGGAGCGGCACAGTCAACCACACCACCTGCGATCTGATCCCGGCTGCCATCCCGGCGCAAAATGCCGCCGCCGCAAAGCCAGCGGGGCTGGTCGCGCGCATTGTCAACAACTGAACGCCGAGGACGGCGGCCAGGCCGGCCATGTCACTCAGCGGACGCGCCGCGGTCATCCAGAAAAGCGGCGTGCTGGCAACGATGAGGGCGCCCACGTTGGCCGCCGTTCCGCCTCCGTCCCCATTCGTCCACCGGGCGAAGAGCGGGCCGAGAGCGAGCAGCGCCAGCGCCCCGCTCACCATGCTGACGAAGCCGAGCGCCCGCGCTTCCGACGATGAGACCGCATTGACCAGCCGTCCGATGACGATGAAGACGGGATAACCCGGCGGATGCGGCTGATGCTGTGCGACGTCGAACTGGTGCAGCCCGAGAGCGAAGTTGATCGAATCGAGGTCTTCGAGTGAAGCCGGCGGAAACGGCAGATGGAGTGCGAGGAACGCGATCGCGAGGCCGAGGGCCCGACGAAGCGAGGTCTTCACGCCGGATGCAGCGGCAGGCCTTCGTTGAGGCTGCCCATCCGGTAGCCTTGCAGATCGACGGTCACATATCGATAGCCAACTTCTTTGAGCTGACGCACGATATGTGGTCGGATCTCGGGATCGAGCGCGCGTGCGAGCTCGTCCCGGCCAATCTCGACGCGGGCCAGATCGCCGTGATGCCGCACGCGGCACACGCGGAAACCGAGGTCGTGCAAGGCGTCTTCGGCGGCTTCGATCATGCGCAGCTTTGCGTCGGTGACTTCGCTCTGATAGGGAATTCTCGACGACAGGCACGCCGACGCAGGTTCATCCCAGGTCGGCAGGCCGACGGCGCGCGACAGCTGCCTGATTTCGTCCTTGCGCAGATCGACTTCGTCGAGCGGACTGCGGACGCCGAATTCGCGCGCCGCCTGCCGGCCCGGCCGGTAGTCGCCGCGATCGTCGGCGTTGTTCCCATCGACGACGATCGCGCCGCGAGCAGCGGCGATGCCGGCCAGCTGTGAGTAGAGCTCGTGCTTGCAGTAGTAGCAGCGGTTGGTCGGATTCGCGCGGTACTCGGGGCGATCGAGCTCCTGCGTGCGGATGATCTCGTGCTGGAAGCCGAACTGCGCGGCGATGTCACGGGCCATTTCGCGATGGCGCCGCGGGTAACTCGGACTGTCGGCCGTGACCGCGAGCGCTCGATCACCGAGGATGTCGTGGGCGATGCAGGCCAGATAGGCGCTGTCGACGCCGCCGCTATAGGCGACGATGACCGACCCCATCGAAGACAGGGTCTGCCGCAGCGCGGCGGCCTTCTCGCTCATTCCTCCCAGTCCCCGTCCTCCGCGTCGTCTTCGTCGTCGCCGTCGTCGTCGTCCAGCTCGTCCTCGTCATCATCGAGCTCGTCGTCGTCTTCGTCGTCTTCATCCTCGTCGGAGGCGAAATCGAGTTCGAGCGGATCGGTGTTGCTTACGACGAGGTTCTGGCCACACTCGGGACAACTCAGCTCGTCGCCGACATCGGCGTCCACTTCGTCGATTTCGACGTCCGCATCACACTCTGGGCAGGTGGCCATGTGCCTCCAAGGCGCGGATGCGCGGGTGTCCGGTTTGGCAATTGAGTCGTTGACGTGCCAGAATCCGCCCGGCAGGCGCGATTGCGATAAGAATCGCGATTATAGCGACATCCTGCGCAGTCCTGCAACGCGGGCTAAGGGGCTGCGCGGCGAGTACCGATAACTCACGAGATGGGCGCAACCTCGGTCTCCGCCAAGACCGTCATCATCGCGGACGACACCGCGTTTGTCCGCGATCGCTTCCGTTCGGCGCTCGAGAACGCCGGTCACCGGGCGGTGTCGGTGAAGAGCGCCGCCGAGCTGCTCGCACGCGTGCGGGCCGATCTGGAGCAGGTCGATCTCATCGTGCTCGACTTGCGTCTGCCGCACCAGCCGGGCGTCGACCTGGTCCGCGGCATCCGCAAGCTCGATGACGGCAAGCTGCCGATCCTGGTCTTCAGCGGCACGATTGCCAACGCCGACGAAGTGCGCGATCTCGCCGCCCTCGGTGTCGCCGGCTACGTCAATGAGTACAGCGCCGTGCAACACATCCTGCCGTCGCTGGCGCCGCATCTTTTTCCCGACAGCTTCAATCGCCGCAGCAGCCCCCGGGTCGTGCTGGGCATTCCCATTCAATATCGGTTCGGCAACACCATTGCCGCCGCGCTCACGCTGAACCTCAGCCGGGGAGGCATCGCCATCCGCACCACCAGCCCGCTCGACAGCGGCTCGGCCATCAAGGTCCGCTTCCGCCTGCCCGGATCGAAGCGCGATATCGACGCTGAAGGTCACGTCGCCTGGAGCGATCGGCGGGTCGGCATGGGCGTCCAGTTCGACAAGGTCGACCAGGCGTGCCAGACCCTGGTCGACAACTTTGTCGACGCGCACTTCTTCTCCAACCGCAAAGCCTGACGGCAGTCCATTCCTGAGAATTGGGTAATCTGATACCCGAGCACTGCCGGCCTCGCTGCCGGATGACACAGTGTTTCGAAAGGAAGTCGCAGTGGAGCTGTCGATCGCCGCCATCAGCTGGCGCCTGATCGGCCTGTTGGCGCTCGTCTTTGCCAACGGCTTTTTTGTCGCCGCCGAGTTCTCGATTGTCACGGTCCGGAAAACGCGCGTCGATCAACTCGTGGCGGAAGGCCACTGGGGCGCGCGCGCCGTCCGCCGCGCCGTTTCCGATCCCGACAGCTATATCGCCGCGACACAACTCGGGATCACGATGGCGAGCATCGGCCTCGGCTGGATCGGAGAGCCGGCGCTCGCGTCTCTCATCCAGCCGCTGCTCAACACCGTGCCGGCATCGCTCCAGGAGCCGACCGCTCACAGCATTGCCGTCGCGCTCTCGTTCACGCTGATCACCGCGCTGCACATCGTCCTTGGCGAGCTCGCGCCGAAGACCGTCGCGATCGAACGCTCGGAGAAGACCGCGCTCTGGGTGGTGAAGCCGACCGAGGTCTTCATGCGGGTGTTCTGGCCGTTCATCCGCCTGCTGAACGGCATGGGCCGCGCTGTCGTGCGGCTGCTGGGCATGCGCAGCCGCGGCGGACACGCGATGGTTCACTCAGAAGAGGAGCTCAAGATGCTCGTGACCGCCAGTCAGGAGGCCGGCGTCCTCGAAGAGCAGGAAGAGCAGATGCTGCATCGCGTGTTCGGATTTGCGGATCTCACGGCGGATCAGGTGATGGTGCCCCGCACCGAGCTCGTCGCCCTCGAAGTCTCGGCACCGACCGACCAGCTGCTCGAGACGCTGACGCGTAGCGGATACCCGCGCCTCCCCGTGTATCGTGGCAACCTCGACACCATCGTCGGCATTCTGCACGTCACCGACGTCGTCAAGGCGATGGCTTCCGGTGCGCGTGACATCCATCCCGGCGCGCTGGTTCGGGAGGCCGTGACGGTGCCCCAGACAATCGGCGCCGACGAAGTGCTCGCCACGATCAGCCGGCGTCGCGTCCGCGAAGCCATCGTCATCGACGAGTACGGCGGCACGGCCGGCATGGTCACCTTCGAGTCGCTCATGGAGCGCATCGTCGGGGATCTCAACGCCGGGAGCGGCGGCGGCCGCATCCTCCCGCACGAAGACGGATCGGCCGAGATCGACGGACTCACGCTCGTGCCTGATGTCAACGAGCGGTTCATCCTGAATATCGACGAAGACACCTACACAACAGTCGGCGGCTATGTGATGGGTCGCCTGGGCCGCCGCGCCCGCGTCGGCGATACGTTCGAGGTCGCCGGCCGCACGATGCGTGTCACTGGAGTGGATGGACTGCGCGTGTCCCGGGTATGGCTGTCGCCGCCGTCACCCAGCGAGGTGGCCGGGGCGGAGTAGATATTTCAGGGCAGGTAGGGCAGGGAAGGCAGGGCGGGCTGCGATGGCAGGTAGGGCAGGTAGGAATGACGCTTGCTAACGCCACAACATGTCCTTGCGACACGAGAAGCTGATTGCCTGACAGCGCGCCGACGACTTGTTCATCGAACTGCACCGTCTAGTGAAGCTCGAATTCCCAACGGACGAGCGGTTCGAGCTTTCCAGTCAGATTCGCCGCGCTGCGTATTCAGTTGTCGCAAACATCGTCGAAGGCGTTGCCCGGCGCTCACCAAAGGAAAACAATTCGCGTCCTGAACATCGCCGAAGCGTCTCTTGCAGATCTGGGGTACTGCATCCATCCGGCGCGGAGGCTCGGTTACGTGAATGATGAACAGTACAGCACGCTCATTGCGCGCGTGAAGAGGTCGGTGCCCCGTTGTCAGGACTTGTCAGGGCCGGCTAGTTCGTTCACGTGTGTCGCCTTACCTACCCGCCCCACCTGCCTTACCCGCCCTACCTGCCCTACCTGCCTTCCGCGCCTCCCCTGCCCTCCCAGCCCTAGTCAGCCCGCAATAGCCTGACGGCGTTCGCGACAACGATAACCGACGCGCCGGTATCGGCGAGGATCGCCATCCAGAGAGTCGCGTAGCCGGTGACGGCGGCGACGACGAACGCGAACTTCAGGACCAGCGAGATCGCGAGGTTGGCTTTGATGTTCCGCAGCGTGGCGCGGCTCAGACGCAGCGCGTAGGGAATCTTCAGCAGATCGTCAGCCATCAGCGCAACGTCGGCGGTCTCGAGCGCGACATCGCTGCCGGCCGCGCCCATCGCGATCCCGACGTCGGCCGACGCCAGTGCTGGTGCGTCGTTGACGCCATCGCCGACCATCGCCACGCTGCCGTACCGCGCGCGGAGATCGGCAATCGCACCAGCCTTGTCCTCCGGCATCAGCTCGGCGCGGACTTCGTCGACGCCGAGTTCGGCGCCCAGCGCCTCTGCCGTCGTCCGGCTGTCGCCCGTGAGCATCACCACGTGGGCAATGCCCTGCTGGCGGAGCATGTCCACCGTATCTCGGCTGGTCTGGCGGGGGCGATCGGACACTGCCAGCAGGCCCACGACTTTGCCGTTTCGCGCGACCAGCACCGGTGTCCGTCCCGCCGCCGCGGTCCGCTCGACGTGCGCATGTACAGCTGGCGAGCAGAGGCCACGATCTTCGAACAACCTGTGGTTCCCGACGACGATTGTCGCGGCGTCCACATGACCTTCTGCGCCTTGCCCGGGGATTGCGCGCACTTCGAGCGCGGTGCGCACGTCGGCCCCGAACCTGATGGCGTGATCAATCACGGCCTGGGCAATCGGATGCTCCGAGCGCCGCTCGACAGCCGCGGCCAGGCCAAGCAAATCCTCCGACGACACGCCGTCGACGGGGACAACGTCGACGACGGTTGGTGTTCCGGCGGTCAGCGTGCCTGTCTTGTCGAATGCCACGCAGCGCACCGTGCCCGCGCGCTCCAGGTGGGCTCCGCCTTTGATCAACACGCCGCGCCGCGCCGCGCCGGCAAGCGCCGCGACGACCGACACTGGTGTAGAGATGACGAGGGCGCAGGGACATGAGACGACCAGAAGGACGAGGGCGCGGTACAGCCAGACGCTTGGATCGCCGCCGGCGAGGGGCGGACCGACGGCCACGAGCGCACTCAACGCCAGGACCGCTGGCGTGTAAATGCGCGCGAATCGCTCGACGAATGCCTGCGCCGGCGCGCGTTGCGCCTGCGCCTGTTCGACGAGATGAATGATTCGCGCCAGCGTGCTGTCGTGCCGGTGGCGGGTGATGCGGATGTCCAGGGCGCCGCGTCCGTTGATGGCGCCAGCGAACACTTCGTCGCCGACAGTCTTGTCGACCGGCATCGACTCGCCGGTCACCGGCGCCTCGTTCACCGCGCTCGTGCCGGCCAGCACGACGCCATCGAGCGGGATCTTGTCGCCGGGCCGGACGACGATGGTGGCGCCCGGCACCAGGCTGTCGACATTCTCTTGCCGCTCACCATCCGGGTGACGAACCGTCACCTGGGACGGCGTGAGATCCATCAGCGCCCGCACCGCGTATCGCGCGCGCTCGAGCGTGCGCGACTCCAGCGCCTGGGCGATCGCGAAGAGAAACACGACCGACGCCGCCTCGGACCATTGGCCAAGTGCAATGGCGCCGATCGCCGCGACGAGCATGAGGACGTTGATATCGAGGGATCGCGACCGCAGCGCCTGACGCGCTTTGCGAGCAGTCGACGGTGCGCCGAGCGCCATCGACAAGGCAAATGCCGCCCTCGACGGCCAGCCTGGGTTGGTGTACTCCAGCGCGAATCCCAGGCCAAACGCCGCTGCAGATCCGGCCAGCAACAGCGTTCGACGTCGCGCTGCCTTTGGATCGGTCGTGACGATGGGTTCTTCGTGTTCGAGCCACGCCCGCATGCCGGCATCGGCGACCGCAGCGCTGATGGCAGAGGTCGACAGCTTCGCGGCGTCGTACTTCACGTGCAGGCGGCGGGCGATGACGTCGGCGTTGAATTCCTCGAGTCCGGGCAGGTGCTTGAAACGCCGCTCGATGAGCGCGACCTCTTCGTGGCAATCCATGCCCTCCACGGTGAACGTGGATTCGGCGTGGATTTCGCACACCTGGCAGGTGACAGCGCCAGTCACTGTTCGCTTCCACTGCCGGAGGGGGCGTTCGTCTGGACTCGGGGGGGCCGCCCGCTCTCGAGAACGTGCTCGAGGCCCTGCGCAAAGAGGCGGACGATGTGCTGGTCGTCGAGCGTGTAGAAGATCTGTTTTCCAGCGCGCCGCGGCCGTACCAGCCGCATGCCGCGCAGGAGGCGCAGCTGGTGAGAGACCGCGGACTCGGTGAGATCGAGACGTCGCGCGATGTCCTGCACGCAGAGCTCTGAGCGGGACAGCGCGTCGAGGATGCGGACTCGGGTGATGTCCCCGAGCATCCGGAAGGTCTCTGCGAGGGCAGCCGCGGACTCGGCGTCGAGGAGCCCCGCCTCGGCAGCAGCCTGACGTCCTTCACCAAACAGATGAACATATGAGCCAGTGTTCATATGTTGAGTGTAACACGGATGCGGCTCGACTTCAGGCTCCAGGCGCTTCAGGCTCCAGGCTTCAGGCTCCAGGCTCCAGGCTCCAGAGACGCCCGGACCCCGGGGCCCGCCGGCCCGGCCTTCGTCCGAGCCCACCAACCACTTGAGCCCGTGAGCCTTGAGCCGGCCGAAGCCCAAAGCCCTGAGCCATAAGCCTTAAGGGTTCAGGACTTGGTAGCCGCGGCAAGCGCCGCCGTGTAGTTCGGCTCGTTCCTCGCATCTTCGAGGACTTCCCGATAGCGGATGATGCCCTCGCCGTCGACCACGAACACGGCGCGCTTGGCGATGCCCTTCAAGCCAATCATGTCCGGGTTGTAGACGTCGTACAGGCGGATGACGTCCTTGTTGAAATCGCTCAGCAGCGGGAAAGTCAGGCCCTGGTCGCTCTGAAACGCTTTGAGCGTGAAGAAAGTATCCACGCTTATGCCAAGCACCATCGCCTTGGCCGCGTTCAGCGCCGCCAGCTGATCGCGGAAGGTGCAGAGTTCCTTCGTGCAGACGGAGCTGAACGCCGCCGGGAAAAATGCCAGGACCACGGGGTGGCCACGGAGAGCACTGAGCGTGACCGGCTGCCGATCCTGGTTCGTCAAGGTGAAGTCCGGCGCCGGTCGTCCCACGTCTAATGACATCGCGATCCTCCACTACCTATTTTTCCATGGTTCGGATAGCATTTTTGGTTGACGCCGCGCCGTCAGCGCGCATACCTGCCACCGCGCCGGACGCCGAGCCCGGCGCAAGGACGGGGTTGTACCCCGACACTGAAAACGAGGTTCCGTCGTGATCGAGGTTCAGCACCTCACGAAGCGGTACGGCCGCTTAACTGCAGTTGAAGACGTCAGCTTCCGCGTCGAGCGCGGAGAGATTCTCGGGTTCCTGGGCCCGAACGGCGCCGGCAAGACGACGACCATGCGCATTCTGACGGGATACATGCCGGCCACGGACGGCAAGGCCACCGTCGCGGGCTTCGACGTGTTCGATCAGCCCATCGAAGCCAAGCGGCGCACGGGGTATCTCCCGGAGTCGCCGCCGCTCTATCCCGACATGACCGTGAGCGAGTACCTGACGTTCGTGGCGAAGGTCAAAGGCGTTGCCTCGAACGAGCGGAAGAGCCGAATCGGTTCGGTCATGGAGCGAACGCGGATCGCGGACATGGCCAAACGGCACTGCGGCAAGCTGTCCAAAGGTTACAGGCAGCGCGTGGGGATCGCTCAGGCACTCATTCACAACCCCGACGTCCTCATCCTCGACGAGCCGACGGCCGGTCTCGATCCCAAGCAGATCATCGAAACCCGACAGCTCATCAAGGAGCTGGCCGGCGACCACACAATCGTGCTCAGCACGCACATCCTCCCCGAAGTCTCCCAGACCTGCCAGCGCGTGGTCATCATCAACAAGGGCAAGGTCGTGGCCGTCGATACGCCCGACAACCTCACCTCTCGCCTGCGCGGGGCTGAGACGATGTACGTCGAAATCGACGCTGGCGGCGCGAGCGTCGCTCCGGTGCTGGCCCAGGTCGGCGGCGTCACCAAGGTCTCGCCGGCCGACGCGAACGGGGCGGCGGTCGGTTATGAAGTGGAAAGTGAGCACGGCCACGACGTGCGCCGCGAGCTGGCGCGCACGGTCGTGTCGAACGGCTGGGGATTGCTGGAGCTGCGTCCGATGCGGGTGAGCCTCGAGGACGTCTTTCTCTCGCTCACCACCGAGGACGCTCCGGCGAGCGAACCGGCGACGGCGCCAGCGGAGGTCGTCAATGAGTAACATCCTCGCCATCGCGCACAAGGAACTGAAGTCCTACTTCTCGTCTCCCATCGCCTACATCGTCATCGGCTTCTTCGCATTCGTCTACGGCTACTTCTACTGGGTGATGCTCACCTACTTCGTGCGCGCCAGTCTGCAGATGGGACAGATGGGCGGTCCGCAGTCGATGAACATCAACGAACAACTGATCCGCCCGCTTCTGTCGAACGTCACGGTCGTCGTGCTCTTCGTGATGCCGATGATCACGATGCGCACCTACGCTGAGGAGAAACGGTCTGGAACGATCGAGCTGCTGCTCACTTCTCCCCTGACCGACACCCAGATCATCCTCGGCAAGTTTCTCGGCGCGCTGGCGCTCTACGCCGTGATGCTGGCGGTCACCCTGATCCACATCGGCATCCTGTTCGTCTACGGATCGCCCGAGTGGAAGCCGCTCGTCACGGCCTATCTCGGCCTGCTCCTCCTCGGCGCCAGCTTCATCTCGCTCGGACTCTTCATCTCGAGCCTGACCAAGAATCAGATCGTCGCCGGCATGGTGACCTTTGCCGTGTTCCTCATGTTCTGGGTGATCAGCTGGGCGGGCAGCGTCTCGTCGGGTGGCTGGGTCACCGACCTGACCAGCTACCTGTCGATCATCGATCACTTCGATGACTTCGCGAAGGGTGTCATCGACACCAAGCATCTGGTCTACTACATCAGCTTCATCTGCTTCGGACTGTATCTGACCGCACGATCGGTCGACACGGAACGGTGGCGGGGGTAATGACGACACGAATCTTCAACATCATCGGCTGGATCGGCACGGCGCTCGTCGTCGGTGCCGTCGGCGTACGACTTCAGCTGATTCCACAGCTGGACTCCCAGTGGGCGGTGCGCCTGGCGGCAGCCGGGCTGGTCTGCATGGTCGCCTACATGGTCAGTCAATGGCGCGAGATCGTCGAGATGTTCTCGGGACGTCAGGCGCGATACGGCACTCTGGCCGGCGTCGGCGTCCTCGTGGTGCTCGGCATTCTCGTGGCCGCCAACTACATCAGTACCCGTCAGAACAAGCGATGGGACCTGACGCAGGCGCAGCAGTACAGCCTCTCCGACCAGACCCGGAACGTCCTGACCAAGCTCGATTCGCCACTCCAGATTCTGGTCTTCGCCCAGGAGCCCGAGTTCGTGCCGTTCCGCGACCGCCTCCGCGAGTACGAGTACACGTCCAAGCAGGTCTCGACGCAGTACATCGACCCGGACAAGCAGCGCACGCTGGCCCAGCAGAACGAGATCCAGCAATACGGCACGGTGGTGCTCAAGTACAAGGATCGTACCGAGCGCGTCACGCAGAACACCGAGCAGGACATCACGAACGGCATCATCAAGGTCGTCAGCGGCCAGCAGCGGAAGGTCTATTTCACGCAGGGCCATGGCGAGAAAGATCCGACGTCGGGCGACCGCGAGGGTTACGGCACGGTCGGCGACGGGCTGAAGCGTGAGAACTACGGCGTCGAGAAGCTCGTGCTCGCGCAAGCCGGCGCCGTGCCAGACGATGCCTCGGTGGTCGTTGTCGCGGGACCGCAGAGCGACTTCTTTCCGCCCGAGGTCGACGCGCTGAAGAAATATCTCGACAAGCAAGGGAAGGTGCTGCTGCTGCTCGATCCGCCGGCCAAGGTCGACGGGCCTCAGCCCACCAGCCTCATCACCATTGCCCACGACTGGGGCATCGACGTCGGCACCGACATCGTCGTGGACGCGAGCGGCATGGGACGGCTGATCGGAACGGATGCTTCGGTGCCCATCGCCGCCAACTACCCGTCACATCCGATCACCGAGCGCTTCAACGTCATCACCGCGTATCCGCTGGCCCGATCGGTCGTGCCGGTATCCGGCGGGGTCAACGGGCACATCGCGCAAACCTTCATTGAATCCGGCCCACGAAGCTGGGCCGAAGCCGACGTGAAGGCGCTACTGACCTCTGGCGAGGTGTCGCTCGACGTGTCGAAAGGTGACAAGGCTGGTCCGGTCTCAATGGGCGCGGCGGTGTCGGCGGTGGCCGCGTCGAGCGAGCCGCCCAAGCCGGGCGACAACACCCCCAGGCCCGAGACCCGGATGGTCGTGGTAGGCGATTCGGATTTTGGCTCGAACGGCGTCCTCGGCATCCAGGGCAACCGTGACATCTTCATGAACATCGTCGGCTGGTTGTCGCAGCAGGAGAACCTCATCTCCATCCGGCCGCGGGAAGCGAGCGATCGGCGCATTACCCTGACCGCGACGCAGCAGGGATGGATTTCGCTGATTTCGTTGCTGTTCGTCCCGGCCGCGGTGTTGGGCGTCGGCATCGTGAACTGGATGCGGAGGCGATAAATGCGCGGCCTGCGATCCACGTTAGCGCTGCTCATCGTGCTCGTCGGCCTCGGCGGGTACATCTACTTCGTCACCTGGAAACAGCCGACTGACTCCGGCACGGGGCAGGAGAAGATGTTCCCTGCCGCCGTCACCGACAAGATCAACGAAATCAAGGTCAAGGGCGAGTCGGGCGACGTCACGACGCTCAAGAAAGACAGCGGCACCTGGAACATCGTCGCGCCGGCCGCGGTCGCCGCCTCACAGTCGGAAGCCAACGCGGTGGCATCCGGTGTCAGCCAGCTCGAAATCGTCCGGGTGATCGACGCTAATCCGACCAACCTCGGCGAATACGGCCTGGAGAAGCCTCGCGTCGAGGTGGAGTTCAAAGGCGCCGATCAGCCGGACGGGCGGCTCTATATCGGCGAGAAGACCCCCACCGGGGCCAACCTGTACGCGAAGCGCAACGACGACCAGCAGGTCTTCCTCATCGCCGCCTATCAGGAATCCACGCTCAATCGCTCGACCTTCGATCTCCGGGACAAGACACTCATCACGATTCCGCGAACGAATGTACAGAGCGTCGACATCACCAACGCCGGGAAGACGGTCGTCCTGAAGAAGGACAAAGAGTGGCGTCTGGCTTCGCCGATTGACGCGCGAGCCGACTACAGCTCCTCCGAGGCAATTCTCGGCCGCATCGAGTCGGCCCAGATGAAATCGATCGTCGCCGAGAACGTCGCTCCCGCCGATTTGACGAAGTACGGCCTCGACAAACCCGAGGTGCAGGTGACAGTCAATCTGAACGGGTCGAAGGCCGTTCTGGACTTCGGGAAAGCAGCTGACGACACCGCTGTGTACGCGCGCGATGCCTCCAAACCCACCGTCGTGACGGTCGAGAAATCCCTGGCCGACGATTTCCGCAAGAACGTGGATGACTACCGCCGTCGCGACGTGTTCGACTTCAGAGCGTTCAACGCAACCCGCGCCGAAATATCCTGGAGCGGCAAGTCCATGGTCTTCGAGCGCGTCCACACCGAGGGTGACAAGCCCGATACGTGGAAGCGCGTGAGCCCGTCCGAGAAGGAGCTCGACAAGTCCAAGGTCGAGACGCTCCTCACCGGCCTGGCGGACATTCGCGCCACATCGTTCAAAGACTCGAAAGCCGGCACCGGCCTCGATGCGCCGACTCTGACGGTCTATATGAAGTACGACCAGGACCGGTCGGAGGAGCGCGCCACATTCGGCAAGAGCGGCAACAACGCCTTCGCGTCAAGGCCCGACGATGCCGGCGCGATGGCAATCGAGGCAGAAAAGCTGACCGAAGCGATCACGACCCTGGACGAGCTCGTGCAATGACGCGACAGCGCGGCCGGGCAGCCGCATGGCTGCCGGTCGTCTGCGCGCTGTTACTGGCGGGCTGCCATCCCTCGCGGCCCGCCGCCGTTCCCGCCACTCCGGCTTCGCTTGCCCCCCATCCGCTCGTCCGGCTGCAACAGGACTTCGATGCGGCACTTGCTGCGCCGGCGCTGGAGAGAGGCACGTGGGGCGTGCTGGTTCGTTCGCTGTCGCGTCAGGACACTCTCTACGAAAAGAACGCCCGCAGCCTTCTGATTCCAGCGTCCAACCTGAAGGTGGTGACCCTGGCGGTCGCAGCGCAGAAGCTTGGCTGGGACTATTCGTATGAAACGCGGATTCTGCGGCGCGGGCCCATCGAAGGCGATGTCCTTCACGGCGATCTCATCGTCGCCGGCACGGGTGATCCATCTCTCTCCGAGGAAGATGGGTCGGCGCAGCGCGCGTTCCAGGAGTGGGCCGACGGTCTCAAAGCGCTCGGCATCCGCGTGATTGCCGGACGGATCATCGGCGACGACAACGCCTTTGACGACGAAGGATACGGCGCGGGCTGGATGTGGGACGACATGGACCAGGCGTACTCCGCGGCCATTGGTGCGCTGCAGGTGAACGTAGACGCGATGACGCTGACCCTTACGCCGGGCGCGGCCGAGGGCACGCCGGCGAAGCTGGCGCTGTCGTCAGACGGCAGCGGGCTGACGCTCCGGAACCGGGTCATGACCGGCGCGGCTGCGGCGCCGCCACGCATCCTGACCCGGCGGCTGGCCAACATGCGCGTGCTCGAGATATCTGGAACGGTTCCTGTGGGGTCTCCTCCCGTTGCGCGGACAGTCGCTGTCGATAACCCGACTCTGTACTACGCATCGGTGCTGCGAAGAGCACTGATCGCGAGCGGGCTCGAGGTGCGTGGTGAAGCGGCAGACATCGATGACCTGGCCGACGTTGCCTCGGCTCGAGAAGCCGTGCCGCTCTTATCACACCGATCGCCACCACTGTCACGGCTCGCTGAAACCTTGATGACCATCAGCCAGAATCAGTACGCCGAGACTTTCCTCAAAACGTTAGGAGGGGGCGACGGACCGGCGACATTCGACGCGGGCCGGCAAGCGGTCCGCGAAACGCTCGCCACATGGGGCGTTCCGGCGTCAGGGATCGTCTACGCCGACGGATCAGGTCTGTCGCGTTACGATCTGGTGACCGCCGAAACGCTCGTGACGGTGTTGGCACACGTCGCGAACGATGCCACTTTGAACGCGCCGTTTCAGGCCTCCCTGCCGGTGGCCGGCGTCGCGGGCACGTTGTCGAATCGCCTGGCCGGAACGACGGCCGCCGGATTGGTCCGTGCCAAGACCGGCTCGATGAGCAACGTCCGGTCGATTTCGGGTTATGTGAAGACCGCCGACGGCGAACCACTCATCTTCTCGATCATCGCCAACAACTACGCGGTTCCGTCGGCAGATGTCGACCGGGTCGCCGACGCGCTGATCCTCGAGCTGGCAGAATTCAAGCGGTGAGCAGCGGGTCGGGGACGCCCGCTTCGCTGAAGCCCTTCGCCCTCAGCACGCAGCTGTCACAACGTCCGCAGGGCCGGCCATCGCGCGTTGGCGCGTAACAGCTGTGCGTCAGGCCGTAGTCCAACCCCAGGGCGAGCCCTCTTCTGATGATGCCGGCCTTCGTGAGTGTGATGAGCGGGGTGTGCACGGTGAATCTGGCGCCCTCGACGCCCGCGCGCGTGGCCAACGCGGCCAGCGACTCGAAGGCCGCGATGAACTCGGGTCGGCAGTCCGGATAACCGGAGTAGTCGAGGGCGTTCACTCCGATGAACAGATCGTAGGCGCCAAGAACCTCTGCCCAGCCAAGCGCCAGCGCGAGAAAAATCGTGTTCCGTGCCGGCACGTAAGTCGAGGGAATCGCGAGATCGGCGAGGTCGCGATCGACCGGCACCGGTGCATCTGAAGTCAGCGAGGAGCCACCGATGCCCCTCAGATCCAGTTCCAACTCGAGGTGGCGGGCTACGCCCAGCGCGCTGGCGACACGTCTCGCCGCCTCGATCTCGTGAACGTGACGCTGACCGTAGCGGACGGTCAGGGCATGAACCTCGAACTCCTCGTTCTTCGCGATGGCGGCCGCCGTGTAGGAATCGAGGCCGCCGCTCAGCAGGACAACCGCCCGCCGCATTCGCGTGATCACACGCCTCGCTGGGTCGGCGACCAGATGTACTTGTGCAGCTGCAGCTGCAGTCTGGCGGGAGCGCGGTCGGCCAGCATCCACTCGGACAGTGTCTTCGGATCGAGTACGCCGTGCACCGGCGAAAACAACACGGAGGCGCAGCGGTGGGGCAGGTCGTGCTCCTTCACGACGCGCAACGCGAAGTCGTAGTCGGCGCGGTCCTGGATGACGAACTTGACTTCGTCGTGAGGCGCCAGCCGATTGAGGTTCTCCCAGTCATTCCGATGTGCTTCCCCGCTCCCCGGGCACTTGACGTCGACGATCTTGATGACCTGCCTGGGCACGCGCTCGATGGAGCGATGACCGCCAGTCTCGATGAGCACCGTCAGGCCCTGCTCGAGCAGCCGATCGATGAGCGGGTACACATCGTCCTGGAGGAGCGGCTCGCCGCCCGTGATTTCGACCATCTCGCAGCCATACGACGCGACCTCGGCCGCCACCTCATCGACAGACCGCTTCTGCCCTTCGTAGAACGCGTAAGGTGTGTCGCACCAGCTGCATCGCAGATCGCACGCCGTCAATCGGACGAAGACACACGGATGACCAGCGCGGCTCGACTCGCCCTGGATGGAATGGAAGACCTCGTTGACTGTTAGCATGTATTGAAGATTGGAGATTGAAGATTGAAGATTGAAGATCCTCAGCGAGTTAGCGAGGCTCGAACCTGAAATCTTCAATCTCCAATCTCAAATCTTGAATTCACCGCACAGCCATTATTCTAACTCTGTGTCCAAAGGGATGACCGTTGCACGGTGACGTTCGCATCGGGACGTCTGGCTGGCACTATCCGGGCGGCAAGGGCACGTGGAACGGTGTGTTCTACCCGCCGACACGTGGGCGCGCCAAGACGTTCGACGAACTCTCTTTCTACGCCGCGCATTTCAACACCGTCGAACTGAACACGACGTTCTACGGTCAGCCACGGGCCAGCGTCAGCCGCTCGTGGGCCGAGCGGACCCCGGCGGGCTTCGAGTTCTCGGTGAAGCTGTATCAGAAGTTCACCCACCCCAACATGTTCGCCGAGCGCGTGAAGAAGTCTCTTCCGGGCGACGGGCTGGGGCCTGGGAGCGAGCCGCTCATTCGAGAGCTGGCGCGACCGAATCTCGCCGACCTTGATGAGTTCAAGCGCGGCATCGACCCGCTCGCGTCAGCCGGCAAGCTCGGGGCTCTTCTCGCACAATTTCCTGCCAGCTTCAAAAACGGCGAACGCGAGCGTGACTATCTCTCGCAGCTGCTCGGAGACTTCGAGGGTTTTCCGGTCGCCGTGGAGCTGCGGCACGCCAGCTGGAGTGACGCCATCGGCGAAACGATTGGCCTGTTGAATGCCTTCGGCGCCGCCTGGGTCCAGATCGACGAGCCGAAGTTCAAGCTGTCGATCCGGCAGAACTATCTACCGAACGTAAAGGGCTTCTACTACATGAGACTGCACGGACGAAACGCGGAGCGGTGGTGGCGGCACGACAAAAGCGAGGATCGCTACAACTACTTGTATTCGGCGGAGGAACTGGCCGAGTTCAGCGAGAACGTCATCGCAGCGCGACAAATCGTCCGAAGGCTGTACCTGTACACGAATAATCACTATTCCGCGAAATCGGTTGCCAACGCCGCCATGATCAAGCGGCAGATCGGCGAGCCCCTGACGGGCGACTACTCAGATGCCTTCTTCGATCGCTACCCGGACGTCAAAGCCCCTATCGGCGGCGCTCGAACGGCGGCACCAAAAGCGTCACCAGCTCCCGGACGTGAGCGAGGTTCTCGAGATCGTTGACCCGGCGGATCACGGCTTCCGCCCGCTCGGCCCCGATAACGGGAGCGATCAGCGCACGCGCCTTGGCGCTGACGCGCTCGGTGTCAAGAGGGTTCTCCTTCGTCCCCGGAGCATGACGCGTGAAGTGGGTGACGGTGCGGCCGTCGCGCAGCGTGACGTCGACGCGGCCGCTTCGCGGGGCGGTGGGATCCATGAGCGATCGATCGCCAACCAGTTTCACCCGTGCCTTCGCCGCCAGCACCCGCGGATCCTGCATTCGCTCGTAGGAGTGGCTGGCGTCGAACGATAGCGTGCCGTCCAACAGAGCCACGGCGATCGTGTACTGGCAGTTCACGTCAGGCATGGCGCGATCGTCGACGATTCGGGCGCCATCTTCGGGCAGGGTGACGACGATGCGCTCGACGTTGTCGAGGGTGAGGCCGTGCTCCCGGCGCAGAATCAAGAAGGCATCGAGTGGCGACTGGATCGGATAGCCGACGGAAAACACCTTGATGGCGGTTTCGCTGACGTAGAAGCGCTCGCCCAGGCCAGCGACCATCTCGGCGGGCCTCGGCCGCGATGAGAGCGCTTCGAGCGCGTTGTGCTCACCGTCGAGCACGTCGGGCACGCCACTGAATCCGGCCTGGGCCATCACGGCCGCCGTCACGCCGTTCCGGGCGCCCATCCCGGCGAAATCGAACGCCTTCTCTACGTGCTCGAGGTCCCGCTCCCAGCTCCAGACGCCCGAGATCTGCTGCGCCGCGTACGAGAGGGCGTAGCGGGTCGCTCGTTCGTCGAGGCGGGCGAGCACTGCCGCTGCGCCGACGCTGCCGAAGGTGGAGCTCGTGCCCTCGGCACTCCGATGCGTTCGCCGAACGAGATCCGGATCGAGCGCCATCAGGAGACGGCAGCACAGGTCGTAGCCAAGCGTCACCGCACGCAGGAAGTCCAGACCAGACCGGTCTTCCCGCTCGGCCATCGCAAAGGCGGCGGGAACGACGACACAGCCGGGATGCGCCTTGGTAATCGGCTCGAAGTCGTCGGTCTCATCAGCGTGCGCGAACATGCCGTTGGCCAGCGCGGCCTGCGCCGCCGTGGTCCTGATGTCGGTCGTCAGCACAGACGCTTCCGGCCGGCCTCCTTCGGCGCGCACATAGCGAATCGCCATCTCGCCCGGCTTCAGCCCGGCTCCAGAGACGATGGCGGCGACGGTATCGAGCACGCGGTGCTTGGCGTCGCGAAGCGCGGCCGCGGGAAGGGCGGCGTCCCGCGCCCGAACCATGTACTTCACCAGGCGATCGGTGATGTCGCCAGCGTGTTCGGGTGGCGCCGATGAAGGCGCCTGCGCACCGGCATGAACGGAGGCTGGCAGAGAAGTGGCGCCGACCACGGCAGCAGCACTCTGCAGAAGGCGCCGCCGCGTGAGTGATGTTTCGCGATTGGCCTTCACGTTCACTCCTGCACTGACACGCGAATGATGATATCCCCAACCCGCAACCGCCCGGGCACGTCGATGCCGTCGACGACCTGGCCGAACACGGCATAGTGACCGTCGAGGTCGGGACGCGCGTCGAGCGTGATGTAGATCTGACTATCGGCTTTCGCCGGCACGCCGGCGTGCGCCACACCCACCGCCCCAACGAGATGCTTCCGCTTGGTCGAGATTTCGGCGGCACCTATCGGCGCGCCGCTGGCCGCCGCAGGACCTCGTCCCCACGAGGCGCGCTTCGATTCGTCTCGCGTTTGCGGATCGCCGAACTGGACGACGAATCCGGGCAGCGCCCGATGCACGCGCAGGCCGTCGTAGAAGCCGGCCTCGGCGAGCGCCACGATGTGGGCCACCGTCAGCGGCGCCTCGAGCGGATATGTCTCAATCGCGAAGGTCCCAGCGGCGGTGTCGACGATCAAGCGCGGCGCCGCAGTCGACAGCTGGGCCGCCACGCCCACCCACGTCAGCGCAACCGCGAGCCACGCCAAGGCGGGCATGGCCAACCCTCCGCGACTCATGCCCCCATCCGGGCCAGCCGGGAGTTCGACTCGCGGCTCACCCCGACGCGCGGGCACTCCTGGCGGAGGACACACTCGCCGCACTTCGGGTAGACCGGTCGACAGACGTTTTGCCCCCAGGTGACCAGGTACAGATTCAGATAGGGCCACCAGCGCGCGTCGGCCACCTTGTAGAGCGCCTGCTCGGTTTCTTCCGGTGTTCGCGTGCGAACCCAGCCCAGGCGGTTCGAGATCCGATGGACGTGTGTGTCGACACAGATGTTCTGCCGGCTTCTGAACGCGAGAATGAGCACGAGGTTCGCCGTCTTTCGCCCAACACCGGGAAGCGTCAGCAGCTCCTCCAACGTCTCCGGGACGCGGCCGCCGAACTTGACGACGATCATCCGAGCGGCCGCCTTCACGTGCCTGGCCTTGTGACGGTAGAAGCTGACCGGATAAATCAGCTTCTCGATTTCCTTGACCGGCACGGCCGCCAGCGTCCGCGGTGTCCGGGCTCGCTTGAACAGCCGCGTCGACGCCGCGAGCGTCGTCGCGTCCTGCGTCCGGGCGGATAGCGCGGTCGCGATGAGCACCTGGAACGGATCTTCTTCCTGGCTCTCGGAGATCTTCTCGACGGCTGGCAACTCGAGCCCGGTGATCGCTCGCGACAGCGTTTCCATGACCCGCCGGACGTGTTCGGCGGTCAGCCGCCGGCGCAGCGATTGGCGACGGGGGTTTGCTGGCGCTACTGCGCCGCTCACGCCGTCACCGGAGTCAGCGCCGGTCTGCCGGCGAGGACGGCTACTACGTTGCTGACCGCCAGATCGGCCATGGCCGTCCGTGTTTCCGTGGTACCGCTGCCGAGATGCGGCACGAGGAGAACATTCTCGAGCACAAGGAGGTCCGGGTGCACCACGGGTTCATGTTCGTAGACGTCGAGCGCCGCGCCGGCGATGAGGCGCTCGCGCAGGGCCCACGCCAGAGCAGCCTCGTCCACGACGGGGCCGCGCGCGGTGTTGACGAGATATGCCGACCGCTTCATTCGCGCCAGCGCCTTGCGGTCAATCAGGTGGCGCGTATCGGGCGTGAGCGGCACGTGCAGCGAGATGATGTCCGAGGTCGTGAGGAGGCGGTCGAATGACAGAGCCTCACCGCCGGGCAGGTCGATCTCGCGCCGGCTCGTATAGACGACCTTGACGCCGAACGCGGCGGCCCTCGCGGCTACGGCGCGGCCAATCCGGCCCACGCCTATCAGTCCGAGTTGCTTGCCCCTCAGCTCTGAACCGAGCATGAAGTCGAATGCCCACCCCTTCCAGTCACCCCGGCGCACGAGGCGATCGCCTTCCGAGAGCCGCCGGGTCACATCGAGGATTAGCGCCCAGGTGAAATCGGCCACCGAATCGGTCAGCACGTCGGGGGTATTCGTAACCAGGACACCGCGGGACCTTGCGTAGGCCACATCGACGTTGTTGTGGCCCACCGCCACGTTCGCGATGACCTTGAGGCAATCACCAGCATCGATGACCGCGCGATCCACCTGTTCCGTCACCATGCAAACCACGGCGTCCTTGCCGGCGATGCGGTTCTTCAGCACCTCAGGGTCAATCGCGCCAGGCCCTTCGAGCACGTCGACGTCACCGGCGTCGCGCAGGCGAGAGAGCACCGAAGACGGCAGCCGGCGCGTGACAAGAATGCTGGGCATCGATCGTCGTCGGTTCTGGTCGCAAGTGGTCGTACTGAAGTTCTGCTCGTTAGTGCCTGCCGTCAGTCCTTGCCCTTGGTCCTTGTCATTGGTCACCGCTACCGACCGTAACGAACGACGTGACCACAACTGGAGACCGACGACTAACGACCAGGCTAGTGGCCGTACGACAAACAGTATCCGCAGTGGTTGCACCGCACGGACGGCTCGATGAGGCAGGCGCCGTCGCCGTCGCCGCCGCGGCTCAGCGGGAACAGGCGGTGGCTGTCGTGAGCCGCCGACGGCCCCGCGACTACTCCGGCGCTGCCACCCGACGTCGCCCCGCCTTGCAATCTGGCGATTGAGTCGCGAACAAGCTGCCGAAGCTCGTCATCGCTGACGTTCATGATGAACCCCGCTCGTCGAAGTCGACCCGGTCCACGATGCCGACGATGGCGGCGTCGACAGGTGCGACCTTGCGCCCGAGGATCTCACCGGCGGCGCGACCCTCGACCACGACGAGCACCTTCTCGTTTACGCCTGCGCCGACTCCGTCCACCGCCAGCAGTACCGGCCCGCGCGGCGCATCGTCAACCGTCAGCGGCTGCACGAGCAGCAGCTTCGCGCCCTCGAACTTCGGCTGCTTCTGCGTTGCCACGACGTTGCCGACGACTCTTGCAATCAGCATCGACAGCGACCGAGAGACTGCAGAGTGCAGAACGCAGAATTCAGATTTGACGCACACCCGTACGCCCAATTCTGAACTCTGCATTCTGCCTTCTGCATTTTCATGTTCCAATGTCGTCCACAATGCCGACGATGCCGGCGTCCACTGGCACTTCCTTCGGATAGAACGGAAAGCTCGCCTCCTTGCCGCGGACAAAGAACACCTCCTCACCCACGCCGGCGCCCACCGAATCGGCCGCAACGAGCGGCTTGCCCACGGGCTGGCGAGCCTGGTCGAGCGGCTGCACGAGCAGCAGCTTGACTCCGGTCAGATTCTCGTCCTTGGGCGTGGCGACGACGCTGCCGATGACGCGGGCGAGCTGCACAGGTGATCCCGGGGCGAGGCTACGATCCGGTGGTGTCGATCGAATCGATGATGCCGACGATGGCCGCATCGACGGGACAATCTTTCAAGCCGCTGGCCATCCGCGCCGAACTGCCGCTGACGACCAGCACGGTTTCGCCGACGCCGGCGTCGACGGTATCGATGGCGACGAGGTAGCCACCCTCGACCGTGCCGCGCGGGTCGACAGGGCGAACGAGGAGGAGCTTGCTGGCGACCAGCCGCGGATCCTTGCGCGTGGCCACGACGGTCCCGACGATTTTCGCAAGCAGCATGGATCAGCGGGAGAACCGAGGAGAACTACGCCTTGACGGCACCCGACTTGCCGATTGGCAGCGTATCCTCGAGGTTCGCGTGCGGTCTCGGAATGACGTGGACCGAGACGAGCTCGCCGACCCGTCGGGCCGCTGCGGCACCAGCATCGGTTGCCGCTTTGACGGCGGCCACGTCACCACGAACAATGGCCGTCACGTAGCCCGCGCCAATTTTCTCCCAGCCGACCAGCGTGACCTTGGCCGCCTTGACCATGGCGTCGGCCGCCTCGATCATCGCGACCAGCCCCTTGGTCTCCACCATCCCCAGCGCCTCACCCATCTCAATCCCCTTCGCTGATATTGCTCGACTTCACGACCGCAGGATTGCCGGCAGCGTGCTTCGAGATCGCACCTGGTTCGTGCCAGCCGGCCCAGCGTGGGCGAAGTGTTGCACTCGTCCCGGTTTACCGCAATGCCTTGACCGCCTCCTGAATGAGGGCGGACAGTTCGCGGTATGTTAACCGAATTTCCTCATCGGGACCGCCTGGCGCGTGCGCCATCGGCGCCGGTTCGGGCACCAGACGTTGACCGTCACCGGCTGGAGCCTGAACCACCTGACATGTCGCCGGATCAAGGCTCGACGTCACATCGTCGGCGCAAATCGGCGCCGGCGCCTTGATCCCGTACGTGCCACGCAGATCCTGCAAGCGCAGCACTTCCTCGCGGGCAATCAGGTTCTCGCCCCCTAGCAGGCGGGCGACGAGGCTGATCTTCGCGAAGTGCTCGATCGTCTCCATCTTGTAGTACGCAGAGAAGAGATCGGCGCCAACGGTCAGCGCCCCGTGGTTGGCGAGCAGCATACCGTCATGCGCCTTGATGTATTGGCGCACCGCTGCGGGAAGTTCACTCGTGGACGGCGTCGCGTATCTGGCAATCGGAATGCTGCCGAGCGTCGTCAGCACCTCGGCCAGCACCGCCTTGTCGAGCGGAATGCCGGCCACGGCAAATCCGGTCGCCGTCGGTGGATGCGCGTGCACCACCGCGTGCACGTCGGGCCGCTGCCTGTACACCTCGAGGTGCATCAGCATCTCGGACGACGGATCGCGGTCGCCTTCGAGCTTCCTGCCGTCCAGATCGGTGATGCACATCATCTCCGGCGTCATGAACCCTTTGCAGACGCTCTTGGGGGTCATGAGCAGCCGGTTCTCGCCAATCCGGACGCTGATGTTCCCGTCGTTCGATGCGGTGTAGCCCCGGGCGTACATGCGCCGGCCGACTTCGACGATGTCGGCGCGGAGCGCGTCGACGTTCATGCGCGGGCCCGCTCGGGCGATTCCGGCCGTGCCAGGAAGGCGTCGCGACACCGCGTCGAGCAGAAATGCAGTTGACGGCCGTCACTGACGACGGTCACGGCACGATCGGGCAGAACGAAGGTTCCGCAGGCAGGGTCGCGCACCATCTGAACGCTGCGGGATCGGGCCGCCGACGAACCTGGTCCGAGGGGTCGCTCGCCGCGCATGCCTTCGATCACTCCGTCGATGACCCGCCAGAACGCCCGGGCCGCGAAGACGATCAGAATGAACAGGAGCAGCAGCCGCAACATCAGGCACCAGGCTTGCCCGTGGCTCCCGTGTGGGCCGCCCGCAAGCTCTCGAGCGCGCGCTTGGCCGACTGGCCTTCCGGGCTGTCAGGGGCGAGCTGGATGACCTGCTGCCACGCCGCTTCGGCGCCTTCAAGATCCTGCTTGCCAAATGCTTTGACGACGCCGATGTTGAGGATCGTTTTCAGGTGCCTGGGATCGGCTTCGAGAGACTTGCTGAACTGCTCGAGCGCGCGGTCCGGCTGATTCGTGTAGTAATACGACACTCCGAGGTCCGTGCTCACGTCCGGATCCTTCGGATTGATGGCGTGCGCCTCTCGATACCACTTGATCGCTTCGTCGTACCGCTCGGCGTCGAAGTACAGATTGCCGAGCTCGACTCGAGGCCGGGAATTCGACGGCTCCCGTTCCGCCATCGACTCGTAGGCTTTGACCTTGGCCTCGTCGAGGAGGGCCGCCTGGCGCCCCGACCCTTGCCCGGCAGATGCCGTCTGCGCGACCGGTGCGGCCGGTCGGCCTGAGGTGGTGTCCTGCGTATACCGAATCATGTAGCCGGCGAGGCCGCCGAACACGATGCCGGCAATCGCAAAGGCGATCGACTCAGACTTCATTCCAAGCGATCATATCAAGGCTTTCGGGCTCCAGGCTTCGGGCTT
>JBKPSC010000039.1:0-4626 GCA_046734915.1 Acidobacteriota bacterium | reverse complement strand
CTCGTCGTCGACACGACGAACTTCACCGGCAGGACCGCGTTCCAGGGATCGAGCGCCGCCCTGCACGTCGTCGAACGTTTCACGCGCGTGAGCGCCGACCGCATCCTCTACCGATTCACGGTTGACGATCCCGACACGTGGACCCGGCCGTGGAGTGCGGAGATCCCGATGATCGCGGCCAAGGGGCCGCTGTTCGAGTATGCCTGCCACGAAGGCAATTACGGCCTGTTGGGCATCCTGAAGGGCGCTCGCTTCGCCGACAAAGAGGCCGCGCCGGGAGCTGCACGCGATCCAGGCCGGTAGGCGCAGCTCGTATTAGTACCGCCGGCCGACGTCGACAATTAGCGCGATTGAGCAGGGTACTACCGTGAAGAAACCGAGCCAGAACGCCGTCGACCGCCGCCGGTTTCTGAAGGGAGCCGCCGTGAGCGCGGCAGCCGGCGCCGCGGCGCTGGTCACACCTGCAGCGGGCGGCGCTCAAGTCGCGTCCACGCAGCCCCCGAGAGGAACGGCGCCGACTCCATCGGCCGCCGCGCTCTCTGCCGAGACTGAACCGCTGAGCGTGGACACTCCTGCCGATCTGACGGTCGAAAATCCCGGCTCGGATTTCATGGTCGATGTCTTCAAGTCGCTTGGCTTCGAGTACATCGCCGCGAATCCGGGCTCGAGCTTCCGCGGGCTTCACGAATCGATCGTCGCCTACGGCAAGAACCAGAACCCTGAATTCCTGACGTGCTGCCATGAGGAGTCGTCGGTTGCGATTGCCGATGGATATTTCAGGGTGTCGGGCAAGCCGATGCTGGTCATGGCGCACGGTACCGTTGGCCTGCAGCACGCAGCAATGAACATCTACAACGCGTTCGTCGCACGCGTGCCGGTATTCATCGTCCTCGGCAACGCGCTGGACGCCAACTCGAGGCGGCCCGGCGTCGAGTGGAATCACAGCGTGCAGGACGCCTCGTCGATGGTGCGCGACTTCATCAAGTGGGACGACACGCCGATCTCGCTGACACACTTCGCCGAGTCAGCCGTACGCGCCTACAAGATCGCGATGACCATTCCGATGGCGCCTGTCGTCCTCGTCGCGGACGGCGATCTGCAGGAAGAAAGCGTTCCGGATCGATCGAAGCTCCACATCCCCAGGCTGACGTTGGCGACGCCGCCCGCCGGCGATCCGGCGGCGGTCGCGGAAGTGGCCCGGTGGCTCGTCGCGGCGGAAAGCCCGGTGATTCTCGCGGGCCGCGTGGCACGGAGCGAGCGCGGGATGGCGTTGATGATCGAACTCGCAGAAACGCTGCACGCGCCTGTCCTCGGCGGCGGACGTGACATGCCCAACCGGCATCCGCTCGCGGGCGGTGGGTCGATTGCGACCGCAGACGTCGTCCTCGCGCTGCAGCAGGACGACCTGTGGGGCGTGCTCCACACCTATCGCGATCAGCAGCAGCGCTCGTATCGGACGCTGACGAAGTCTGGCGCCAGGGTTGTCAGCATCAGTTCAGGTGATCTCTATACGAAGAGCAACTATCAGGACTTCCAGAGGTTTGCCGAAGTCGACATGGCAATCGCCGCTGACGCCGAGGCCACGCTTCCATCCCTGATCGAGGCATGCCGGAAGCTGATGACTGTCGATCGACGGCGCGTCCTCGAGGAGCGGGGCGCGCAAATCGCGGCCGCCAACGCGCGAGCGCTCGAGCGTGCGAGAACAGAGGCGACCTACGCCTGGGATGCGAGCCCGATCAGCACAGCGCGGATGTCAATGGAGTTGTACGACGCGGTTCGCACCAAGGACTGGGCGCTCGTCAACGGAAACCCGAACCGTCTCTGGAACGTGGACAAGTTCTATCGCACGACAGGCGGCGGCGGCGCAGCGGCCGTCGGGTCTGGGGTTGCAATCGCCGTTGGTGCCGCCCTCGCGCACCGGCAACACGGCCGCCTGGCGATTGGCATCCAGCCTGACGGCGATCTGATGTACGCGCCAGGCGCGCTGTGGACCGCGGCCCATCACAGGATCCCGCTCCTGCTCGTCATGCACAACAACCGGGCCTATCACCAGGAGGTCATGCACATTCAGCGCATGTCGAACCGCCGGCAACGCGTGGTGCAAACGGCGTCGGAGGGCGTCGGCGTTGCGATTACCAATCCGAACATCGATTACGCAACGCTGGCGCGCAGCATGGGTCTCTACGGCGAAGGCCCGATCACAAATCCCAAAGAACTGGGCCCGGCGTTGAAGCGCGCGGTCGAGCGCGTCGAAAAAGGCGAGCCCGCGCTCGTTGACGTTGTCACGCAACCGCGATAGGCGCAAGGAGTCGCGTGCCATGCGCAGAAGCATTCTGCTGACGCTCTCACTCGCGCTGTTTCCGCCGGCTCTGGCGTGGACGCAGGCCCCAGCCGCCGCTGCGCCGAAGGGAAACGCGGAAAACGGCAAGAAGATTTTCGACGGCAACGGCTGCTATCAGTGTCACAACTACGCCGCGAACGGCGGCGGCGCCGGCCCGCGGCTGGCGCCAAACCCGATTGCCTGGGCCGCCTTCGCGCGATACGTCCGCGCGCCGAGGGATCAGATGCCGCCGTTCTCGCGCAAGGTTCTGTCGGATCAGGCATTGGCAGACATCTACGCGTACTTGCGGACGATTCCGGCGCCACCTGCCGCGGGTAGCATTCCGATCCTCAATCCGTGAACGATCCACGGGGCAAGATGATCGGCTCATGACTGGCGGATCTGGCGATGACCATTGATCCCGTATGGCGGTTGCCGACGACACTCGTCACGATGATGATCCAGCACTTCGAGCGTCTCGCGCAGCGGCGCGAACTCGTCCTTCTCCGGACGATCAAAGCCAAGCCACACGCGAATCGACTTCAGGGGCACGCACAAGAATTGCACGACCGGCCAGCATGCACTTCAGCAGTCGTTTGTTCGGATCTGTCGACCATCTTAGGCGCCAGCCACCTTCGAGATGTGATCAACCAACACCTCGGGGATGCTGACCTGCGGGAAATGCTTGCACATTAAGAGACCAACCTGAATGCCAGCGGCATGTGCCGCGACCACATTCCCGAGGAATGCCGCGGCAGGCGTCAGCCCGCCGATGGTCCATGTCACCGGGCGCCGACGCAGGTCCTCAGGTGCGAGCTGGCCAGCGGGCCGACTTCCGGCGACGTATCGACGCACCCATGGCACGTAGTTGCGCTCCAGTCGCTTGTGGAACGTGTCGCCCAACGCGTCCCATGCCGCGGCATTCTCGTTCAGCTCGTTCCGGAACAGCTCCTTGCACTTGCCGATCACGTCGTCGTCGGTCAGCTTCGAGAGGCCCGCTATGGCGACTGCGAGCGGTGAAGGCGCCGACCCGGGTGGAGGAAGGCCAGCTACTTCATGGACGACGACATTGCGGACGAGGACCGCATGATCGGCGGCGAGCCGCAACGCCACTTGCCCTCCCGAGCTGCAGCCGTAGAACGTGGCCGGTTCGAGCTGTAGGGCCCGCACCAGACCCGCGACCTCACCGGCGGCCTGATCCAGGGAGTAGTTCACAAACGCCGGCGGCTCGCTCGACCGGGAGAAACCCGGCATGTCAAACGTCAGCACGGTGAACCCGCCGGAGAGCATGGCTGCGACCCTGTCGAACGACCCGCAGTCACCCTCGCCAGACGGTATGAGAACGATCGTGGGGCCCTGCCCTCTCAGCTCGTAGTACCAGTCGATGGAATCGACACGGCGATGGCGCCCAGACGGGTCGGTTGATTGGCGAAGACCTGACGCCGACTGAGGGATCGCGACACCGAATGCGGTTGAGCGTTGCCCAAGCCCGGCGAGAACACCGAGCGCCGATCCCTTGACGAATTGACGGCGACTCCAGGTCATGGTCCGAGCTTTTGATTGCCTACCGGCGATGGGTTCAGCGCCTCTTCAATTGCTGAAGTGTTGCCCAGAATCGCTCGCCATTCGGCTGTTGAATCCAGTACTGAGTGATCTGGTTGCTAGGCGAGCACCGCGCGCCGACAACGCGGCCTTCACCGGCATCGCCGAGCACCTGGTCGTTGACCTTCAGGGCAAAGCAGTCCGGCGGGCTCGACGAAGTGGGAACACCCGGCAACAGCAGAGACGTCAGCGAGAACACGCCTTGGTCCGTGAGCTCGTACACGGGCTCGACCACCGTGGACGCAAACGGCCCAATTCCGTGCACCTGAAGAATCGTTTCGGTCTTCGACCACGCGAAATGCGCCATGTTCTTGGGTGCCATCCCGTAAGTGCCGGTCTCCATGACCTCCAGGGCGGATTGGTTGAAGCGCCGGCCCATCCCAAGCGACCACGTTCCCTTGACGACGGTAATGTGTTCGTCGACCGGATGAACGTGCGGCAGCGTGATGTATCCCGCGTCCTGGTGAATCCGAAAGACGAAGGGCTCTCCAGGCTTGCTGAAATCGCCTGACACCTTCTCGACCCACTGGCCCGGGGAAAACGTATGCAATGGTACGACGTGATGTGTGGCCGGATCTTGCGATTGCGCAAAGGTCGCGGAGGGTGCAAGCAGCAGAGCGAGGACGACGATTCTAACGAAAGGCATCACCCCTCCAACCGACCGTGATCGCGTGTGGACCAACTGTCGCTTCCGGTTCCCAATG
>JBKPSC010000038.1:0-14278 GCA_046734915.1 Acidobacteriota bacterium | reverse complement strand
CCGCAGACCTTCCCGCATGTCCGACGGCGTCACGTTGCGCTTCGTGAGCTCCTGCTGAAAGACATCGTCCGGGATGTTCTGCTTGGCGTTCTGGTAGGCGGTGTCGAGGTCGGCGGCCGGGATCTCGAGCTTGAGAGCATTGGCCTTGGCGAGGAGCAAGTCCTGAACGATGAGGTCGTTGAGAAGACTCAACTTCTGGGTCATCGCCTCCTCGTCGGACAGCGTTTGCGCATTGTCGTGCGATCGACGAAACGCCTTTTCGACCTCTTCGCGGGAGATCTCGCGGCCGTCCACCACTGCCCAGGTGTCGGCAGAGACAGGTTTTGGCGCGGGCGCAGGGGCCGGTCCCGAGCGACACGCGCCGACAATGGACGCGGCCGTCAGGGCGATCAACACGGACGTGCGGAACGAGCGGCCAGCCGTCAGTCTCGGTTCAGACATACCGAGACACGGTACTGCTTGCGCCGGCCGAGAACAATGGTGATTCGACGGTCAGACCTGCTACGATCGGCGCGCCTACGGGATCCTGGAGGTGGTGTGAACGCGCCTCGCACGCAAAACCGTCTTGTCGTTTCTGCTGGACTGTGTGTCCTCATCGTCTGGACGGCGTCGTGTTCGTCGCCGAAGCCTGAACCAACCCCTGCGCCCGATCCAGCACTCTGGGGTGAGATGAAGCCGGTCGTCTCCGTCAAGGAACTGATGCGGGACATGCTCGATCCCATTGCCGACAACATCTTCAACGCTGTCGGGACGGTCGTTACCGAGAAAGGCGTGGTCGACACCGTGCCGAAAACCGACGAGGACTGGGACAAGATCCGAATCGGCGCCGTCACGCTGGCGGAAGGGGCTTATCTGCTCAAAGTTCCGCGGCCCTTCGCTCCTCCGGGAGACGAGAACAACAGCACCGGACCGAATCCGGTGGAGCTGTCGCCCGCGCAGATTACGGCCAAGGTCGAACGAGACCCGGTCGAGTGGAACGCCCGCATCGAGGCCCTCCGGAACGTCGCGCTCGAGGTGCTCGATATCGTCAAGCGGAAAGATGTGAACGAGCTCTGGAATGCCGGGGAAGATCTCGATGTGGCGTGTGAGAACTGCCACCGAAGCTACTGGTATCCAGGTGAAGACGCCGAGTTCTATCGCCGGCTCCGAGACCGTATGGAGGAGTTCCGCGATAAATCGCAAGGGGTATCCAAATGAGGATCGGAGCCAGGCAAGTCATTCATGCGGGTGCCGTCCTGCTCGCCGCGCTCGTCGGTCAGCAGGTGCTGGCGCTTCAAGGCGGTCAGACCGCGCCGACGACGAAACCGCCGCTGGTCGACGACGTCTTCAAGAACGTTCAAGCGCTGAAAGGCATCGGCGTCGATGACTTCATGCTGACGATGGGCATCATGTCGGCGGCCGTCGGCTCCGACTGCGTGGGATGTCATCCGTCGGCCGGCACCGACCACGTCGACTGGGCGCTCGACACGCCGCGGAAGCGGACCGCGCGCCGCATGGTGCAGATGGTGGCGGCGATCAACAAGGAGAACTTCGGCGGGCGGCAGGTGGTGACCTGCTGGACGTGTCACCGCGGCCGCGACCGACCGGTGATGACTCCGGCCCTCGACACGGTCTACGGCGAGCCGACGCTCGAGTTCGACGACGTCCTCACGCCGGCTCGAGGAGGGCCGACCGTCGATCAGATTCTCGACAAGTACCTGCAGGCGATCGGCGGCGCGCAGAACGTCGCGCGCGTCACGAGCTTCGTCGCCACAGGGAAGAGCATCGGCTACCGCGGGTTCGGCGGCGGTGGCATCGTCGAAGTTTCGGCGCAGGCCCCCGACAAGCGAGCCACGCACATCAGCTTTCCGGAATACCCGGATCGTGGGGTCAGCGTTAGAACCTACAACGGCCAGACCGGCTGGATCGCGACGCCTCTCGCGGTGGTGCCGAAGTACGAGCTCGGCGGAAGCGAGCGCGACGGCGCGCGGCTGGACGCCCAGCTGGTGTTTCCGGCGCAAATCAAGCAGGCGTTGACCGATTTGCGCGTCGGTCCATCCACGACCATCGCCGACAAGGACGTTCAGGTCATCCAGGGGAACGGCCCGAACGGCACGCTGGCCACGCTGTACTTCGACGAGACCTCTGGCTTGCTCGTCCGAATGGTGCGCCACGGCCGTTCCCCAATCGGACGGGTGCCGACGCAAGTCGATTATTCCGACTATCGCGAGGTCGGTGGCATCAAGTTCCCCTATCACTGGACATTCGCCTGGCTCGACGGCCAGGACAATTTCGAGTTCAGCGACGTGAAGGTGAACGTCCAGATCGACCAGGCCAAGTTCGGCGAGCCCGCTCTGCCTGTGGTCAAAGGCAGGTAGGGCAGGTGGGGGCGCCTGCGGCCATACCCGAGCGAGGACATGGTGATCCGAGCGAGGGTGTCGGCGTAAGTTCGCGCCGGGGGTGGGGCCCCGGCGCCACTGGAAAAATGCCGTGCAGGGAGGGCCTGCGGCCGCGCTGAGTCGAGGACATGCAGATCCGAGACGAAGCGTCGGCGTCAGTTTGCGGTGGGGGTGGGGCTCCACCGCCAATGTAAGAATGCCGTGCAGCACAGAATGCTAATCCTCCGTTCGCTGGTGTCGATCTCAGGTGTGATCGGTGCGATCGCCGTCGTGGCGGGGCAGGCTCAGGGCCCTGCCGGAGCCGACGCTGCATTCGCGAAGTTCTTCGCGGCGCAGACGGCGAGCGAGGTTGGCGCCGCTTCAGACCAGATCATCGCCAGCGGCGTCGGGTTCGACGAAGCGCTGAAACGCCTCAAGCAGGGCCGAACGTACTCGCGTGACGTACCGCGCGGGGTGGTGCAGGCGAGCCATCGCAGCGGCTCCGACGAGTTTTTCTACACGCTCGACGTCCCGGAAAGCTACGACCCGACCCGCAAGTATCAGATCCGCTTCCAGCTCCACGGCGGTGTCGGCCGCATCGAGGACAACAAGCCGCGCGATACCGCGTCGGGGACCCGCCTGTCAGGCGCGGAGCAGATCTACGTCATGCCGTACGCATGGAGAGATGCGCCATGGTGGAGCAGCCGCCAGGTGGCCAATCTCCAGGCGATTCTCGATCTGGTGAAGCGGACCTACAACGTGGACGAAAACCGAGTCGTCCTCTCAGGGGTCTCCGATGGCGGCACCGGCGTGTATTACACGGCGATGCGAGATACGACGCCGTACGCCAGCTTTCTTCCGTTGAACGGCTTCATCATGGTGCTCCGCAACGAGATGTTTGCCGACGATGCCGATGTCTTTCCAGCGAACCTAACGAACAAGCCCATGTTCATCGTGAACGGCGGTCGCGATCCGCTGTATCCGACGAGCATCGTCGACCCCTATGTCGCGCAGTTGAAAGACGGCGGCGTCAATCTCGTGTACAAACCGCAACCCAACGCGGGCCACGACACCTCGTGGTGGCCAGAGATGAAGGAGCCGTTCGAGACGTTTGTGGCCGGTCACCCTCGAAGCCCGATGCCCGACAAGCTGAGTTGGGAGAGCGGGCCGCCCGGCATTCCCAGCCGCGCGCACTGGCTGGTGATTGATCGCCTGGCCGAGGAGCGTTCCGACGAGCCGGCCTTCCCCGATCTCAACAAGATGTCCACGCGCGCGGAGCCGGAGTTCGGGATACGGGGCGCCGGCACGCGCATCAATCGCGTCGTCAAAGGATCGAACGCCGAGCAGATAGGCCTTCGAAGCGGCGATATCGTGGCGGCGGTCAACAATCAGCCGACGAATCCGGCGACCGACCTGTCGGAAATCCTCCGCAACTTTCCTCCGGGACGTCCATTGTTGATGACCGTGACGCGCGGCGCCGAATCGATCAAGCTCACCGGCCGGTATGCACCAACGGTGCTGCCCGGTGACGCCGAGGCGATGTTTCCGCGTCAGCGTGAGTCGGGACGGATCGATCTCGTTCGGGCGGACAACAAAGTGGAAGTGAAAAGCCGAGGCGTCGGAGCGTTCACGCTGCTGCTGTCGCCGGATCAATTCGACCTGACTCGCCCGGTCACCGTGACTGTCAACGGCCGGACCGCGTTCGAAGGACCGGTCGAGAGGAGCGTCAGAACGCTCCTGAAGTGGGCCGCCCGCGACAACGATCGAACCATGCTGTTTGGCGCGGAACTGCCAATCGCAGTCCCGCGCTAGCCGGCCGGATTACCTCGGCGGCTGACCCGCCGCTTCGTCGGTCCCGGCGAAGATCTTGGTCCCGTCGGGCAGCGTGATGTCAGTGGCGTTGGCGAACTCCTTGCCGTTCTTGGCGGCAAAGCCCTCGACCTTGATGACCGCGCCGGCCGCCATCGAGCTCTTCTTCCAGCCGCGGCGGAGCAGCGCGTTCGGCGGTCCCATCTCGATCGCCCAGTTCACCACCTTGCCATCGGGCTGCTTGACGTCGATGTACACCCACGCGTGCGGATTGACCCATTCCGCTTTGGTGATCGCCCCTTCGAGCTTGACCGGCTTATCGGGGTCGAACTCCGCCGAGAAGGCGTGATGAGCGGTGACCGAACCGGCGGCGAGTATGACTCCAAGACCGGCGGCGGCAATGACGCGCTTGGTTCCCATCGAATCCACTCCCATCTTAAGTATCGGCGCCGCAGCGCGATTCATTCATGCCGTCAGGGTACGTCGACACGAATGTGGCTGATGTCGGTGTTCGTCATGAGCATCAGGTTCTTGGCATTTCCTTCGAAGCACGCGTATTCGACCGGCACGTAATCCTTCGGCGCCCTGGCCATCGCGTACCAGGCCAGCGTCCACGGCTGCGTGAACACCTCTTCATCGGTGATCTTGGCCTCGTAGTGAATCGTGTTCGCGTCGATCGGCGTATATCGTTCGGTCACTCGATACTTATCGCTGTGCGGGATGCCGTGGCCGGTGGTCAACGACTCGGCTGGAATGCCCGGCGTTGCCGATACCGCGCCGATGACCCAGTTGTTCTCGAAGTTGTTGGTGAAGTTCGTCACTTCCACGACCAGGACGTTCCCTTCCCATCGTCCCCGCGAAACGCCCATCGCTTTGCGGATGTTCGGATCGAGGGGGGGCCGGCCGTCCAGCGGAATCGTCCGATAGAGGTGGCTCTGCTCGTAATAGATGACGACGTAGCCCGGCTTCTGGAAGATCTGATAGCCGACAACCGGTGCCGGGATCGTCGAGCGTGGGATGCCCGGCGCCAGACAGAGCACCCGTCCATCCAGATGCTCGACCTTCTCTTGATTCGCGATGATCTCTTTCCGTTTCTGCAGCGCCTCCGGCTTCAACGGAATCTTTCCGTCTGCCGGATCGACGCCTGCAGGCCGCACGATTGCGCCTTCGGGCAGCTTGGGCCGTTCGTTGAGGCTGTACGAAAACTCTCCGTTCGCTCGATTCTGCCGCGGCGGGAGCGGCACGAGCGGTGTCTCGACGCTGCGCGGCAGCGGAATGGCCAGATACAGACCTGTGATATCCGGCTGACCGTCGGGCGTCCGCGGCGGCACGTACGTGCTGACCGGCCGCTGGTAAGGCGGATAGTTCGCCGGCGCGGGCGCCGCTCCGCGGCCAGCCGGCGGAGCGGCGGTCCCTCCCTGAGGCGGAGCCGCGGTCCCCCCCTGAGCCTGAGCGGCGGTGCTGCCCGGGAGGCACAGCACGGCCAGCAGCGTTCCGGCAGTCGTGAGTGAAGCGAAAAGTCGCGGTCTCACTGGAGAATCTCCTTCCGCATCGCTGCGATTCAACACTACGGCTTTCGCGCCTTCTCCGTGAACAGCTTCTGGTACACGTGCTCGGCGCACTCGTAGTCCAGGAGCTCCAGATTCTTTTCGAGGCGGCGATACATGATCATCGAGATTTTCCACGGCCGCGTGAAGACCATTGAGTCCTCGATGGTCGCCTCGTAGTTGATGTGGTTCGCATCCATCGGCGTGAAGCGCTCGGTGACCTTCAGCGCGGCGCTGTGAAAATTTCCTGCCTGATCGAACCAGGTCTGATCGCCCAGGCTGACCGTGTCGACGATCAGCGTATCGCCCTCCCACCGTCCGCGCGCATCGCCCATCCAGAAATCGAGGTCCTCCATGTGCGGCGTGCCGTCGAGGAAGATGGTGCGCGTCCCATGGGCGAACTCGAACGCCATGCCGATGTGTTTGGGCGTCTGCGTGATCTCGAAGGGGAACGGCAGATACATTGCCCGCGGCACGCCGGGCAGGTAGCACTTCCGGAGCGGATCGGCGGTGAGGCGATTCTGGAAGTTCTCGTTTCTCTTCGTCAGCGCCGACGGCTGGTAGGGAATCGTCCCACCCTCGACAACGCTGAACCCCGCCGGCACGCCCTCAATCGCAGAATGGGCCTCGAGATTCCAGTGCGCCGTGCCGAGGGCCTGCCAGATGCCGTTCAGATCGGGTTTCTTGTCGGGCGTTCGCGGACCGTTGTACGTTCCGCTCGCAGGAGCGGCCGGACCGCGGCCGGGCCCTGCTCCACGCTGCGCCTGCGCGGAGGTCATGGTCAGGCCCGCGATCAGCGCGGCGACGGCAGTTGCACACAGGGTTCTGGCGACCGGTTTCTTCATGTGGTTTCGGCTCCGGCCCACGGAGGCGTCGAACAGCGAGAGTCTACCTCAGGCCTGGAGTTGGGGGAACGCCTTGTGCGTGGAATGCCTCGAGGGTAGGTGGGCGACCGCTCAGTTTGGGGAGGGAGGTCGGCTGACGCAGGCAAGGACAACCCGAGTGAGCCGCCTCCCGGGGCTCGACGTCACGCGCGCCGGAATTCAATGGTCATGAAGGGCTTCCACCTGCCGTCCGCTTCGAGGACTCGCGCCGTGAGCGTCCGCCGATTGTCGTCCTTGAACTCGATCACGTCCTGATACTTCGACATCGTGCCGTCGTTGGCCATGCTCGGCCCTTCGGAGTCGAGCGTGAGCATGCGCTCGGCCGCATCGAGCTCTCCGTCGTAAATCCACATGTGTGTCATCATCGAACCGATCCACGTGCCGATGAATCGCTTCTTCTGCGGGTCGTAGCCGAGAGTCATGATGCTCGTCGCGTGGCCAGCCCCGGGCACCTCACCATCGGCCTCGGCCTGGATCCAGATGTCTTTGATCGATCTGACGCTCTCTGTGCCGGTGGCCTTGGATGATGGCTGTCCCGCGGTAATCGAAGCTTCGTAGATCCACTCGCCCACAAATTTCCGCAGCCAGCGATGCTGCTTGGTCGGTTCAGCACTCACCATCGCCGTCTCGTGTTTCTCGGCTCGAGTCTGACTCATGTGATCCTCCCATTCCCCGGACGGTTGAGCTCACCACGTTGTGTCGACCTTCGCCCAATTCATCGCGCGCAAAACCGAGGAAGCTTTACGGGCCGATCTGCCTCCTTATGTCACCGAACTCGACAGTCCTCCAGTCGACGCCGAACGGACTGGCAACGAGTGGAGCCGCTCGCTCTTTCAGGGCGACTTCTACATGTCGGCAACCGGGAGCAGCTCGCGGCCGGCAACCAACCTCGTCATCGTCGAGTCGCTCGACGGCAATACCGGAGCGGGCGATCCAGCCACGCTCGGTGGAGGCATGACCGACAAACATCTCATATACGAAGGGCTCTCGCGGGTCGCCGTCGACGCGGTGCTGGCCGGAGCAGAAACAGTACGCGGCGGCGAGATGATGTTCTCGGTCTGGCGGCCCGAGTTGATCGCGCTTCGATCCGCGTACGGCAAGCCCCGCCATCCAGTACAGATCGTCGCGACACGCCGTGGCATGGACCTCGATCGCGGACTGCTGTTCAATTCGCCGGAGATCCGCGTGATCCTCATCACGCTGTCTGAAGCCGGGCAGAAGATGCGCAACGCTCTCGTCCACCGTTCCTGGATTCAGACGATCGTGGTCGACGATCCGGCTGATCTGGAGACGGCATTCGAGGAGCTCGCGTTGATGGGTGTGCGACGTCTGTCGTGTGTCGGAGGACGGCATCTCGCCGCTCAGTTGATCGACGCCAACCTCGTCAGCGACCTCTACCTGACCACGGCGGCCCATGCAGGCGGCGAGCCAAACACGCCGGTGTATCCCGGACCGTGGCCGCCGCGTCGTGAGGTGGTGCGGAAACGCGGCACGGGTGTTGAAGCCGGTGTTGTGTTTCGGCATTACACGTTTGGATGAGTTGTACGGAGTCACATGACCGAAGACGAGCGCGCCATTAGAGAGCTAATCAACACATGGATGACTGCCACACGCACGGGCGATGTGCCAACGGTCCTCAGCCTGATGGACGACGACGCGATCTTCATGGTTCCGGGTCAGGAGCCCTTCGGAAAGGAAGCGTTTGCGGCGGCGTCGACCGGCATGAAGGACGTGCAATTCGACGGTCACAACACGATCAAGGAGCTTCAGATTCTCGGTGACTGGGCGTACCTGAGGTCGTTCATCGATCTGACAGTCAAACGCCAAGGGACTCCCGACATGCACAGGGCGGGCTATACGCTCACCATTCTGCGTAAGCAGCCCGACGGCCGCTGGCTGCTCGCGCGCGACGCCAACCTGATGACTGCCAAGTAGAGGTTCAGATATGAGTCTCCAAACTGACGTCGTCACACCTCACCCCGTCCGCCTCGAGATCGCCGGCATCGCACTCAACGCGGATCTGGCGCTTCCCACTGCTGCGGCGGGCCTGGTCGTCTTTGCACACGGCAGCGGCAGCAGTCGACACAGCTCACGGAATCGCGCGGTCGCACAGGTCCTGCAGGCGTCGAATCTGGCGACGCTGCTGCTGGATCTGCTCACCGAGCATGAAGAGCGCGCCGACGCTTCGACCGGCGAGTTCCGTTTCGACATTCCGCTTCTCGCCGAACGCGTCGTCGGCGCCATCGACTGGGCGCAGGCTCACGCCCCGACCGCGTCGCTGCCCATTGGCTTGTTTGGCGCGAGCACCGGCGCGGCGGCGGCGCTCATTGCTGCGGCCGCGCGTCCCAAGGTCGTTCGCGCACTCGTCTCGCGCGGTGGCCGTGCGGACATGGCCGAATCGTCGCTCGACGTCGTGTCTGCGCCGACGCTGCTCGTTGTCGGCGAGCGCGACTATGTCGTTCTGGAGCTGAACCGGCAGGCGTTCGAGCGGCTGACGGGGCCAAAAGAGCTGCGCATCATTCCGGCTGCGTCACATCTCTTCGAAGAGCCGGGCGCGCTCGACCAGGTTGCTCACCTGGCTGGGCAGTGGTTTCATCGTCAACTGACTCTCTGACACGTCTTTTGACAGAACCTTAAGGGACCATGGCAGCCAGGAAGAGCGTGACGAGGTCCGCGAGCGCGAGGCTCCGCCCGATCGGGGCGATTCGATCCGACATCAAGACACGGCATGAAGCGCCGAAGCAGGGCTCAGAAGCCGCGCCCGACGCCTGGCTCGACGTTCGACGATGGGCGACGAAGGCCTTGCACGGTCTCGCAGTCGGTGACGAGCTGATCGTCATCACGTGGTTCCACAAGGCGCGTCGCAACGTATTCCAGGTTCACCCGCGTTCCGACTTGAGCCATCCGCTCACGGGAGTGTTCGCGACGCGATCGCCCGACCGGCCCAATCCGCTCGGTCTGCATCCGGTCGTGGTGCGCGCCATCGCGGGCAACAGCCTCCGCATCGGCCCGATTGAAGCGATCGACGGCACGCCCGTAGTCGACATCAAGCCTGTCCTGAGCTGTGCCCCGCGCACGTCACCGTAAAGTGACCGAGCTACTGAGCGACTGAGCGACCGAGCGACTGAGTGACCGAGCGACTGAGCGACTGAGCTACTGAGTGACTAGCTACTGAGTGACTGAGCTACTGAGTGACTGAGCTACTGAGTGACTGAAATACTGAGCCACGAGCTACGAGTGACGAGCTACGAGGGTACTCAGTTGCTCGGGACTCGTTGCTCGTGGCTCGGTACTCGGTCCGCGGTTGCTCGGTGGACCGTGACATCATAGACATCCGTGTCTCCGTCACGTCCTTACAAGGCCGGCGACTCTCTCGAGGATTACTGTCGCGTCTGCAAGACCGACCGCCAGCACGTCGTCATCGCGGCGGACGCCGACGGTCATCCCGTCAGAGTCGTTTGCGGCTACTGTCGCAGCGATCACAACTACCGTGGCGGCCCGAGAATCGACTCGCCCCGCCGAGCGCCTGTTGAATCGTCGCCGTCGCCGGCTCGCGCGAGCCGTCCCGCGACGCCGGTGGCCGAGCCGTTCGAACTGGTCAGTGACCGCGAAAAGATCGGAGCGCCGATGCCGACCGACATGCCAGACCTCGAAGGGCTGCTGCGCCGAATCATCCGCGAAGAGTCAGGCCTCAGCCCGGTGGCGCCGGCTCAGAAGTGGCGCGGCGGAACGCTGATCCTGCGACCCGGAACGCCTGGATTGCAGGAGAAGAGCTGGCCGATCGAGACCTTTTTCCACAAGGTCGTCATGCTGCGCAATCGCCTTCGGACGCTCGAGCAGCAGCTGAATGCGTCCGAGCTGGCTGACGACGCAAAGGTCAAGTTACAGGGGTATATCACCGGCTGCTACGGCTCGCTCACAAGCTTCAACGTGTTGTTCGCGGATGAAAGCGATGAGTTCAAGGGCTCGGGCGGCGAGTAGGGCCTTGAACCAAATCGAGAGCGACGCCTGCAGCCCAGTTTAGACGAGGTCCCAGTCAGCGCTGCAAAGCTGCGATACAGAGCCTGTTGGATTGCGAGCCACAACGAATCGCCGAGTCCACCGTGGGCGGCCGTTCGTGGCGTGCGCACCGGCGGCCTCCCAGAGCGGGGTCGGGTGGCGTCGATTTTGCGGGTGAGATGTCGGTTCACCCACCAAAAGGGAACCGATCATGCGCATTTTTGTCACCGGCGCCACCGGCGTCATCGGTCGCCGTTTGATCCCTTTGCTTCACGACGCCGGCCATGAGGTCACGGCAGTCGCCAGGTGGCGCGGTGCCCACGCTCGACTGGCGGCGCACGGCGCGACGGCCGTCACGCTCGACCTCTTCGACCCTCCCGCGGTACGTCGGGCGGTAGCGGGACACGACGTGGCCGTCAATCTCGCCACTCACATCCCGCACCCGTCGCGCATGTTCCTGCCCTGGGCCTGGCGGGAAAACGATCGCCTGCGGCGCGAAGCGTCGGCGGTGCTGTCGGACGCGTGTCTCGCGTCCGACGTCACACGGATCGTTCAGGAGTCGTTCGCGCCCGTCTATCCCGACTGCGGCAATCAATGGATCGACGAATCCACACCGATCAAACCAGTTCGCTACAACCGCACGATTCTCGACGCCGAATGCTCGGCACTGAGATTCGGCCACGCCGGGCGAACGGCCGTCGTGCTGCGCTTTGGCGCCTTTTACGGTCCCGACGCCCTTCAGACCACGCAGTTCATCAAGTACGTCGGGAAGGGCTGGGCGCCGCTTCCAGGGCCTGCGAACGCCTACTTCTCGTCCGTTTCGCACGACGATGCGGCGGCGGCCGTGGCCGCGGCAATCACGTTGCCGACGGGAACTTATAACGTCGTAGACGATGAGCCCGTGACTCACCGCGAGTATGTGGACTCACTCGCCCAGGCGCTCCGGGTGGCGCCGCCGAAGCTGCTGCCGGCTTGGACCGCCCACTTGTTCGGCTCACTGGGAGAGTTGGTGGCACGGTCGGTGAGGATCTCGAACCGGCGGCTCCGCGCGGAGTCCTCCTGGGCGCCTCGATATCGGAGCGTGCGCCAGGGGTGGGGCGTCCTCCTGGCGCAGGTAAGAGGCGAGCTGGCCTGGGGTATGTGAGACCGCGCCCTTCATAATTCCTTCACGAGCAGCTGCCACCCTGGAATCACGTCACCATCAAAAGGAGGCATCATGGGTGGGAGATTCCGGTGGCTGTTTGCCTTGCTCGTCCTCGCTCTTGTCGCCATGGTCGGCGTCTACGCCTACAACCTCGGCGTGGCTCAGGGCATTGCAGAGAGCGCCAGGTTGACGAACACGAACGGCACCACACCGATCGCGTACTGGCCGTATCCGTGGCACTACGGCATCGGCTTCTTCCCGTTCGGACCGCTGTTCTTCCTCTTCTTCTGGTTGGTCCTGCTGCGGGGACTCTTCTGGCGCGGCGGGTGGGGACCGGGCCGGCGCCATTGGTACGGCGGCGTGCCGCCCGCCTTCGACGAGTGGCATCGCCAGGCGCATGCCCGAGAGGGCCAGACACCGGCTGCGGCAGACTCGAAGGTCTGACGTGAAGCAGATCCTCGTCGTGGACGATGAGCCGCGGATTGCCGAGATCGCTCGCGACTACTTGCAGCGTGCGGGGTTCGGCGTCATGACAGCGGCCAACGGCGCGGATGCGCTGGCGCTCGCCCGCACACGGCAGCCCGATCTCATCGTCCTCGACCTCGGGTTGCCGCTCGTTGACGGCTTCGACGTCACGCGCGCTTTGCGCAAGCGCTCGAACGTGCCGATCATCATGCTCACCGCCCGCGTCGACGAACGCGACAAGCTGGCAGGTCTCGAGCTCGGCGCCGACGACTACGTCACGAAGCCCTTCAGCCCGAAAGAGCTCGTGGCGCGTGTGCGCGCTGTGTTTCGTCGCACCGACGCGCGGACCGAGCCCGGCGGCGTCGTTCGCGCCGGAGACGTGGTCCTCGACCGGACTCGCATGCGAGTCACGGTCGGCGACAGCCGAGTCGAGCTGACGCCGACCGAGTTCGAGTTGCTCGAGACGCTGGCCAGGCAGCCAGGCCGCGTGTTCACACGCGCGCAGCTCCTCGATGCGATTCGCGGCGTCGAAGTGGAGTCGTTCGATCGCGCCATCGACGCGCACATCAAGAACGTGCGCCGCAAGCTCGAGCCCGATCCGCGCAACCCGCGATACGTCTTGACCGTGCACGGCGTCGGCTACAAATTTGCCGATTGATGCGCACGCACTTCGGCCGAGGCCGGCAACCGGCCTGGTGGCCGCACGGAGAACCTTGGCCGCCAAGCCACCGGCGCCGCCGCCGGTTTGGCCGCCGGATTCTGTTCGCCGCTCTGCTCATCCTTGTCCTCAGCGTCACCGGGACGGTCACACTCGTCCAGCTCACGGCACAAGCACTTGGACTGATTGACGCCGCGCGCGGACGTGCGGCCGTGATCCTCCTGACGGGCGCCATCGTCAGCATCGGACTCATCGCGCTGGCCCTGGCGGGACTGGCGCGTCGCGTCGCCGTGCCGCTCGGCGGCGTCATGGACGCAGCCGATCGCGTGGCCGCGGGCGACTACGACGTCCACGTCGCCGAGCACGGCTCGCCGCCGATTCGCGGCCTCGCTCGGGCGTTCAACGCCATGACCGCCCGGCTGCGCGATCACGATCGGCTACGCCGCGACCTCATGGCCGACATCGCGCACGAGCTGCGAACGCCGTTGACGGTCATACAAGGGCAACTCGAAGGGCTGCTCGACGGCGTCTATCCCAGAGACGATGCGACGTTGCGCCAACTGGTCGAGGAGACGCACGTCCTGTCCCGTCTGGTCGAAGATCTCCGGACGCTCGCGCTCTCCGAAAGCGGTGCGCTCAAGCTTCAGCGGGAGCCCACGGACGTGGGCGAGCTCGCCCGCGACGTCGCGCGCGGATTCGAGACCGAAGGGCAGTCGCGGCAGGTCACGATCAGCGTCGAGGCGGCAGATGGCCCGGCGCCGGTCGAGGCCGATCCGGTGCGGGTCCGCGAGGTGATCGGGAACCTGTTGTCGAACGCGATGCGACACGCGCCCGCAGGCAGCCGAATCGAAGTGCGAATCGTGGCGGCGAGGGACGGCGTGTCCGTGGCAGTCCAGGATCAGGGCCCCGGAATGACCGAAGAGGCGCTCGCCCGCGCGTTCGACCGCTTCTACAAGGGGCCCGAGTCTCGCGGCTCCGGGTTGGGGCTGGCCATCGCCAAGGGCCTGGTCGGGGCGCACGGCGGCGAAATCCACGCCGCCAGCACCCCGGGGCAAGGGACGACCGTGACCTTCAGCTTGCCAAGAGCTTCCTGACTCAGCCTGACGAGACCCGCGCTACGACATGCGCACGTTTGCTTGTGTCTGCCGCAAGCCCGTGCGTCTTCTAATGCACTTAATAGATGAGGTAAGAGCATTGCGGGATCCATCCTGATTTGTCGCGTTAGGAAAACGCCAGTCGTCCGTTTATGTGGAGACGCCCGGGTGGGCCCGGGCTGCTGTCGCGACATCGCCTTCGGCGTTGGGAGGGTAGAGACATGATGGGCAGTCAGTCTCGGGCACGATTTGCCGGCCAGATCCATCGACCCGCAGTTCCGCGGCCGGAGCTCAGTCGTTCGGCCGCCGTCATTACGGGCG
>JBKPSC010000037.1:0-20160 GCA_046734915.1 Acidobacteriota bacterium | reverse complement strand
AGGATGAGCGATTCGGGAATCGACGGCGCCGCGAGATCGACCCAGACGGTAGCACCCGAAGCCGGATTGAGCCAGCTCCGGTCGATGCTCTGAACCTGCTCGGTTCTGCCGTCGTGGTGAAGGAAGATGGTGATCACGATGTCTCAGGTCTTCGGCTTAAGTCTGGGGTCTCAAGTCTTAGGTCTTAAGTCCTGAGCCTGAGATTTGAGCCATAAGACCTGAGACGTCAGACTTGAGACAAGCCAGAGGCGCCGAAGCGCCGCTAGTCTCCCACCTTCACCGCGAGCGCCGCTTGCGCGGCCGCCAGTCGGGCGACCGGAATGCGATAGGGCGAGGCGCTCACGTAGTCCAGGCCGACCTGCTCGAAGAAATGAATCGACGCCGGATCGCCACCGTGCTCGCCGCAGATTCCGAGCTTCAGGTCGGAACGGGTCTTCCGCCCAAGTTGCACGCCGGTCCGGACCAGAGACCCCACGCCGTCGACGTCGATCGATGCAAACGGATCGCGCTCGAGGATCTTCTTCTCCTGATAGATCCGCAGGAACTTGCCGACGTCGTCGCGGGAGAATCCGAACGTCATCTGGGTCAGATCGTTGGTGCCAAATGAGAAAAACTGCGCTTCCTGCGCTACCTGGTCGGCGGTGATGGCGCCGCGCGGCACTTCGATCATCGTCCCCACGAGGTATTTGACCGTGACACCCATACGCTTCATTGTCTCGGCGGCGACGCGCTCGACCACTTCCTTCTGGTCGCGCAGCTCCCTCACGTGCCCGACGAGCGGGATCATGATCTCTGGAATGACCTTCAGGCCCTCCTTGTTCAACCGGCACGCGGCCTCGATGATGGCGCGCGTCTGCATCTCGGTGATTTCCGGGTAGGTGATGCCCAGGCGGACGCCGCGGTGGCCGAGCATCGGGTTGAACTCGTGCAACTGTTCGACGCGATTCAAGAGTTGCCGCTTCTCGTCGAGCTCCCGGCCGCTCTTGCCGGCGGTCTCGTGCCGCGCGATCTCAACCATCAGCTCCTCGCGCTTGGGCAGGAACTCATGGAGCGGCGGATCGATCGTCCGGATGGTCACCGGCGATCCGTGCATCCCCTTGAAGACGCCATAGAAGTCTTCACGCTGCAGCGGCAGGAGCTCATCGAGCGCTTTCCGCCGGTCAGCTTCGTTGTCGGCCAGGATCATTCGCTGAACGATCGGAATCCGGCCCTCGCCAAAGAACATGTGCTCGGTCCGGCACAAGCCGATGCCGCGGGCGCCGAACGCATAGGCCAACTCGGCCTGATCGGGCTGATCGGCGTTGGCGCGGATGCCGAGGCGGCGGTACTTGTCGGCCCACGACAACAACCGGTCGAACCGCTGATAGAGATCAGACGCCTGTGGCTTCATGGCGCCGCTGATTACTTGGAGGATCTCGCTCGGTTTCGACGGGACCCTCGCGATCTTGACTTCTCCGGACAGGCCATCGAACGAGATGTAGTCACCCTCTTTGATCGTCTGGCCGCTGACCTGGAATCGCTTCGCCTTCTCGTCAATCACCAGTGCGCCCGCACCGACGATGGACGGCTTCCCCATCTGGCGACCCACGACGGCGGCGTGCGAGGTCATGCCGCCGGTGGCGGTGAGAATGCCCTGCGAGACGAACATTCCGTGGATATCGTCTGGCACCGTCTCGCGGCGGACGAGAATCACCTGCTTGCCCTGCTGCGTCCACTCCACCGCGTCGTCGGCGGCAAACACGACCTGGCCGCTTGCAGCGCCGGGCGAGGCCGGCAGGCCCTTCGTTGCGACAGGAATCTTCTTCCATTCGGCCGCGTCGAAGCCCGGAGCCAGCAACTGATTGAGCGATTCGGGGTCGACCAGCAGGATAGCTTCCTTGGGCGAAATCAGCTTCTCGGCGACGAGATCGGTCGCAATGAACACGGCCGCGAAGCCGGTCCGCTTGCCGCTCCTCGTCTGCAGCATGTACAGGCGCTCGTCCTGGATGGTGAACTCGAAGTCCTGGACGTCCTTGTAGTGCTTTTCCAGACGGGTGGTGATGTCCCTGAGCTGCTTGTAGGCCTTCGGCATGACCTGCTCGAGCTCACGAATCGGCTGCGGCGTACGAATGCCGGCGACGACGTCCTCGCCCTGCGCGTTGATCAGGAATTCGCCGTAGAACTCCTTCTTGCCGGTGGCGGGGTTGCGCGTGAAGCCGACACCGGTGCCCGACCGGTCGCCGGTGTTGCCGAACACCATCATCTGCACGTTGACGGCGGTGCCAATATGATCCGGGATGTCGTAGATGCGCCGGTACTCTTGTGCTCGCGGGTTCATCCACGACCGGAACACCGCGTTGCGGGCCATCTGCAGCTGTTCGGCCGGATTCTGTGGAAACGCCTTGCCGGAGCGCTTCTGAATGACGGCTTTGTAACGCCCGACGACATCGCGAAGAGCGGCCTCGCCAAGGTCCGTGTCGAGCGACGCGCGCTTCGCTTTCTTCACCGCTTCGAATTCGTGTTCGAAGGCGTCCTTCGGAATCTCCAGCACGACGTTGCCGAACATCTGCATGAAGCGGCGGTAGCTGTCGAAGGCGAAGCGGCCGTTCTGGGTGCGGCGCTTCAGGCCCTCCACCGCATCGTCGTTCAGCCCGAGGTTGAGAATGGTGTCCATCATGCCCGGCATGGAAAACTTCGCGCCCGAGCGAACCGATACCAGGAGCGGATTGTCGGTGGACCCGAGCGTAGCGCCGGCCGCCTTCTCCAGCTGGGCGATGTTCCGCTCGATCTCTTTGTCGATAGCCGGTGGAATCTTCGCCTTTTCGCGGTAGTAGATGCCGCAGACTTCAGTGGAGATCGTGAAGCCGGGCGGGACGGGCAGGCCCGCATTGGTCATCTCGGCGAGGCCCGAGCCCTTGCCGCCGAGCAAATCCTTCATGTGACGATTGCCTTCAGCCTTGCCGTTGCCGAAGAAGTACACGTGCTGCTTGCCGCGCGCCGCTGTGCTGCCGCGAGGTTTCCCCAAAGATTTTTTCACGGCACGCTTCCCGGGCTTTGGTTTGGTGGCCATCGACTGGGCGTCCTTTGATTGTTTCGAATGAATTCGTGACGAAACGCGCTCGCGCGCGACCCTCGATTATGCTGCAAGCGGCGGGCGCATGGTAGAGCGCGACGTCTACTTCTCGGCCGCGACGACTTCCGAGACGTCGCCGATACGAAGCACGGCATTGCGCAGGTGCGCCATCAGCGACAGGCGGGCCGTCCGCAACTGGCGATCGTCGGTCATGACCAGAACGTCGGTGAAAAACCTGTCGACCGCTGGACCCAGCTCGGACAAGTTGGCCAGCGCCGACCGGTAGTTCTGAAGCCCGGCAGCCTCGTCGACCAGCGGCAGACGCTGCCGCAATTCGGCCAGCAGCGCCTGCTCCGCGTTCTCCTTCAAGACAGCGTCGAGCGAGCTGAGGCCAAGAGGGGCTTCACCCTTCAACTCGCCGGCGATGTTCTTGACCCGTTTGAAGGCCGTGGCCAGCTGAGTGAACTGCGGTGACGCGGCAAAAGCGCCTAAGGCTTCGACCTGAGCGGAGGCCGCGGCCGGCCGCAGGTCCTCCACGGCGCCCGAAGTCACAGCTCGAACGTTTCGACGATCCGCCCCGCGGCTCTCGAGTGCGTGTCTCAGTCGCTCGACGAGGAACCGGCGCAGCTCGTCGAGATCGCTTTGCGGCCAACTCGACAGGTCGGCACGCTCCGGGTATCCGGCCGCCGCCAGACGCAGCAGGCTGCCGAGGTCCGGCTGGACGGTGGGGGCATGGCCGATCAGGTGTTTCAGGTCGAGCAGAATGCGAATGACGCCGTGAGCGGCCCGGCGCAGGCCGTAGGGATCGCGGGATCCAGTCGGCCGCTCGCCCGTGCCAAACAAACCGACGATGGTGTCCAGCTTGTCGGCCAGCGACACGGCGACCCAGGTCGTCGCGGCGTTGCCGAGACTAGCCGGCGTGGGCTCGGCATCCGCGTCAACCGCTACTGGCAGGTAGTGGTAATAAATTGCCTTCCAAACCTCCTCAGGCAGCCCTTCAACACGGGCGTAGATGCCACCCATCGTGCCCTGGAGCTCGGTGAACTCGCGGACCATGTCGGTCGTCAGGTCGGTTTTCGCCAGACGCGCCGCCAGAGCGGCTTTGCTCGCGGTCTGCGCGTCTGCGCCGAGCGTTTCGCGAGCGATGGCAGCGGCCAGGCGTTCGATGCGCGTGAGCTTGTCACGGTAGGTGCCGAGAAGCTTGTGAAACAGCAGCGTCGACAGGCGTTCGACGCGCGACTCGAGCGTTACGCGCCGATCGGTGTCCCAGAAGAACTTTGCATCCCGAAGCCGGGCGGTGACCACCCGCTCGGCATTACGCGCGATCGTCCGCTCGTTGTCGGGCTCGGTATTGATGACGGCGAGAAACGCGTTCTTGAGCCGCCCGTCGTTCGACTCGACGGGGAAGTAGTGCTGATGGTGGATCAGGGTGGTGGTCAGCACTTCTTCCGGCAGCTCGAGGAACTCGACTCCGAACGTTCCCGCGACGACCGACGGATACTCGACGAGGTCCGGCACCTCGTCGAGCAGCGACGACTGGCTGTGCACCGACCGGCTTACCCGGCCCTGCAGACGCTGCGCCTTCGCGTCGAGCTCGCGGGCAATCTTGTTGTGACGTTCCTCGCGTTGAAGGATGACGAAGTTCTCGAGCAGCCTGGCGCGGTACTCGTCGAACGAGCGGACCTTGATGGCCCGGCCCGCGCGGCCGCTGGTCGTGAGAAACCGGTGACCGTAAGTCACGGCGCCAGAGCTCACGTCCTGCACCGACGGACCCTGGGCCCAGGCGGCCCGGCTGATCGAAAACGGTACGACACGACCGCCGTACAGAAAGAGAATCCATCGGATGGGTCGTCCGAACGGAAGCTCTCCCTTGCCGTCGTCCAGCGACGCGTCCCAGTTCATCGACTTTGGAAACGTCAACCGGCGGAGAACGCCCGACAGAACGTCCGGCAAGACGTCCACCGCCGCCCGGCCTCGCTGCCGTTTCCGATACGCGATGTAGGTGCCCTTGCCGGTCTGGACACGCTCGAGTGCCGTCACCTCGACGCCTTGCTTGGCGGCAAAGCCAGCGGCCGCGGGCGTCGGCGTGCCGTCTGAGGTGAAGCTGGCTGAGACCGGAGGGCCGGTGACCAGCTCCTCCAGGTCGGTCTGGCGCTCAGCGAGCTTCGCAATTCTGACCGTCAGACGGCGCGGCGTGCTGAACGTCTCAGCGGGTGACTCTGGCGTCAGCCGCTGGTCGCGGAGCTCGGCCACCATCACGTCGCCGATCTGATTGGTGAGCCCGGGCAACCACCCCGCGGGCAGCTCTTCGCAGCCGACTTCGAGCAGCAACTCGCGATCCATCGGCTACCTCGTCGCGACCGGCTGTGCGGTCGCGCTCTCGGCCACGTAGGCCTTCGCGATGCCGACGGCGAGCTGTCGAACACGCAGGATGTACGCCGTGCGCTCGGTCACGCCGATGCTATTGCTGGCGTCGAGCACGTTGAAGAGGTGCGAGCACTTCAGACAGTGCTCGAGGGCGGGCCAGATGAGCCCGGTCCGAAGCAGGATCTCGGCGAAGTGGTAGTAGCGATCGAAGAGGTCGCGGTGAAACGCGCCAAACTCACCCGGCGGCATGTCGACCTGTCCGAACACGTACTTCGACTGCTCGACTTCCTCACGGAGCCGCACGTCGGCGTATTTCACGCCTGGCGCCCATTCGAGGTCGAACATGCTGTCGACGCGCTGCAGCACCATCGCGATGCGCTCGAGGCCGTAGGTCAATTCAGCCGAAATCGGTGCGAGCTCGACGCCACCGGCCTGCTGAAAGTAGGTGAACTGCGAAATCTCCATCCCATCGAAGAGAACCTGCCAGCCGATGCCCCACGCGCCAAGCGTCGGCGACTCCCAGTTGTCTTCTTCGAAGCGGATGTCATGCTGCCGCGGGTTGATGCCGCAAGCCTCGAGGCTCTCCAGATACAGTTGCTGCACATCGTCCGGCGCCGGTTTCAGAATGACCTGGAACTGATGGTGCTTGAACGACCGGTTCGGGTTCTCGCCGAAGCGGCCGTCGGCCGGACGCCGCGACGGCTGAACGTAAGCGACATTCCAGTGCGCTGGCCCGAGGACGCGCAGAAACGTCTCCGGGTGCATGGTCCCCGCGCCGACCTCGACGTCGAGCGGCTGCTGCAGCGCACAATCGCGCGAAGCCCAGAACTCCGAGAGCTTGAGGATGAGACTCTGAAAGGTCAAGGTGCTCAAGTTATCGACTCATTTCACGCAGGACGCGCACCGACTTGAGGTCTTTCTCGAGATGTTGCGCGAGCTGCAGACGATGGGCGGCCTCGAGCTCCCCCAGTGTCTGTCGTGATACCGAGAGTTCGCCCAAGGCGAACGGGCTCGACGCCCGCACGGCCCCGAGAAAGGCCTGCGCCTCTGCCGACAGACTTGGCGGCGGCTGATAGACGCCCTGCAGGCGCAGAAGCCAGTACTCGAAGTACCGCGCCAGCGGCGGCGCCGGCACGCCCGCCACGAGCGCATCAACGACTGATCGACCGAGCCTAAAGAGCGTCTCGTTGGGATCGGCGTCCGGCGCACACTCGTCGATGAGCTCGGCGAAATAGCCGACGTAACCCAATGCGTCGGCTGCCGACGCCCCGAGCGGCGATCGTACTGGCTCGACGTAGTGGACGAACACGAGCTCGCGCCGCTCCTTCTCCATGTAGCCGACACGGCCGTAGGTCATTGGTTCGAGCGCGCCACCGAACCGCTTCCGGCTTTGGCGGGCGTTCTTGGCGACACCGCGTTTCTTGCCCCGGTCACGCGTCAAAAAGACGACGATCCGATCGGACTCGCCGAGCCGATAGGTCCTCAGAATGAGCGCGTCGTCGGTATAGAGCGGCATCGGAACAGCTACGGACGGTCTTTAATCATAGTCGGAGAGTGCGGCGAAACGGCGTATTGGGTCTGGCGTGGGGGAAGTTCAGCTCCGGCGCTTGATTCCGTGGCCGTGAATGCCGATGTCTTCGAGGACCCGCTCGTCCTCGCGCCACTCGGACTTCACCCGCACGTGCAAATCCAAAAACACCCGCGTGCCGAAGAACCGTTCCAGCTCCTGGCGCGCAGCCGTGCCTATTTGCTTGATCATGTCGCCGCCGCGGCCCACGACGATCGGCTTCTGCGACTCCCGGTCCACCAGAATGCTGCAGTGAATCCTCAGCAGCCCTTTCGGTGCCTCCGGCTCCTCGAAACGATCCACGACCACAGCGCTCGCGAAAGGAATCTCGGCATGGGTCAACCGCAGCACCTGCTCACGGACCATTTCGGCGGCAAAAAATCGCTCCGGCTGATCAGTCAGGTAGTCTGCCGGATACAGCGCATCGCCTTCCGGCAGTCGATCGATCAGGGCCCGCTCGAGACGGTCGACGTTTTCACCGGTCGCTGCCGACAACGGCACGATTTCAGCGAACAGATTCAATGCGGAGTAACGCTCGATGATCGGCAGGAGCTTCGGCTTTCGAATCAGGTCCACCTTGTTCAGGATGAGAAACACGGGAATCGTCGCCCGCCGCGCCAGTTGGAGAACGTACTGATCGCCCTTGCCGGGTGGCTCCGAAACGTCGATAACCACGCCGAGCACGTCGACCTCTTGAATCGTATCCACTGCCGCATCGACCATGCGGACATTCATTCGGTGCAGCGGCCGGTGAATGCCCGGCGTATCGACGTACACGACCTGCGCGTCGGGATAGTTCTGGACTCCGAGGATACGAGTGCGGGTCGTTTGCGGCTTGTCGGAAACTATGGCGAGCTTACTGCCCACCAGCCGGTTGAGCAGCGTCGATTTGCCGGCGTTCGGCCGCCCGATGAAGGAGACGAATCCGGCCCTCATCTCTGGCCAACCGCACGGCGCGTCACCCGACGTGCCCGCCAACTGGCGTCTGCGTGGTGTTCTGGCGGGTCAGCCGGACTTTGTTGATCCGCCGGCCCTCCACTTCAAGCACCTCGACGCCGAGGCCGTCGATGTCGAAATGCTCACCTTTGGACGGCAGGCGTCCAAGGTGCGTCATCAGGAAGCCACCGACGGTCTCGAACCCTTCCCGCTCGATGTGCACGTCCAGCCGCTGATTGACCTCGTCGATGTCGACCTTGCCGTTGAAGACGAACCGGCCCTGCCCCTCCTCGACGATGGGCTCGGACTCGACGTCGTACTCGTCACGAATCTCGCCGACGATCTCCTCGAGCAGGTCCTCAATGGTGACCAGGCCGGCAGTCCCGCCGTATTCGTCGACGACGATGGCACATTGCGTCTGTTGACGCTGGAACTGCTTCAGAAGCTCAGGCACGCGCTTGCTCTCGGGCACGACAACGGCCGGACGAAGCAGCGGCGTGATGGGACGCGCATCGTCGGTGCCGAGGACGATGAGATCCTTCACGAACACGAATCCGGCGATGTTGTCGAGGCTGCCTGAGTAGACCGGGAACCGGGAGTACTCCTGCTCGCGGAAGAGCGCCCGCAGCTCGCCGATGCTCGCGTCCTCGCGAATCGCGACGATGTCGGGCCGCGGCGTCATCACTTCGCGGACGATGCTGTCGCCAAAGTCGACGATGCTCTGCAGCAACCGCCGCTGTTCGCCCTCGAGGATGCGTTCCTGCCCGTCGGCGTCGGTAGCGATGGCGTCGACCGGGCCTGTCTCGTCAGCCACCTCCTCGGGCACAGACGATCGGCGGCTGGTTATCGCACGGGCCGTCCACTGCGTCAGCGGCGACAGGATCCGCGCGACGAAGTTGAACGACGGCAGCAGTATCTCGAGAGCCCGCTCCGGGTCACGACCGACGATCAGCAGGGGCAGGAAGAGCTCGAAAACGACGACGAACGCCGCGACGCTGAGGATCACGGCCATGAGCCGGTGCGCACCGTTGACGCCGATCGCCGCCGCAAGCAGTGCCGTCGCTGAAACGGTCGCCAAGGTCAGGAGCAGCCGGACGGGGACGAACAGCAGAATCGGGTCGTCGAGGTATGTTCCAATGGCGTCGGGGCGTCCGCTTCGTTCCGCGAGGAGACGCAGCGACAGACGCATCAGCGCACTGAAAGCGGCTTCGATGGCGCCCAAGTACACGCCGACGAGCGCCAGCAGGACAATCGCCACGAAGATTGAGAGGGGGATCATCTATTCATCCGGGGTCCCTTCCCCGGTAACGCGGGCCTCCGTTTCGTGGGGCCTGCGAGATCCCATGCTTCGCCACGCGAGGTCTATTCCGTGGCTTCTCGAGCCTCGTCGCTGCCGCGCTTTGCGCTCGCGCGACAAGAGTTGTTGGCAGCCCGCCTTTTTTCCGAAGCCGGCTTTCAACCCGGCCCATGGCCCCTGCATCAGTCTCGTGATCGTACCCGATCAAATGCAGGAGACCATGGAGTGCAAGTATGCGCAGCTCGGTGCGTTCGGCATGGCCAGCTGAGCGGGCCTGCCGCCGAGTCACGCCCATGGCGATTGCAATGTCGCCTAGGTAAGTGCTTGATGGGGAAGGGGTTGGCTCTTGGCCTCGGGGAAAGCTCAGAACGTCCGTGGCGCGGTCGATTGCACGGTAGTGCCGGTTGAGCCGGCGCACGTCCGCATCGCGAAGCAGTGCAATACTGACGGAGCCGCGCGCTGCATCGGGTGCCACCCGGCTCAACCAGGCGCCGAGACCGCCCGCAGACAGGGGCCGGCCGAAGCGATCGACAACGTCGACGCGTAACCCCTTCGCGCGAGTCGAAGCCGGACGCCGTGTACGCCTATGAGGCTCTCCGGAGTCCATGGTCAGGACGAACGTCTCGGCACGTCCGTCACCCGTCGCGGATTCGCGATGTCGCGCGCCTCGCCGGCGCTCCCATCGTTCGAGAACGCCTCGTATGCGCGAACGATCTGCTGCACGAGCTTGTGCCGGACGACATCCCGATCGTCGAAGTGGATGAACGCGATGCCCTCGATGCCGCCGACGACCTTGACCGCCTCGACGAGACCCGATGTCCGGCCGGTCGGCAGATCGATCTGGGTCACATCGCCCGTGATGACGGCCTTGCTGCCGAATCCGAGGCGCGTCAGAAACATCTTCATCTGCTCGGACGTCGTGTTCTGCGCTTCGTCGAGGATGACAAATGAATCGTTCAGCGTCCGGCCGCGCATGAACGCGATCGGGGCGATCTCGATGGTCCCACGCTCGAGATACCGGCCGACACGATCCACGTCGAGCATGTCGTAGAGCGCGTCGTACAACGGCCGGAGATACGGGTTCACCTTTTCCTGCAGATCTCCGGGCAGGAAGCCGAGCTTCTCACCAGCTTCCACAGCGGGACGAGCCAGGATGATGCGGCTGACTTTCTTCGCCACCAGGAACGAGACGGCCTGCGCCATGGCCAGATAGGTCTTGCCGGTGCCTGCCGGTCCGACGCCGAACACGATGTCGTGCGTCTCGATCGCATCGAGATAGCGGCGTTGGTTGACCGATTTCGGCGCGACGCGGCGCTTGCCGGCCGGCGTGACGCTGCCCTTCTGAAAATGCTCACGCAAATCGACGTTCGGATCGTGCGCCGCCAGGTCGGCCGCGGTCTTGACGTCGGCGTTCGACAACGGGAAACCGTCGCGAACGAGGTTGACGAGCTGCGTGAGGATGCGCTCGACGGTCTCGGGAGCGGCCCCTTCCCCGTCGATCAGGATCTCGTGCCCTTGCGTCCGGATACGGACGCCGAAGAGCGATTCGAGGTGCTTCAGATTTTCGTCATACGGGCCGAAAAGCGTCGCCACGCTCTCGGCGTTGTCTCCAGGGATGGTCAGTCTTCTCATTATCCCTTGACGATGCCTCCTTTATAGTCCGCTACTTGTGGGGTCGCAAGTGCAGCTCCCGCAGCTGCTTGATATCGACTGGCGACGGCGCCCCTGCCATGAGGTCGACGGCAGCGGCGGTCTTCGGGAACGCGATGACCTCGCGGATGGACGACTCGCCGGCGAGCAGGGCGACGATGCGATCGAGGCCGAGTGCGATGCCGCCGTGTGGCGGCGTTCCGTACTCGAGTGCTTCGAGAAAGAATCCGAACCTCGCCCGCGCCTCTTCGTCACTGATGCCCAGCCGCTGAAAGATCCTGGCCTGCAACGCCGCGTCGTGGATACGAATCGATCCGCCGCCAATCTCGCTGCCGTTGAGGACGAGATCGTACGCCTTCGCGCGGACCGCGCCGGGATGTTTCTCCAGGGCGTCGACGTCCTCGTCGAGTGGCGACGTGAACGGGTGATGCATGGAAAACCAGCGCTGCTCGTCGCCATTCCATTCGAGCAGCGGGAAGTCGGTCACCCATAGAAACTGAAAGTCGTCGAGGGCCAATAGCTCGTCGCGGCGGGCAATCATCAGGCGAAGCTGGCCCAGCAGCCTGGAAGTCGCGTCAGCCGGGCCGCCGGCCATCATGAGGAGATCATCAGGTCCGGCGCCGACTCGCGAAAGCGCGTGGCGAAGCTCGCCCTCGTTGAGCGCCTTGGTCGAGCTCACCGGAGGCTCGCCCGGACGCACCCAGATCAGACCCTTGAAGCCAATCTGTTCGGCCTGATCCTTCAGGACATCCAGCTGGCTGCGGGTGTACCTGTTGCCGCCCGGCACCGCGAACCCCCGGATGACGCCGCCCTCGGCGACGATCTTCTGGAACACGCGGAAGCCGGATTCACGAAAAATCTCGGAGAGATCGCCAATCTCGAGGCCGCAGCGAAGATCCGGCTTGTCCGATCCGTACTTGGCGATCGCCTCTGCATAAGGCATGCGGCGGAACGGGGTGGTCACCTCGCGGCCGATCTCCTTGAAGATGTCCTGGATCAGCGGTTCGATGAGGCCGTAGACCAGACCGGGAGTGGCGAACGAAATCTCGACGTCCACCTGCGTGAACTCCGGCTGGCGGTCGGCACGGAGATCTTCGTCTCGAAAGCAGCGCGTGATCTGGAAGTAGCGGTCGGTTCCGGCAATCATCAGAATCTGTTTGAAGATCTGCGGTGACTGCGGCAGGGCATAGAACTCGCCTGGATGCACCCGGCTCGGCACGAGGTAGTCGCGCGCGCCCTCAGGCGTCGACTTCGTGAGGATCGGCGTTTCGATTTCCCAGAATCCGTTGGCGTCGAAATATTTCCGCACGGCCAGCGCGACCCGGTGGCGCAGTCCGAGGTTGTTCTGCAGCCGCGGCCGGCGCAGGTCCAGATACCGATAGCGCAGACGCAAGTCTTCCGAGATCGGCGAATCGTCGGCAATCTGAAACGGCGGCGTCTTGGCCTCGTTCAACAGACGGAGCGATCCGGCCAGGACTTCCACCTCACCGGTCGCCAATTTCGGATTCACGGTATCAGGGCTGCGCCGCTGCACGTGCCCGACGACGCCGACGACGTATTCCGGCCGCAGGCGCTTCGCGGTGGCGAGCAGCGCGTCGTTCTCGCGGACAACGACTTGCGACACGCCGGCGCGGTCGCGCACGTCGAGGAAGATGACGCCGCCGAGATCGCGGACGCGATGAATCCAGCCAAGGAGCACAGCCTCGGCGCCAACATCCGCGGCGCGAAGGGCGCCGCAGGTGTGCGTTCGTGTCAACTCTCCGATCGGTTCAGCCATAGTCAGGGACTGGGAACTGGGGGCTGGGGGCTGGGGATCAGGGACTCCGCAGTCGGCGCCAGCCGGACGATCTCGGCGATGCGGGCGGCCGCAATCGCCCGTGCAGGACTCTCCTGCTGCCGCGTTTGCAAATCGCGAACCGCCACCTCGCCGCGAGACCGCTCGTCGTCACCAACGATCGCCATCACGGGAACATGACGGCCGCTGGCGTACTTGAGCGGTTTCTCCAGCTTCCGTGCGGCTTCGGGATAGACATCGACGCGGAGCTGCTCCCCGCGCAGGTCGGCCGCCAGCGCCAGCGCGTCTGCGCGCAGCGCGTCGGTGAGGAACACGACGATGACATCGACAGCGCCCCGCGAGACCCGTGCCGGAAACATCTGGCGTTCCGTCATCACGACCAGGATGCGCTCCAGTCCCAGTGAAAATCCGCATGCCGGGATATCGCGGCCGAGAAACATGCCGATGAGATTGTCGTACCGCCCGCCGCCGCCGAGACTGCCGGCAAGATCCGGCACCATGATCTCCATGATCGCACCGGTGTAATAAGACAAACCTCGCGCCAGACTCGGATCGATGGCCACATACGGCCCGGCCGACGTGCTGTCGACAAGGGCCAGCAGCTCCAACAGCGGCTGCGCAGCCGTGCCGATCTGCCGCGTCAGGGCGGCCACGGCTTCGGGGCGTTGCTCGCGACCCGACGGAAAGCTCTCGAAGAATCCGATGCACGCATCAACCGATGCCGGCGGCAGTCCCCGTGCGATGAGCTCGGCGCGCACACCGTCCGGACCGAGTTTGTCCAGCTTATCGATGCCGACCAGTGTCTCGGCATGACGCTCGTCGGGCACAGCGAACCCTTCGAGCAGCGCCGTCAGCACCCGGCGGTCGTTCAAGCGAATGGTGAAGTTGTCGAACCCCAGCCGGCCGAGCACATCGCTCACCGCCGACAACAGCTCACACTCGACAACGAGCGAGGTCGTCCCAATCGCGTCGATGTCGCACTGGAAGAACTCGCGGAATCGCCCTCTCGCCGGCCGATCGGCGCGCCAGACTGGCTGAACCTGGTAGCGCTTGAAGAACCGCGGCAGCTCGTTCTGGTACTGAGCCACGACACGCGCCAGCGGCACCGTCAGATCGTAGCGCAGCGCGAGGTCAGCCTCGCCGGTGCCTTCGTGCTCACCGCGGCGCAGGATCTTGAAAATGAGCTTGTTGCCCTCGTCGCCGTACTTCCCGAGCAGCGTCTCGATGTTCTCGAATGCGGGGGTTTCGAGGGGCTCGAAGCCGTACCGTTCGTAGACCTCGCGGACGATGCGAACGACGTGCTCGCGTCTGCGGATGTCGTCGGGCAGGAAATCGCGCGTGCCGCGCGCAGGCTGTGTGCCGCTCATCCGTTACTGTCCCATGTAGTCGAGGCGGTAGGACACGTAACGGTCGGCGAGCATCTGGATCTCGGCGATCGACTCATCGTCGAGCGACCGCCGCACTCTGGCCGGACTGCCCATGACCAGAGAGCGCGGAGGGACGATCATCCCCTCGAGCAGCAGCGACCCGGCCGCCACGATGGAGCCGGTGCCGACCTGGACACCGTTGAGCAGGATGGCGCCCATGCCGATCAGACATTGGTCTTCGATCGTGCAGCCGTGAACGATGGCCCCATGCCCAATGGTCACGTTGTCGCCGATGTGCGTCGGGTGCGTGTCTTTCATCACATGGACGACAGTGCCGTCCTGAACGTTCGACCGGCGGCCGATGCGAATGTGGTGCACGTCGCCCCGCACCACGACCATCATCCAAATGCTGCTGTCCTCGCCGATCTCGACGTCGCCGATGACCTGAGCGCTGTCGTCGATGAATACGGATGGATGAACGCGCGGGAACCGCCCCCGGTGGGGTCGTACCATCGCTGAAATTATATCTGGCAGGGAGGGCTGGGACGGCAGGGAAGGCTGGGCGGCCAAGGATCAGAAGTCCTTGCCTCCCTGCCTACCCTGGCTACCCTGGCTCCCCCGCCTAATTCGCGGCCCGCGTGCCCGTCATCGGGCTGGGACCACCTCTGAACGTCATCAGGTGGTCACGTATCGCGCGGATCTGGGCCTCCGCGTTGTTCTCCAGATGCGGATAGAACGACTTCGGATAGTCGGGCCAGAAGGCCGGCATACGAGTGCCAGGAAGAATCGTGGCCGGATTCTTCAGCCAGTCCAGAATCCAGTCCGGCTGCAGACGCTCGACGGACATGCGGAGGTCGGGCGCGAGATTGGACGTCGGTTGATCCTTCGGAATGGTTCCAAGGACGTGACACTGCTGGCACTTCAACAGCTCGAACAGCTGCTTGCCGGCATCATCGTTGGCGACAGTCCTGACCTCGGGGCTACGGAAGGCGCCCATCTTGTTCGACACCGCCCCAAAGTACGAAATGACGCTGTTCAGGTTCTGATCGTCGAGGCCGAAGGTCGGCATCCGAACGCTGATCCACGGACGGATGGAGATCGGTCCCTTGAGGAACGCGTACAGCCAGTCGTGCTGCACGCGCGCGCCCTCCGGCGTGAGCATCGGCGGGCCCAGCGTTGGCTCGGCCACGAGTTTGAGAAAGTCGCCGCCGTTGCCCTCGATGATGTGGCAGCCGACGCAATTGCGGCGGCTGACCAGCGCGCGTCCCTGAACGATGAAGTCACGCCGGGCGCTCTTGACCGGCATCGCCTGCGCCGGCTGGATTTCGCGCTGGAAACTCATGATTGCCGTCAGGAGCCGATCGATCTCCTCGTCGGTGAACTCGAAGTTGGGCATCCGCAGCTTGTCGAGCGGATTGAGCACCCGGCCCTTGTCGAAAATGCGGGGATCGTGCAATTTGGCGCGGAACCACGCGATTTTCGAGGTGTGCGGCAGATCTTCGATGAGCGCGAAGTCGAGGCGGGAGACGAGCTTCGTGCCTTCCTCGGAGAGCTCGGTTCCGATCGGCTGGGTGGTCTCGAAGCCTTTGATCTCATGGCAGCTGAAGCAGCCGTAGCGGTTGATCACGCGTTGTCCGAGCTGCAGCTGTTTGGCCTGCGGATCGAGCTTGGCGATCGCGGCCTGCGCGTCCTCGAACGGCATGATGTTCTTCATGTAGTCGAGAAGCACCGCGTCCATCGCTGCCTGATCTGGCGAGGCCTTCGCCTGATCACCGCTCGCGTCCTTGAGCGTCGAAAGGAACGTCGCTACGTCGGCCACCTGCGCGTCGGTCAGCCGCAGGTTAGGCATGTAGGTCGCCGGGTTGTAGTGCTTCGGATCGCGGACCCAGTTGTAGATCCATTCGTAGGTCGTCTTGTTGCCGAGGTTCTCGAGAGGCTGTCCGAAGGTTCGGTGCGGCCCGGCGGCGGTGCGTTCCTTCTCGGTCAGCACATGGCAGCCGAGACAGCCGATCGAGGTGACGATCTCCTGGCCGGCCTTGGCATCACCTCGCGGCGGGTTCTTGACGGCGAAGTCGTGCTTTTCGGAGTTGGCGAAGAGGTACGCGACGGCGGCGTTGATCTCGACCTCGTTACGCGTGGCGTCTTCTGGTGTGTCGGAGTTCGAGTTGTACCAGATGCGCGGCATCCACGTGGTCGGCTTGACCGCTTTCGGGTTGCGAATCCACGTCTTCACCCAGTCGGGCGTGAGCTTCGAATCGATCTTGGTCAGGATCGGGCCAGGCTTTCGCAGATTCTCGAAGCCGCGGGTTTTGTGGCAGGCGTAGCACCCAGCTCGCTCGTACGTCGCGTAGGCGACATTGAGGTTCTCTGCGCCAGGGATGTAGACCTCCTGCTTGTGGCACTTCGCGCACGACGCGTCGGTCGACTTCGCCGGCAGCATCGGGTAGTCCCACAAATGGGGCTCTTCCCAGTCGAACTCCTCTTCCCACTTCGCCTTCTGTTCCTCAGTCGAGGGCGTGTGCGACGCGTCGCGGAAGCTCACCGATTGCCCCATGCCCTCGTGACACACGGTGCAGCCGACCTGATCCATCGGGTGCGGCGAGGCGCTCCCCAGATAGGCCTGCAGGTTCGGATGTGTCGTGTACGGTTGGGGATATTTCTCGTAGCCCGCACGATCGATTGCCAGGTGGCACGTCGTGCACCGGTCCATCTTCGGGACCTTGGTGAAGTTCACATCATCCACGACGTTGGGCAGGATGATCTGATTGACCTTGATCGTCGGCGCCATGAAGTCGAGCAGCGGCGCGTTCCGGAAGTAGCGCTTGATCGCGCTGGGGGCGAGCACTTCGGCGCGGGTCCTCAGACGCTTCGCCTCACCGTTGAGCTCGTCGATGGACGCCTGGGCCTTGCCCAGCTCGCCGGTGAACTCTTCGAGCTGCCGGTTCAGCGCGCCGCGCTCGGAAGTCGTCTTCTCGACGATGAGGTTCAGCTCGTTGACCCGGTTGCCGAGTTCGGTGACGGCCTGCCCCTTGCTCTCCGCCGACGACAGGCCCTCGTTGCGTGCCACCTCGAAGTCGTAGCGGTCGTGATCGTAGGTCGCCTTGGCGAACTGATAATCCTGAGTCTCGCGATAGAGACGCGCCTCGAGGTCGGAGATCTGTCGTCTGAGCTCATCGACCTTCTGCTGATTGGCGGCGACCTTCTGCTCGCCCTCGGCGCGCTGCGCTTCCGACTGCGCCAGCTTGTTCTTGTCGATCTTCGACTCGGCCGCTGTCACGCTCGCCTGCGCGACGTCGTACTCGAGCGCGGCGAAGGACCGCTGGGTGTTCTTCCACTCCCGATCGTAGTCATCCCAGACCATCCAGATGACCGACAGGAACAGAAACAGGCTGGACGCCGCGAAGACGACGTTCAGGAAGTCGACGTTGTATGCGTGACCTACGCCTTTTTTTTCAGCCATGGTCAGATGTTGAAGAAGAATTCAGGGATCGCGACGATGTATTTCAGGTTGAAGAGCCACCGGAGCAGCATCTTGACCGGAAGCGCCATCATCGAGAGGAAGAGGAAGACCGTGACGTAATACCGCGCGGCGCCGAGTTTCTCGTAGTAGGACTTGAACGCGATCTTGGCCAGGATGCCCGGCAGCGCGAAGACGTAGAACAGCACGAGCAGGATGCCGAATATCTCCCGCACGAACCAGTTGCTCGGCAGCCCGGTTCTGAGCGCGCGCACCCAGATGTACTCGGACAAGTTGACGTTCACCAGCGCTTCGAGCTTGTGAATGTCCCAGAATTCGAATGGTCCGAAGAAGTTCCAGTTCGGGCCGCGCAGGAACGTGCCGAGCACGATGAGCGACACCCACAGAATCACGAAACCGAACAGAAAGAGCGTAATCTCCGTCTTGCGCTCGTTGAACGTGTAGTACCCGTTGCCCTTCGGATTCTTGTCGATATACGGGATGGCGATGAGACCGACGATGATGAGGCCCGGCAGCACGACGCCCGCCAGCCAGGGATCGAAATAAACCAGCATCTCCTGGAGGCCCAGGAAGTACCAGGGCGCTTTCGACGGGTTCGGCGTGACCGCGCGATTGGCCGGCTGCTCGAGCGGCGCCTTGAGGAATATCGACCAGAGAATCAGAACGACTGAGCAGATGATCAGCGAGATGAGCTCGGTGTAGACCAGATCGGGCCAGACCCACACGCGGTCGGCCTCGGCCTTCTCAATCGGCCCTTCCCCAGCGGCAATGCGGCGATCGTTCAACACGGCTTCGCGCATCGAGTACCAGGTCAGAAAAATCAGGAGGAAGATCAGCCCGACGATCGGCACGTTGTCCGGCTTGGTGATGATCAGACGGAAGTTGGCGTCGAACGTCCCGAAGAGGAAGAAGAGGCCGAGCAGCCCGAGCATGCCGTATCCGGCCGCATTGGAAGCCATCTGCTCGCGTTTCCAGACCATGACCACGAGCGACACGACCGCCATGATGAAGAAAAGCCGAGGATCCGCGAGTGCGTTGAAAAGCCCCTTCACTGCTCCCACAAAGGCCTCCGGGGAATCTGCGACCGACAGTTTCTAGAGCGGACCCGAAATGCCGCCGTCTTTGCGCACGCGCCAGAAGTGAACCGCCATGAGCACCGCAATGCCGAGCGGCAGGCCCACGCAGTGCAGCACGTAGAACCGCAGCAGCGCGCCCTCACCGACAAACGAGCCGCCGAGCAAGGCAAACCGCGCGTCGTCGTAGGCATGAATCAGCGGCACGTCGCCCAGACGCAACAGTGCGGAGCCGGGGCCCTCGTGCCCGAGGAACGGTGTGGCCCGGGCCATGTTGGAGCCCACCGTGATTGCCCAGATGGCCAGCTGATCCCACGGCAAGAGGTATCCCGTGAACGACAGCAGCAGTGTCAGCACCAGCATGATGACGCCGATCGACCAGTTGAACTCGCGCGGCGGTTTGTACGACCCGGTCATGAACACGCGGAACATGTGCAGCCACACGGTGATGACCATGGCATGCGCGCCCCAACGATGCATCTCGCGCATGATGCCGAGCGGCACGTGCTCGCGGAGGCCGACGATGTCGGTATAGGCGTATTCGAGCGTGGGCCGGTAGTAGAACATCAGCAGCAGGCCGGTGAACGTCAGACTGAGAAACAGGAAGAAGCTCAGCCCGCCCATACACCACGTGTAGCGCAGCTTCACTCCCGACTTCCGGATGCGGACCGGATGCAGGTGCAGGAAGATGTTCGACAGCATGACCAGCACGCGCGTGCGGTCGGTGTTCGGGCGATCGTGCCGGAAGATGGACTTCCAGACCTGCGTGTCCGTGAGCCAGTTCCAGAGTCGCGTCGGGGCGCCTTCCTGCGGTGCGATCGTTTTGGTCTCGGCCATGGCTACCAGTTCAGCGTGAACCGCCTGTGGTCCACGGATAACGGTTAACGGTCACAAATCGGGCGCGGACGTCAGGCCTTCAGGAACGCCTCGGGGTCAGCCCACTGTCCGAGCTCGTACTGGAACTTCCGCGCCTTGTCGATGAGCAACTGTCCGTCGTCAGCCAGCACGATGCGGGCTCGCTCGAGCGGACGCGGCGCGGGGCCCTCGAAGTTGATGCCGGTGAGGCGGAACCCGCTGCCGTGACACGGGCATTTGAACTTGGCCTCGGCAGACAGGTAGTTCGGCGTGCATCCGAGATGGGTGCACGTCACGAGGAGAGCATAAAACCCGCTCGCGCGCTGGACGACGTCCTCGGGCGTGCGGACGATCCAGACGCCGAATTTCTCTTTCCAGCGTTCGTCGACGCCCTGGCCATATTCGCTCGGGAGACCCGCCTTGAACTGCTGGGGCGGTTCGTTCAGGACGTTCGGGAACATGAATCGGCCGGTGGCGGCCAGCGCCGCCGCGGAAGCGGCCGTGAAGGCCCCCCACGCTAGCCCCATCCAGGTGCGTCGCGTGAGCAGCGGCGAGGTGTCGTCAGGATCGCGCGCGGAGGCCGCGGCCGCAGTGGTCGTGGCCGGAGCGGTGGCTGCGCGCGCTGCGGCCGCGCCCCCGGGTGACGCCGCGGTCGTCGTGCGGCCGGCAAAGTCGGGAGGCGGCGCAGCCGCCGGCCTCGGGGCCGCCGGTTTCGCAGCGTGG
>JBKPSC010000036.1:0-5561 GCA_046734915.1 Acidobacteriota bacterium | reverse complement strand
AGCAAGTCGATCAGCGCAATCTGCACCAGCGGAGAGCCGGTATCGCCAAGGGCGGCAACGGCTCCGCTTCGCACTGCCGGCCGGTCGGAGAAGCGGGCGAGCGCGTCGACCGCGGCCAGCCGAACGTTGACGTTCGGGTCGTGCGAGAGCGCGTCGAGCAGCGCTGACACGACCTCGACACCCGGATCGTCGATACGACCGGTCCAGCTCACGCCGCGAAGCCGGTCGGTTGCCGACGACTGGCGCAGGAGCGACAACGTGACCAGCTCACGCGTGTCGTGCAGCTCCTGCCGCAGGAGCGCGAGATCGTTCGCCGTGGATGCCGGCGCCGGCGTGGATGTGAAGCCGCGACCAACGAGGACGCCGACGATCAGAGACGCGGCCATGGCGCCGGCCCACGCCCACCGTGGCCACGATTCAGGCCGCCGGACGCCACCGAGCATCTGCACGCGGGCCTGGTCCGCGCCGGTCTGGAAGCTGTCGAGCATCGCCAGGAACTGGCGCTGCATGGCCGCCGAATCGGGTGTCATTGGCGGGAGGCTCTGGAGTTCATCCCAGACCTCGCGCAGACGGTCGTATTCGGCGCGGCACGCCTCGCAGCCCGCCAGGTGGTCGTGCAGGCGCGCTTCGGCCTCGGGCTCGAGCTCCCCGGCTAGCGACGATCCAATTTCGGTGACGGCGTCTTCGCAGCGCATGATGCGTCCTTGCTTTCAAACGGATGTCCCAACTGATCGAACTGTTCGCGGAGCTGTTTCATGGCGCGGTGGACCCGCACTTTCACCGTGCCGACGTCGATTTCGAGCAGCGCCCCGATCTGCTCGTAGCGCATCCCGCGATAACGAGCCAGGACCAGCAAATCGCGTTTGTCGTCGGGCAGTTGCTTCAAGGCCCGTCTGAGGCGGGCGGCGTTGGTCGCGTGGTCGAGCGTCTCGGCCGGGTCGGCCCCGCGGGACGTGGGCTCGGCTTCATCTTCGATCGGCACGGTGAAGGCGGTGCCTCGCCGACGGAAGTAGTCGGCTCGCGCGTTTCGGGCAATCCGGAACATCCAGGTCTCGAAGCAGCTGTCGTCGCGATAGGTGTGGCGATACTTCAGAATCCGAACGAACACGTCCTGGACGAGGTCCTCCGACGCCGCCCGATCGCCAGTCGTCCGACTGAGGAAATCAAAGAGCGGCGCGTGATAGCGCTCGAACAGCCGCCCCAGTTGCCCGCAGTCGCCGTTGCGCACCGCCCGCATCAACAGTTCGTCAGTCACTCGTTGCCTGTCAGTGATAACCACGGCGCCGTCAAAAGGTTACCTCCGGCCGGCAGAGGCGTGGGGGCCACGCCGGCCCGCAATTGCCCCTTGACTCGGCGTCCGCCGGGTGCTCTGCTGTTTCGTCTTCTTAACTCCGACCCGGAGGAACCATGACAGCGAGACTGCGCGGCGCTGGGCCATTTGCGGTCGTCGTCCTGCTCGTGTTGGGCGCGACGCTGGCTCTGCAGGGGCAGACAGGGGCCCTGAACGGCGAATGGCGGACCTACGGCGGCGATTTGGCGAGCACCCGGTATTCGCCGCTCGACCAGATCAATGCGAGCAACTTCAACAAGCTGGAAGTCGCCTGGCGCTTCCGGCCTGACAGTCTGGGTCCGCGCCTCGAAAACAACCTGCAGGTGACCCCGCTCGTGGCCAACGGCCGGATGTATCTGACAGCCGGCGCACGGCGCGCGGCGGTGGCGCTCGATCCGCTGACCGGCGAGATGCTCTGGATGCACAGCATCAACGAAGGACCGCGGGCCGCGGCTTCACCGCGACAGCAGTCCGGCCGAGGTCTGGCGTACTGGACCGACGGCAAGGACGAACGGGTCCTCTACGTCACGACCGGCTACCAACTGGTGGCCGTGGACGCCAAAACCGGCCATCGCATCACCGCCTTCGGCAACGACGGCATCGTCGATCTCAAGCAGGACTTCGACCAGCAGATGGATCTGGTGACGGGCGAGGTCGCGTGGGCGGCGGCGCCGGTCATCGCCAAGGACGTGGTGCTCATCGGCGCGGCGCACCTCGCGGGCGGCGCGCCCAAGAGCAAGACGCACGAGAAGGGATACGTGCGGGCGTTCGATGTCCGGACCGGCAAACGCCTGTGGATCTTCCACACCATTCCACGTCCAGGCGAGTTCGGCAACGACACATGGCTGAACGACTCGTGGTCGTATACCGGCAACGTCGGTGTGTGGTCGCAGATGAGTGTGGACGAAGAACTCGAGACGGTTTACATGCCGGTCGAACTGCCGACGGGCGACTACTACGGTGGGAATCGGCCGGGGGCCGGTCTCTTTGGCGAAACCCTGCTGGCGGTCGACCTGAAGACGGGCAAGCGCAAGTGGCATTACCAGCTCGTGCATCACGGCATCTGGGATCACGACATCCCGTGCGCGCCCATCCTGGTCGATTTGACCGTGAACGGCCGTGCGATCAAGGCCGTGGCCCAGCCGACCAAGCAGGCCTGGGTGTACATATTCGATCGCGTGACCGGTCAGCCGGTGTTCCCAATCGAAGAGCGGCCGGTCGAGAAAGGCACGGTCCCGGGCGAGTGGTATTCGCCGACGCAGCCCTTCGTGACCAAGCCACCGGCGTTCGACCGGCAGGGTGTGACGCTCGATGACCTCATCGACTTCACGCCCGAGCTCAAAGCCGAAGGCGCGAAGCTCGCGTCGCGCTACAAGCTCGGACCCATCTTCACGCCCCCCGTGCTCAGCAAGCTCGAAGGCCCGCTCGGCACGCTGATGCTGCCAGCGGTGACCGGCGGTGCCAACTGGCAAGGCGGCTCGTTCGATCCGGAGACGAAGATCTTCTACATCTTCTCGAACACGAACATCAGCCCGCTGGGTATCGTGGCAGCAGACCCGGCCAAGAGCGACTTCGGCTTCGTCTCCGGATCGGCGGCTCCAGCCGCGCCAGCCGGCGGTGGCGGCGAAGGCGGAGGCGCGCTGACTGTCCAGGGTCTGCCGCTCGTCAAGCCGCCGTACGGCCGCATCACGGCGCTCGACCTCAACAAGGGCGAGATGGTCTGGCAGATCGCCCACGGAGAGACGCCTGACAACATCAAGAACCACCCGGCGCTCAAGGGCGTGAACATTCCGCGCACCGGCCGGCAGGGCCGCATCGGCGTCCTCACGACAAAGACGCTCGTGATCGCGGGCGAAGGCGGTTTCTTTACCGCGCCGAACGGCCAGCGCGGCGCGATGCTTCGAGCCTACGAGAAAGCGACCGGCAAGGAAGTCGGCGCGGTCTATATGCCGGCGCCCCAGACCGGGTCGCCCATGACCTACATGATGAACGGCACGCAGTACGTGTCGGTCGCGGTGAGCGCGGCCGGATTCGGCTCTGAGCTCCTGACCTTCAAGCTGGGACAGTAGCTGCGTTCCGTTCATATACAATGACTGACCCGGGAGGGGTCCGATGCCCGTTTTGGGGTAGGCATCGGACCCAACCGCACTGACCCGCGAAGATGAGGACCACTATGAAGCGATACGCGAGGCGCTGGGCCTGGAGCATCGGCCCGGTGGGGGTGCTGGTGCTGTGGGCGACGCTGCCGACCCACGGACAATCGACGGCTGGCGGCGGACAGACGGTTGAGTGGAAGTCGTACGGCGCCGACCTGCGCAGCACGCGCTACTCGCCGCTCGATCAGATCAACGCGCTGAACTTCAACAAGCTCGAAGTGGCCTGGCGGTTCAAAGGCGACAACCTCGGGCCCCGACCTGAATTCAATTTCCAGGCGACCCCGCTGATGGTGAAGGGCGTCGTCTACACAACGATGGGCACGCGGCGCGCCGTGGTCGCGCTCGATGCGGCGACCGGCGAGGAGCTGTGGATAAGCAGCCTCAACGAGGGCAAGCGCGGCGAGTCCGCTCCGCGGCAGCTCTCAGGTCGCGGCCTCGCGTATTGGAGCGATGGGCGCGGCGACGACCGGATCCTCTACGTCACGCCGGGCTACCAGTTGATCGCGCTCAACGCGAAGAACGGCTATCGCATCTCGAGCTTCGGGAAGGACGGTATTGTCGATCTCAAGCTGGAAGACGACCAGCAGATGGATCTCGTGACCGGCGAGGTCGGGCTGCACGCGACGCCCGTCGTGGCCAAGAACGTCGTGATCGTCGGCGCCGCGCATTTGCCCGGCGGACAGCCGAAGAGCAAGACCAACCAGAAGGGTTACGTGCGCGGCTTCGACGTCCGCACCGGCAAGCGGCTGTGGATCTTCCACACCATTCCGCGGCCGGGCGAGTTCGGCAACGACACGTGGCTGAACGACTCGTGGTCCTACACGGGTAACGCCGGCGTCTGGGCGCAGATGAGCGTCGACGAAGAGACCGACACGGTATTCATGCCCGTGGAGCTGCCGACCGGCGACTACATGGGAATGCACCGGCCGGGCAACAACCTGTTCGGCGAGAGTTTGGTTGCCGTCGACTTGAACACGGGCAAGCGGAAGTGGCACTACCAGCTGGTGCACCATGGCCTGTGGGACATGGACATCCCGTGCGCGCCGATCATCGCAGACATCAATGTGAACGGCCGCGCCATCAAGGCCGTCATGCAGCCGACCAAGCAGGGATGGCTGTACGTCTTCGACCGCATCACGGGCCAGCCGGTCTGGCCGATCGAAGAGCGGCCCGTCGAGAAGGGCACGGTGCCGGGCGAGTGGTATTCGCCGACGCAGCCTTTCGTGACCAAGCCGCCGGCGTACGAAGTCCAGGGGGTATCGACGAACGACCTCATCGACTTCACGCCCGAACTGCGCGCCGAAGCATTGAAGCTGGTGGAGAACTACAAGATCGGTCCGATCTTCACGCCGCCGATCGTCAGCACCTGGCCGCGGCCGCTCGCGACGCTGATGCTGCCAGCCGCAACCGGAGGAGCGAACTGGCAAGGCGGCGCGCTCGATCCCGAAACGAACATGTTCTACATCTTCACCAACAACGCCGTGACGGCTCTGGGGCTGATCCCGCCGCCTGCCGAGCGGTCCGACATGGCGTTCATCCAGGGAACGGCCCGCGATCCAAACGCGCCACCGCCGGCGGCCGGCGGGCGAGGTGGCGGCGGCGGAGGTGGAGAAGGTGGCGGCGGACTGACGGTTCAGGGCTTGCCGCTCATCAAGCCGCCGTACGGACGCATCTCGGCGATCGACGTCAACAAGGGCGATCTGGTGTGGCAGATCGCGCACGGTGACACGCCGGACAACATCAAGAATCATGCGGCGCTCAAGGGCGTGACGATTCCGCGCACAGGGCGGCAGGGCCGCATCGGCGTCCTCGTCACCAAGTCGCTGCTGATTGCCGGCGAGGGTGGTTTCGCAACGACCGACAAGGGCCGCGGTGCAATGCTGCGCGCCTACGACAAGGGGACGGGCAAGGAGGTCGGCGCGGTCTATATGCCGGCGCCGCAAACCGGTTCGCCGATGACGTACCTGCTGAACGGTAAGCAGTACATCACGGTGCCGATTTCGGGTCCGGGTTACAGCGCGGAATTCCTGACGTTTAGAGTCGGTTCTTAAAAACTGAATCAGCCGCAGAGTTCG
>JBKPSC010000035.1:0-9795 GCA_046734915.1 Acidobacteriota bacterium | reverse complement strand
CGCTGGACGTCGGCGTCGATCGTCAGCTTCAGGCGCTTGCCTTCTTTCGCCTCGATCTCCTCGAGGGTCCGGATTTCGCGGCCGACGCTGTTGACGACCACTCGCTTGGCGCCGTCTTCGCCCATCAGCACTGCGTTGTAGACCTTCTCGATGCCCGACTGCCCGACGATGTCGCCGCTGTTCAGGCCCTCACCGCCCGCCAGCTGCGCGTCGCTGACCTCGCCCACATATCCGAACAGGTGGGCGGCGAGCGTCTCCGGATAGCGGCGAGTCGGAACCGGCTCGACGACGACGTCGGGAAGCTCGGTATCGAGCCGCCGCGCCGTCACCGCTGCAACCTGCGCGAGTGTTGCATCCTGGACGATCGTAATCGGGCGGTAGCTGGGCTCGCGGCGGTGGCGCTCGACGATGTCGCGGATGTGTGCCTCGTCGATCCTGAGCACCTCGCTCAGCAAACGGATGGTGCGGTTCAAATCGCGCGTGTGTTCGCGGACGATCGAGATGCCGAACGAGTGGCGATTCTCGACCAGGACTTTGCCGTCGCGATCGAAGACCACGCCGCGCGGCGCCCGCAGCGGCAGCGTCCGCTGATGGTTGTTCTCCGCCATCTCTTCGAACTTCTCGTGCTGGATGACCTGCAGCACCCAGAAGCTGACGGCGAGCGCGCCGAACAGGACGATGACGACGTACTGGAGCACACTCAGCCGAGAGCCCACGCGGCGACGCTCTTCAATCATGGCCATGGCGACACACGAATTCGGTTGTTAGAGCCGTTGAACCATTGTACGCCTGTGGCGGTCGAGTCCCCGAACTCACCGGCGAAACCCCGCACCGGCATTCCGGCGATCGACTGCTCCGGGCAGCGACTCGGCGACTTTGAAGACCACCAGGCCCAGCACTGCATTGGCAAGCGCCTGGCCGACGACCCTGCCGACCGGGGCGGCGAAATCGCGCAGTCCGAGCAGCTCGTAGATACCCATGAACAGAGCCGCGTGGAGCAGTGCGGCGCCCAGGAACACGACGAAACGCGGCAACGGATGGGCGACGATGAACTGGGTGCCGATGACGCCCGCCACGAAGCCGACAATGGTCTTGGCCAGCCCACCTACGCCGATGACTCCGGTCGACAGCGCATCCTGCACCAGGCCGGCAAATGTGCCGGTCAGGACACCGGTCACAGGCCCGAACGACAACGCCGCATAGACGACAACGACCAGCACGAGGTCGATTCCGCCACCGCCGCGAACGTATCGCGCCAGCGTCGTCTGCAGCGCGAGCGCCAGAGCGGTGGCCAGCACAACGCCGGCCGTCCTCACTTCCCGTTCTCCCGCGCCACGTCCACGCCGGCGTCCTGTGCGGGCGTTGGCGTGAGCACGACCAGCACGTCTTCGAGGCTGGTAAAGTCCACCGACGGTTCGATGGCGATCGACCGGTACGCGCCGCCGCTCTTCTCGACTGAGACGACGGAGCCAATCACAAATCCTTTCGGGTAGATGCCGTCGATACCCGATGTGACCACGGCATCACCGACCGCCACGTCGGCCACCTCGGACACGTACTCGAGCCTCAGACGCGATTCGCCAGTCCCGATGACGACACCCTGCGCGCGCGAACGTTCGATGAGCGCGCCGGCCGCGGCATTGCGATCGACCAGGAGCTGAACCTTGGCGTTGCGCGCGCTGGAGACCACGACCCGACCCACTACGCCGGCAGGCGCGATGATCGCCATGTCGGGCTGGAGTCCGTCGTGGGTGCCCTTGTCGATGGTCACAGTGCGGAACTCCGGCGTTGCGCCGGCTGCGATGATCTCGGCGGCGGTCGTCGTCAGATTGGCGCGCTGGCGCAGCTCGAGCAGTTGCTCGAGGCTCCGCGTTCGGTCGGCCAGCGCGCGTTGTTGCTGCAGCTCGACCTGCGCATTGGACAGCTCGCGCTTGAGCGTGTCGTTCTCGGCGCGGACCTGCCGCAGGCCGACGTAGCCGTTCCAGATGCGCTGAAAGATTGACAGGCCGTTCGACGTTCCGCGCTGGACTTCCGACAGCAGGCCGAAGGTCACGGTTTCGAGAACGGGGACACCCTTGCGCGAGTTCACCTGCGCCGAAATCAGGATGACATGGGCAAACATGAGGGCCAGGAACAAATACCCGGCCCGCAGGCGAATGTCCGGCAGGGCCACAAATACTCCGGAGCGATCCTCAGTCGATCGAAATCTTGCGAAGCAGATTGAAGTCCGACAGCATCTTTCCTGCTCCCAGCACAACGGAGGACAGCGGGTCCTCGGCCATCGCCAGCGGCAGCCCGGTCTCTTCGCGGAGCCGCTTGTCGAGATTCTTCAGCAGCGATCCGCCGCCCGTGAGCACGATGCCGCGATCGACGATGTCCGCCGAGAGCTCCGGCGGCGTACGTTCGAGCGCCACTCGTACCGCGTCGACAATCACGTTGACCGTTTCCGCCAGCGCCTCCCGAATCTCCTCGTCCGAAATGGTGATGGTCTTCGGCACGCCTTCAATCAAGTGGCGGCCCTTGATCTCCATCGTCATCCGCTCTTCCAGCGGGAAGGCGGATCCGATCTCCATTTTGATCTGTTCCGCCGTTCGCTCGCCGATGAGCAGGTTGTAGGTCTTCTTGATGTACTGGATGATCGCTTCGTCCATCTCGTTGCCGGCAACCCGCACGGCCTTGCTGTAGACGATGCCGGCCAGTGAGATGACGGCGATATCCGTCGTCCCGCCGCCGATGTCGACGATCATGTTTCCCGAAGGCTCCGTGATCGGCATGCCGGCACCGATGGCGGCGGCCATCGCCTCTTCGACGAGGTGCACTTCGCTCGCTTTCGCCCGGTAAGCCGAGTCCTTGACCGCACGCTTTTCCACTTGTGTGATTTCGGACGGCACGCCGATGACGATGCGCGGCCGCACCCAGACGTTGCGGTTGTGTGCCTTCTTGATGAAATAGGTCAGCATCTTCTCGGTGACTTCGAAGTCCGCGATGACGCCGTCCTTCATCGGCTTGATGGCGACGATGTTGCCCGGCGTCCGACCGAGCATGTCTTTCGCGTCCTTGCCGACGGCCTCGACCCGCCCGTTGACCTTGTTGATGGCCACAATCGACGGCTCGTTGACGACAATGCCCTTGCCGCGGGCATAGACGCAGGTGTTGGCTGTGCCGAGATCGATGGCGAGGTCACTGGAAAACAGCGAGAGCATCGAGCGAAGACTCAACGGGCGCTCCTTGCGGCGGAAACGCCGACGAGCGGTCGGCGAGACGCGGACGTGACGACCATGGGCAACGGCCGGAACTGGTGTGAACGATTGATGGTCAAGATTACTTGGTGCTGGCCGGCGCGTCGAGCGCTCTCACGGTCTTTATCGGCTGGATCCGGCAGCCTGAATACCGTTCTTACCGCCGTCTTTGACGCGATACATGGCGGCATCGGCAGCCTGCATCAGTTCCTCGGCTGAGGTCGCCGCGTCGGGGAGGGTCGCGACGCCGACCGACGCGGTGAGTCTCAGGTTCAAGCCGTCAGCAGCGAGAAACTGATGGGCCGCCAGACGCTCTCGAATTCGTTCTCCGACGGAATACGCGCCGTCGGCGCCCGTGTCGGGCAGGATGAGGGCAAACTCGTCGCCGCCAAAACGGGCCACGACGTCGGTTTCGCGCGCGCTCCCGCGAATGACCGCCGCGGCCTCGACCAGCGCCCGGCTGCCCGAAAGGTGCCCATGTGAGTCGTTGACCCCCTTGAAGCCGTCCAGGTCGATGAACAGCAGCGACAGCGGCCGGCCGTTGCGGGAGGCGCGCTTGGTCTCGCGGCGCAACACCTGGTTGAGGTAACGGGAGTTATAGAGACTGGTCAGGTCGTCGGTGACCGAGAGCGCCTCGGCGCGCTTCAAGAGAATCGCGTTGTCGATGGCCACCGCCGCCGGCTCGAGGAGGACCCGCAATGCGTTGAGCACGGAAACGGTCAACCGGGGCTCGCGCGCGGATGGACGCCGATCCAGGCCGATCAGTGCACCGACGCGGCGTCCCCGGCAGCTGAGGGCAAAGGCCACGACGCTCGCGGTCGCCGAATCCTGGACACGCGGGTCGCCGCTCAGATTCGCCGTCAGGAACTCCTCGCCTCGCTCCATGACCCATTCGGCAATGTTGTAAATCGCCGGTCCCATCCCCGATTCGAGGCCGCGCTCGGCAAGCACTGAAAGCTGACCGGCGCCGTCGGACGACACGACGGCCCAACACGGGGCCGGGATCCAGGCTGCGGCCCGGTCGACGACGAGTTCAGCAATGCGCGCCGGCTCGAGCGTCGCGTTGACGGCTCGAACCATGTCGAGCAGCGCCTCACGCCGAATGATCTTGTTGCTGAGCGTGCGCTGGAACTGGCGAAGCCGCGCGGCCAGATCGGGGGCCGGGGTCGCGCCCCTGTATAGCGCCAGAGGCCTCTTGGACGAGGCCGATCGGCGGCGTGGAGGCGAGCTCATCGCGCGATTCGGTGCTGGCATTCGGCTCGAACGTCTCCCAAGGCCCGAGCGAGACCGCTAAGTTCTTCAGGAGACAGCAAATATACCACACGACCCGAGGGTAACTGCTTGCCAGCGTGCAACTTCATGGCTTACCATCAGAGTTTCGAGGAAACAAAATGACGATGCTCGACCGGATGCGCCGGCACCGCAACTGGCTCAAGTGGAGCTTGGGATTGGTGTGTCTGGCGTTTGTGATTTTTTACATCCCCGATTTTCTGCGTAACCCGGCGCTGGACGCGGCCCCGCAAGGGTCCGTGGCGATGGTTCAGGGCCACGAGATCTCAGCCGAGGAATTCCGCCGCACTTACCAGGCGCAGATTCAGGCTTACCGGAACGCCTACGGCAGCACGATGAGCACGCAGCTGCTCAAGCAGCTCGGCGTCGACCAGCAGATCCTGATGCAGCTTGTCGACGAGCGGGCGGCGCTCGCCGAAGCGGAGCGCCTGAACATTTCGGCGAGCGACGCGGAAGTGCGGCAGCGCATCATGCTCATTCCTGCTTTTCAAGAGAACGGCGCCTTCATCGGCGAGCAGCGCTACCAGCAGCTGCTCACCATGCAGCGGCTGACGGCGGCCGATTTCGAAGGCAGCGTCCGACGCGCCATCGTCGTCGACAAACTGCGCGCCGCCGTGACCGAATGGCTCTCGATCACCGACGCGGAGATCGACAAGGAGTACCGGCGCCGAAACGACAAAGTGAAGCTGGCGGTCCTGTCGTTCCGCACCGACAACTTCCGGCCTGACGTGACGGCGAGCGATGCGGAGATCGCGACGTACTTCGACGGCCACCAGGAAGAGTTCAGAGTCCCCGAGAAGCGGAAGATCAAGTACCTCATGATCGACGCCGACGCGATCCGGGCGAAGATCAACATTCCGCCAGCGGACGTCGAACGGGCGTACAACGACAACTTCGAGCAGTACTCGACGCCCGAACAGCTGCGCGCCAGCCATATCCTGCTGCGGACCGAGGGCAAGGAAGAAGCCACCGTACGAGCCACCGGTGAAGACATCCTCAAGCAGGCGCGGGCCGGCGCGGACTTCGCCGAGCTCGCCAGGAAGTACTCCGAAGACGACGGCACGAAGGAAAAGGGCGGCGACCTGGACTTCTTCGGCCGCGGACGGATGGTGCCCGAGTTCGACAATGCGGCGTTCGCGCTCGAGCCGGGTCAAATCAGCGATCTGATAAAGACCCAATACGGATTCCACATCATCAAGCTGGTCGAGAAGAAGGGTGGCGCCACCAAGACTCTCGACGAGGTCCGGCCTCAGCTCGTCGAGCAGTTGACGATGGAGCGCGCGCAGCAGCAGGTCGAGACGCTGGCCGATCGGCTGACGCCTCAGATTACGAAGCCGGCCGATCTCGATACGGTCGGCAAGGCCAACGCATTGACTGTGCAAGAAACGGCCCTTTTCGCGCGCGATGAGCCGCTGATGGCTCTTGGCGGCGCTCCTGAACTCGCCGCTCGGGCATTTACGCTGGCTGACGGCGCCGTCGCTGGACCAATCGGCATGGCGCGCGGTGTTGCGTTCATCGCGCTCACCGGCAAACAGGACCCGTACCTGCCGAAGCTCGAGGAAGCGAAGGACAAGGTTCGTGACGTGGTTGTCGGCCAGAAGGCCCGCGACCTCGCGGCTCAGAAGGCCAATGAGCTGCTGGCGAAGGTGAAGGGCGCGGCGGACTTCGAGAAAGCGGCCAAGGCGGCCGGCTACGAGGCCCGGACGACTGAGCTCATCACACGCGATTCACCGATTCCTGAACTGGGCATTTCGCCGAGTGTGAGCGACGTGGCGTTCGCGCTGCCGCAAGGCGGTGTCAGCGAGGTCGTCTCGACCGACTCGGGGGCCGCCATCGTCAAGATGCTCGAGAAGCAAGACGTCGGCGAGACGGAGCTGACGGCGAATCGCGATCAGTTCCGCGAGGAGATGCTCAACGAGCGCCGCAACCGATTTTTCAGCGCCTACATGGTGAAGGCGAAGCAGAAGATGAAGATCCAGCTGAATCGCGACGAAATTCAGCGGGTACTTGGCTAGCGGGTATCAAGAACCCTGTCGGTTCAGGGTTCTCGGTTCTCGGGTTCCAGGCTCTTGCTGAAGCCCGGAGCCCAGAGGCTGAAGCCGTTCAGCGCAAGTACACGTACGGCATCAGCGTAAGCATCTCGCCTGGCCGAAACATGCTGAAGGGCCCGCGCAGGGCGCGGAGCATCTCGCGTTCGCTGGCCGTCAGACGCCTCGACATCCATGTGTGCAGGGCGGCGGACTCGCCACTGCCCGACCAGTCCTCGCTCAGGACCTCGTAGAAGCTCCGTCTCGGCGGGAACGGCACGAGCTCGACGTCGGCGTTGGCCGGAATCTTTGCTCGTTCTTTGGCGAGCAGGACGGCGGTGTCGAGACCGCCGAGCGCATCGACCAGGCCGTTGCCGAGCGCCTGTTGTCCGGTCCACACACGTCCCTGTGCGATTCGGTTGATCTCCTGCGGCGTCTTGCGCCGCGACTTGGCCACTTTCTCGATGAACTGATCGTAGAAGGCCTGCAGCTGCTCCTCCAGCTTGCGGGCTTCGTTGGGAGAGAAGGGACGCGCCGGCGATTCGAGCTCGGCGTTGCGGCCGTCGCTCGTCGAGTCGATGTTCGCGCCGAGCTTGCCGTAGGTCCCGCCCATGACGAACTTACCGCCGAAGATGCCAATGGATCCTGTGAGCGTCGATGGCTGAGCGACGATCGTGTCTGACGCCATGGCGATGTAGTAGCCGCCCGAGGCCGCGAGATCGGACATCGACGTGACCAGCGGGCGGTCCGACTGCTCTTCCTTCGCCAAAGTGAGCTCGTGCCAGATGGCGTCAGACGCGGTGGCCGATCCGCCGGGACTGTCGACGCGGAGAATCAGGGCACGCAGGGTCTTGTCGCGGCGCGCGCGGCGGATGTGCTCGATGAGCGTCTCCGATCCGACGGCCTGGCCGTTCACCGGGTCGTAGCCGCTGCGCCCGCCGGTGATCGCGCCCGAGGCGTAGATGACGCCGATGCGCGGCCCGCGATTCAAGCCCGCTGATGACGGGCTCACCCGCGCATAGTCTTCCTCTTTGACGTCCTGGTTGCCGGTTCCGCCGGTGGCCTCGTGGAGCAGGTCTTTCACCTCGTCCTCGTACGACACATCGTCGACGAGTCCGGCCTTGACCGCGTTCTCGGGCAGGAACGGCCCTTCGTCGATGAGTGCCCGCACTTCGGCGTCGGTTTTCTTGCGCGACTCGGCGAGGCCGCGCACGAGCTCGTCGAAGAGACTTCGGTTGAGCGCGGCGTCCATTTCCTTGTGAGCCGGTGTATAGCCCTTCTCAGTGAACGTGTTCACCGCGGTCTTGTAGTCGCCGATGTGATGCAGATCGGGGAAGACGCCGATCATGTCGAGGGTGCCGCGCAGGAAGACCTGGTAGGTCGCGATGCCCTTGAGATCGAGCGGGCTGGCCGGCATCAGAAAGACTTTGTCCGCCGCCGACGCCAGGTAGTAGTCGCGGTCGCTCGCGTATTCCAGGTACGCGTACACGGGCTTGCCAGAGGCGCGGAAGTCGACGATCGCGGCGCGCAGCTCCTGAATCTTCGCCCAGAAGGGCGTCGTGAACCCCGTCGGCTTCAACAGGACCGCAGAAATGCGCGGGTCGCTCTTGGCTTTCTTCAGGCTGTCGACTATGGAGCGAACGGTCGGGGGCCGTGATCGGCTCAGATAACTGACGATATCCTCGGGCGGGGTCTCGGCGAGGTCGCCGCCGACGCTCAGGATGAGCGTGGCGTGGCGAGGCACGGCGGGCTCCCGGCCGACCATGAAATACAGGAGCGCGAAGCCGGCAACCGAGATGAAGACGGCGACAGCGAGCAGCGTGAGCACCACCGCGATTCCGCGACGAGCCATGTCTCAATCCTTGCGGGCCGTACGAAGGAGCGCGGCTGAAGGCCCAGCCCTTCGAGTATAGCCGCGCGACGACGGCCGCGTGGTCGCCGTTACGGAGCGCGTAGTATACTTGTGGTTCCTGCCCGACAGATTCTCACCACATGCGGAAGTGGCGGAACGGCAGACGCGCTAGCCTCAGGAGCTAGTCCGGGCAACCGGGTGGAGGTTCAAATCCTCTCTTCCGCACCAGCAACCGATTTCCGGTGCATCTCGCCGCTTTGCGATGGCAACAGCTAACGGATAGCTAACCACTCATCGTCGCCGCAGACGCTTCTGACGATTTTTCTCTGTCTGCGAGCGCGCCCCAGGAAGCTGGCGACTCATGATGAGCGTGGCCGTCCTGTACTACAGCAAGCAGGACGCGCGTGGGTCTTGAGGCTCGCCGGCCCGAGGTGATGGGCGAGACGCCAGTTACCGGCTTTGCTACTCAGTCTTGTAGGTTCATGCCTTTTTGATCCCTTCGTGCGCGATTTCCAGCGTCTCGATCGCCACTTCGTTTCCGGTCGCGTTGAAGGTCGGCCCGGTCCACTTTGTTGGCCAGCCGTCTGCGAAGTTCCACCGGGCTTTCTCCTTGCCGGTGTCGTCGCATAGAACGATAGAGCCGTTCTTGCGCTCGACCGTGCCGTCGATGCTCTTCTTCCGCCAGGCCCACAATTCGGCGTCGTTCGTCACGCCCCGCTTGAGCGAGATCGCCCGATACTCCACTGGATCCTGGGCGGAATCCAGGCCGGAGGCTTCCCGGAACCCGGCGCGGGTGATGCCACCCACCTCGACCTTGAACTTGTATCCACGGAATGGATCCTTCCGTTTTCCGGTTTCAGCCATGACTCATCTCCCTTCCACATGGGCTAATACCGATTCCACCGTTGTTCCCGTCGCATTCTGCGTAATGCGCACTCCGACGAACTCGGCGGACCGCCCGATCCTTAAGCAACTCCCAACGGCCCGCGGGTGACATCTCGGCAGCGCGTTCCAAGACATCATGCAACCTCATGGCTTCCCTGCCCTACCAGAAACAGCGCGGACGGTTTAGCATGCCGCGGGAATAGGCGGAAACACCATGCCGAATCCTCTCTTCCGCACCAATTGCCAATTCATTCGACGATCGCTTCGATCGGTGCTTCGGATCGGCGCGGCGGCGTAGAGCGAAATAGAGGCTTGCTGTGACCTACTTTGCAGCTTGCCGGAAGGGTTCCACGGGCAGGTCGGGACGATTGCCCCACTCCTCCCATGACCCGAAGTAGTTGCGGAGGCCGTTGTAGCCGATCAAATGAAGGGCGAACAGATCGACGGAGGAGCGGTGTCCAACCTGGCAATAAGCGTTCACGACGTGCGACCTGAGTACGCC
>JBKPSC010000034.1:0-7068 GCA_046734915.1 Acidobacteriota bacterium | reverse complement strand
GCGCCCATGAGCGCACCGAGGACCAGCCCGCGGCGTTCCTCGAACCACCGCGAGACGACGATGGCGGCAAGGACCATCGAGGTCACACCTGTGGCGGCGCCAACGAGAACGCCCCACAACAGCATCAGCTGCCACTGGCTGCGCATCACGCTCGTTGCCGCGACCGCCGCCGCGAGCAGCGCAACCGCTCCGAGCAGCACGCGGCGCAGACCTGCCCGATCGATGAGCGAGGCGGCAAACGGTCCGATGAGACCGAACAGCGCGATGTTGATAGCCACCGCCGTCGACAGCACGGTCCGGCTCCACCCGAGCTCGGATTCGAGCGGCACCATCAGGACGCCGGGCGTCGCGCGCACGCCGGCCGTGACGAGCAGCACCACGAACGTGACCGCCGCGATGATCCAGGCGTAATGCAGGCGGGGTTTCATCGATCGAACACCGGACCGCGTCGCAGGGGGTTGATTGAGAGAAAAACCCGGTCGCTGAACTCGGTACCGGCCTCGCCGTTGACGAAGAACGAGATCACACGGGCGGTGGATCGGAGCGCGCCCTCGATGAAGCCCTGATAATCAGAGTACGCATCGCCGATGACGTGCATGTTCGTCTCGCCGGGTGAGAACCCGAACGCCACGAGTTGGGCCATGACTTCCCACGATCGCCGGCGTGGGCGCCAGACGTGCACCGCGCCATCGTACGGTTCCTTGCCCCAGTCGCGGATGCCTACGGCGAGCAGGCGATCGGCGGTGAAATCGTTGTGTTCGTAGTCGCGGGCGTACTGGACGAAACGCCGCCACAGCCGGCGGTTTGGCAGCCGTTCTTCAGTGCGGCCTTGATTCGGATCGAGTTGCCAGATGACCGCCCGGTCCTGATACATCTCATGCTCCTGGTCCAGGTAGTCGGTCCAGAACTGAAGCGCCGGCCGGTCGGTGTAAATCATCACCACACCCCGGCTGCGATCCTTGCTCTTCCAATAGTGGATTTCGCGCGTGGGGAGATCGCCCGCGAAGCGGTGCGCCGGGCGGTTGTCTTCCCACCACGGCTGATCGATCACGAAAAAGACCTTCAGCAGCGGAATGCCGACGACGGCGTCGAGATGCGGACCGAGCGGCGCCAGGTCCAGGTTTTCGAGCGACCGTTTCGGGAGGGCGAGAATCACATCGCGAGCCAGCACGCTCCTGCCGTCGTTGAACCGGACGCGCAACCGACGCTCAGTGTCTGGCGCCGCGGGTTCGACGGCGATGACGGTCCGCGGCACGTGAAGCTGGACGCCGTAGTCGGGCGTCAACCGCTTCCCGAGCTCAGTGACCATGAGCTCCATGCCGCCGCGGATGCCGCGCAGCGAGTTGGTGCCCTTGATGCTGCGGAGCCACATGATCAGGTGCTCGGCGGCGTTGGGATTTTCCGAGACGAGGTGGTAGTAGCTGCGCCAGTCGCGGATGCGCAGCACGGCCAGGTGGCTCAGCACCTCGCTCAGGAGATTCCAGAACCCCATGTCACGCAGGCGCACTCCGTTGATCCCGATGTTGCGGCGGATGTGGTCGTAGTCCTCGTGATCGAGGTTCATGATCCAGTTGCGCAGCTCGCCCTTCCAGTAGCGTCGCCTGACCGAGCTGCCGCCGAGGAACTGGCGCCAATAACGCGCGGCCTCGCGATGCGTGTCAGCCGGAATCTGCTGGTTCTCTTCGGCGACGAGCTCGCAGATGCGCCGAATCGCGAGCAGCAGGAGGTCGAGCAGTGACGATTGCTCGCCTTCCTCGCCCTGGAGCGTGAACTTGGGCTGCAGCGGCTCTTCCGAGGCGTAGGCGGAGAAGCCGGTGAGGTCGAAGTCCGATTCGGGCCCGCCTTGCGGCTCGCCGATGCCGATGTGGTCGAGCAGATCTTTCAGTAGCGGTTGATCGCGCGGTTCGACGCGCATCGGTCCGAACTCGGCGCGAAACACCTCGCCATTCGGGCCCGGCGTCAGAGTGACGTTCCACGTTTCGATACGGCCGCCCAGACGCTCAGAAGCCTCGAAGAGGTGGATGGGCACCGGCGCGAGTGACGCCGAATCGAGGCGCGCCCCGCCGATGTGCAGCGGCCGGTTCTCTTTGATCAGCCGCGCGAGCTGCAGCGCGCAGTAGAGGCCCGAGATGCCGCCGCCGACGATTGCGATGTCGACACGGTCGGGAAGATCCGGTGCAGCGTGACGATCCGCGCCCACGCTCTAGAGTCTGTCACAACTTGAGACGGATGCCGGCCCACACGCGTCGCGGAGCACCGGGCGCAAAGAAGGTGACGTGCTGCAGCGGAAACTCGCCGCCGACCGGAGGAAACGGACGCGCGATGAAGGTTCCTGCTTCAGTGAATCCGTTGGGCCCCAGCTGCGCCGCCGTCTCGTACCGCGTGTCGAAGACGTTGTTGACTTGCGCGACGGCCTGGATTTTCGACGTGAGATAGTACCGCGCGCCGAGATTGACGACGGCGTAAGCCGAGGTCCTGCCCGGTCCGAGATAGTAGGGCTCCTCGGCCTGATGTCCGTTGTTCTCGTTGCCCCGTGCATACACGCCGGAAGTGCTCACCAGGTCGATATTCACGGCAAACTTCGGGAGGATTTGCAGGTCCGCGAAGACCTTGAACGCATGACGCGGAACGAGGGGAATCCGGTCGCCGGGTTCGATTTGAATGGTTCCCTCCAGACCAGCTGCGTCGGCATCGTTCGAGCTGTTGCCTTCCCCGTTCACGAGTTCTTCGCTTCGGTATGTCGCGTCGAGAAACGTGTAGGCCGCTCCCACGGTGACGCGGTCGAACTGTCCCGTAGCGGCGGCTTCGACACCTTGCCGGCGGGTTCTGCCGAAGTTTCGGAAGTACCCGAACCCTGTCTGGTCAGAGGTCACGAAGAGGAGGTCATCGCGGTTGTCGGCAAAGAACGCTCCCGCGTTCCATCGCAGCCGGCCGCGCCGGCCGCGCACACCGGCTTCGAGAGTGCGCGTCACGACCTGGTGCAGTGGCGGATCACCTGCCATCGCATTCGGCAGCCGGCACGGCTGCTCAGGGTTCGCACACCCGAGCTCGATCGATGTGGGGGCGCGACTGCCTTCGCCGTAACCAAAGTAGGCGTTCAATTGCGACGAGGGGGCGAAGGTAACGCCGGCGGCCGGATTGAAGCGGCTGAACGCGTGATCGCCGTCGAGCGACGCCGGTCCGCCACCCGGCTCGATGCGATCGCGGTTCGCGACGGTCGAGCGATTGAAGCGGCCAGAAACGGTCAGATGCCATGCCGGCGCGAGCTGGAACGTGTCCGTGGCGTAGAGGCTCCAGGTGTGGGTCACGCTGTGCAGATCGACCCGCGTGTCGTACGGCTCGCCGTCGACGGTACCGCCGGTCACCCCGTCGCCAAAAGCGCCGGTGCCGGTCACGCTGCGGTCCGGATTCAGGTAGCCGAGCTCGCTCGACTGCGCGAAGTCGACTTCGCTGCCGTCGTAGGCGCCGCCCGTCGTCACTTGGTGACGCCGTTGGCCGAGCCGTCTCCACGTGAGCTGCGCCGATGCGCCGCCGTTGTGCTGCGTCGAATGCGTACGGTTGATCAGGCCGTTGCATTGCTCGAACGGTTCGTCCTCGAGCAGCACGTTGCCGAGGCACCGCCAGAAGGGAAAGGGTGTGTTCTCGGCCGTCGCGCCGCTGGCGGGTACGCCCGTGTAGCCGGCGGCGGCAAGCGCGGCGCGCTCGGCTGGAGTCGGCTGGTAGATCGCCTGATCGAGCGACGCCTCGTTCATGTCGCCGTTCAGCGTGTTGGTCCGGATGTAGCGGTAATAGGCGTTTCCACTCATCTGGACGCCGTTGGAGAAATCGCGCCGGCTGGTCAGGTTGAGGAGTGCGGACCGGTTCTCGGTGGTGTCGGGTTTGGTGTAGACGCTGTCGTAGTCGCGTTCCAGAAACCCCGCCTCCTGCAGTCCGTTCCCGTTCAGCGAGTTGTCGGCATAGCCGGCGGCGACAGTCAAAGCAGACGAGGGCCGCATCCACCCAACCTTGCCGAACAACTGCCGGACGTCGGACGGAGAGTCGTCACGCCAGCCGTCTTCCGCGAACAGGCTGCCCGCGAGATACCACGACATCCCTGGACCAGCAGCGGAAGCGAACCGGCTGCCGCCGTGCTCGAACTCGACGGCGCGACGCACGTCGCTGCCGTACGTCGCCTGCACGGACGTCCCGGGACTCGTGCGGCCGTCCTTGGTCTGGATCGACAGCGCTCCGCCGAGCGTGTTGAGGCCGAACAGCGGATTCGACCCCGGCATCATCACGCCTGTGGACACGGCGATGCTCGGGATGAGATCCCAGCTCACGACGTCGCCGAATGGCTGATTCAGCCGGACGCCATCCAGGTACACCGACAACCCTTGTGGTGTTCCGAGCAGAGGAGAGGCCGTGTAGCCGCGGTAGTTCAAGTCTGGCTGGAACGGGTTGCCCTGATTCTCGTTCAGGAACACACCGTTCAAGCGCCGGTTCAGGAAATCCGCGAGGCCCAACGCGCCACTGTTCTGGATGTCGGTGGCGCTCAACGTCTGCACCGGCGAGGGAACCTGCTCGATGGGAAGACCGACGTCGGGCAGCGGCGTGCTGCCGATGACCGTCACGTTCAGCTCCGTCGTGACTGGCGGTTGGTCTTGCGCCGCCGCGTCCTGACCAGGCCGCGCCGGGTCTTGCGCCAACGCAATCGAGGGAACAGCCCAGACCACGAACCCCAGCGCACGCCACGTCAAGAGCCGGTTCCCCCCTTAAATACACATATTCCCGTCAGGTCACCGCTGTTCACGCTTTATTTGAGACCAGGCATGGTCGCTGCAGACAAGGTTGGCAGCAGTAGAATGGCCCGTCTTGAACCGCATGACCCCGAAACCACCGGCCGCTTTCGAACTCCTGCTTCCGCGCACTATCGAGGGTGAATCGGTCCAGCTCGACGCCGGGTCCGAAGTCCTGCGGCTCTTCGACGAGTGCGGCCCCGGGCTGCGCCGTTACATCGCTTCATTCGGCCTCGGCGCGGAAGCGTCGGACGATGTGCTGCAGGAAGCGTTTCTGTCCCTCTTCAGACATCTCTGCCTGGATCGCTCACGTCGCAATCTCAAGAGCTGGCTGTTTCGCGTCGCGCACAATCTGGCGCTCAAACAGCGGCAGCGCAACGTCCACGCGCAGCCGAGCGACGTCGTCGCCGACGCGCTTGCGGATCCCGCCGACAATCCCGAACAGCAAGTGGCCGGACAGCAGCGGCGGCAGCGGCTCCGCGCTGTCGTCCGTGCGTTGCCCGAGCGCGATCGACACTGTCTGTACTTGCGCGCGGAGGGGTTGCCGTATCGCGATATCGCCGACACACTGGGCATCTCGCTCGGATCGGTGGCCAAATCCATTGCCCGGGCCGTGGCACGGCTCACCCGGGCCGATCTTGGATAGCACCCATGCACGATCACGACGGGCACATTCCGGACGAACACTTGTTGGCGGCGGCCGAAGGAGAACTTTCACCGCGACAGTGCGCCGCCATCGAGCGGCACGTCGCATCATGTGCGACGTGCGCGGCCCGGGCCGATATCCTCTGGCGCACCGCCGGCGAGGTCGGTGCGGCGATTCGATCCGTGCCGGAACCGCAGCCATTGGACGATGCCCGCCGGCGACTGCAGGCGGCCCTCCGCCGCGAGCTGGTGCCACGGCGTCCGCTGTCGCGGCGCGCGGTGGCGGCCGCGGTGGCGCTTGCGGCGATGGCAATTGCCGTTGTTTGGCTGCGGCCGACTGGCGCCGGGCGATCCGACGGTGACCTCTCATCACGTCCACTGGCGGCGCTCACGCCGGGCGCGGCGGCGGTCATGAGTGCTGACATGCTGTGTGCCGACGCACACACGGGCGACGTCCCCGTGCCGGCGGCGATGCGCGCGCAGGTGATTGCCAGCTACGGGATGCAGAATGTGCCGGAGGAGGAATACGAGCTCGATTACCTGATCACGCCCGAGCTCGGTGGCGCCGTCGACGCGCGCAACCTGTGGCCCCAGCGGTACGCGGCCGTTCCGTGGAATGCGTTCGTCAAGGACGAACTCGAGCGCCTGCTGCCGCGCCTCGTCTGCAGCGGCCGGCTCGATCTGCAGGTCGCCCAACGGGACATGGCTGCCGATTGGATCGCCGCCTACCGCAAGTACTTCCGGACCACAGGTCCGCTCCGCACGCACGTCCGGAACCAACGCGAAGACGATGACATCCCCGGCTCGGTATTGGGTATACTGCCGCGCAACTACGCGGTGCGCACCGTTCGGGCGCGCTTCACTCCATGAAACGAGCTCTCCTCGCGGCGATCATCCTGGCTTTCACGATCGGCGTGCCCTCGGCGGCGCAGTGGCGGCCGGGCGGCATCATGCGCATCGTGCTGCTGGTCGACTCGAGCTCGTCGGTCGCGCCGATGGTGACGCCGATACGCGCCGGGCTGAACGTATTCCTCGAAGCGCTGGCGGAGAACACCGAGGTAGTGTTCATCACGACCGGCGGACAGCTGCGCATTCGCGTCCAGCCGACCACCGACCGCACGGTTCTGCGCGACGCCTTCAACCGGTTTGCCTCGGACGGCGGCGCCAACTCGTTCGTCGACACCCTGCTCGAATCCGATCAGCGGTTCCTGCGCAAGGCCGCCGATCGCCGGCCGGTCTTCGTGATTCTCACGACCGACGCCGGCATTGGCGTCGCCGACGTCCGCATCGACGCCTACAACAAGTTCGCGACCGATTTCGTCGCGCGCGGCGGACGGGCGCACGCGATTGTCGTGCGCGGACTGAACAGCGGCTCGACGACCATCGTCTCCGAGAACCTGGCACACAACACCGGCGGCTACTACGAGACGATCAACGTCGCCAGCGCCATTCCCAAGACGATGAAAACGCTGAGCGAATACCTCGCCGCCGATCAGTGACGGCCGGTGACGCGCCGCACGCCCTGGTAGAGAAGCCAGCCGGCCGGCCCGAAGAGGAAGGTCAGGATTAGGCACGGTACGACCAACAGGTGCGCGATGCCGCGGCTGCGTGCGTCCTCCACTTCCCACGATCCAACCAGCAGGTCGAA
>JBKPSC010000033.1:0-7312 GCA_046734915.1 Acidobacteriota bacterium | reverse complement strand
TGGCCGGCGCGGCGTTGGTCGCCGCTCTTGCACCGATCGGAACGCGACTGCGTGTGCCGTCAATCGTCGCCGCGCGCGCCGTGCTCGGTTTCTCGGGCGCACAAACGCTCGCGCTCCTGCTGTTCCTGACCAACTTCGCGTGGATTGCCCTGAACAACGTGATCGCGGCTTCCATCACCGTGAGGCTGACGGGCATCGGCTCCGTCGGGCTGTGGGCAACTGCCCTCGGCGTGCTCGCAACGCTCGTCGTTCTCGGCGGTCCGCACGCGGTGGCGAGCGTGGACCGCGTAGCGGTGCCACTGCTGGCGCTGTCGGGCGCCGTTTTCACCATCGCCTGCTTCCGGGTGCCGTGGCCCGCGGCAACGCAGGAGACCTCACTGACGGCGGCCGACACCTTTCGCGGGCTGGATATCGTCGCCGGCTATCAGGTGACGTGGCTGCTGATGTTCGCGGACTACCCGCGGTTTGTCCGGTCGCCCAGGGGCGCGGGCATTGCGGTCTTCCTCGGACTTGCGCTCACCGCCCTCTGGTTCATGCCGTTGGGGTTCATCGCCTCGATGGCCGCGCAGTCCTCTGATCCGGGCGCGATGGTTGCCGCGGTGGGCATCGGCTGGTGGGGGGCTCTTCTGCTCGCGCTGGCAACCCTGACCACGAACTTCGTCAACATCTACATGTCGGCCCTGGCGTTCAAGAGCCTGATGCCGTCGGTTCCCGACAGTCCAGCCGTGTGGCTCATCGGCGGCGTCGGCGCCGCGTTGGGTCTCCTGTCGACGCGATGGATCGAGCAGTTCGCCAACTTAACGCTTCTGCTCGCCGGCGCGTTCGTTCCCATCGGCGGGATTCTGCTCGCCCACTACTTCGTGCTGCGTCGCCACGTGGACGTGCCGAGTCTTTACGCGGCCGGAGGACCCTATCGAACGAACCATGGGTGGTCCACGGCCGGAACCGTCGCCTGGATCGGGGGCGCCGGGGTCTTTTATGGGACGCAGCGCATCGGGGCGTCGCTGCCGACCCTCGCCGCATCGATCCTGATTTACGTCGTCCTAGCCCGTCGCCTTCAACAACTCGAGCAGCGCTGAGGAGACCGCTTCGGGACGCTCACGCGGCATGAAGTGGCCAACGCCAGGCACGATGCGTCGCACCACGAGCGACGTGAGGGCCGCCCGCTCGGCGGCGGTCGGCGTTGCCTCGCGGCCTGGCGGCGCCACGCCGTCATCGGCGCCGTAGAGCGTGATGGACGGCGCGCGGACGGGGGGGCGCTCCGCGAGTCGCGCTTCGAGTTCCCTGAAGCGCGCCTCACCAGGCGCATTGCCGTTGCGATGTCGGTAGGAGTGAATGACGACATCGACGAAATCAGGATTGTCGAATGACACCGCGGTCTTGTTGTAGGTCTCGTCGGTGAAGTTCCACGTCGGCGACCACAGCTTCCACAAATATCGGCAGAAGGGGCCGCGATTGGCCTCGAGGCCGGCACGGCCCCGCTCCGTGTTGAAATACCACTGGTACCACGCCCGATGTTCACCCTCGGGCGAACCGGGCGCGCCCGGCTTGATCGTGTTCTGGATGCTGTAGCCGCCGATGAGGACCGTCGCGCGAACCCGATCGGGATGCACGGCCGCGGCAATCGCCGCGGCGCGGCCGCCCCAGTCATAGCCCGCCACCGCGAAGCGCGGCAGCCGGAGGGCATCGGCGAGATCGATGACGTCTTGACCAATCGCCGCCTGCTCCGCCATGCGCGGCGCCCGAGGATCGAGAAACCGAGTGGGTCCGTAACCGCGAAGGTAGGGCACGATCGCGCGGTAGCCGGCCTGGACGAGCGGCGGGACGACGCCGTCGTAGGCCCGCGCATCGTCCGGAAAGCCGTGCAGCAGGATGACCGGGAACGCGGCGGCGTCACCGCTGTCCTCGTAGGCAATCCGCAGGACAGAGGTGTCGACGGTTTTCGTGGTGGCCATGGGCGCATTCTGTCCCTGGGCCAGCGGCGCCACGGCGTCGAGCGCGACACCGACGCCGGCGAGGCCCGCCAGTTTCATCAGCGTGCGGCGATCGGGCTGTTCACGTCTGGTCGTCATCGCGCCAGCCTGAAGTTGGGCCGATCATAAGCCACCACAAAGCCGGCCCGGCGCAAGATCTACCGTGCCGCGTATGTCTTGCTGAACCCGTTGCGTGCGTTGCTCACCGTGAACGAGCCGTCCGACTGCGCTGACACCTTGACCCAGTACGCGGGCCCGTTGTGCGCCGGCGGCGGCGGAACGTTCGGGCCCGGCGCGGGCGGTGGCATCGCAGCTGTCGGCATGCTGGACGGTTGGTCGTCGATGCCATTGGCGATGAACAGACCCGGCACCGTGTACTCCTGGCCGCTCAACAGCGAGAAATGCAGCTGCCAGAGATCTTCGAGGCCCGGCGACGAGTACAGCACCTTCATGGCGTCCGGTTGCCCGCCCTTGCGAGTGCCGTTGTTGAGGACGGCGACGCGCGGCCGCAGCGCATGCACCAGCACCGGTGCGTTCGAAATCGGCTGGCCGTGGTGCGAAACGACGAAGAGATCAACGGCGCCGATCCGGTCGGTCGGGCACATCAGATCGAACTCTTTGTTCCAGGTCAGGTCGCCGAGGTGCGCGACGCGGAAGCGGCCGAAGGTGACGATGCTGCCAACGGACTGCGCGTTCTCAGTTGGATCCGGATCCTGCGGTTTGTAGCTGGCACAGTAAGGATTCGCCTTGCCCCCTCCCGGCAGCGAGGTTTTGATCGCCTGCCCCGCCGAGGTGACGATGCGCCAGTCCAATCCGTTGACCGCGATGGTGTCACCCGGCTTGGCCACGGTGTGCGTGCCCTTCTGATAGAGCGTCGGATACACCTTCTGCAGAAAGTCGTCGGCAGCGGCAGCGGGCTGGACGTTCGCGCCGTGATCGACGAATTGTCGAATCGGCAGGCGGCCCGCGAGCTCCGGCATGCCGCCGAAGTGGTCGCCGTGCCAGTGCGTGGTGATGAGGTGATCGATGCGGCTGATACCAGCGTCTTTCACCGCGGCCATGATGCGATCGGCGTCACGCGAGGCCGCCGCACCGCCATTGCCGGTATCGATCAACACCGATTCTCCGGATGGCGGCACGAAGAGGGTCGCGTTCCCGCCTTCGACGTCGACAACGTAGATGTCCAGCGTCTTCGAGCTGCGCTGTTGGGCGGCGGGGAACGCGACACCCACGGCCGCGACCACGGTCACCGCGAGAATCGTCCGGAGCGACATCAGCGCCTCCTTATGGCTGCAGGCGCACAGTCTAACGCCGACCGGGTTTCACGCCACGTATTCGATCGCGGTACCATGGCCAGCCGCCGCATGCTCCTTTCTGGTCTCGCCGCCGATCCCCGAACACGTCGAGCTACGCTCCTGGTCCTCTTCTTTGTGTCCGGCTTCGTGGCGCTGCTGTACCAGGTGATCTGGCAACGCCTGCTCGGCCTCGTCACGGGCCTCGACCTGCACGCGGCGACGATGGTGGTCGCGGTCTTCATGCTCGGCATGGGGGTTGGCAGTTTCGGCGGAGGTTACCTGGCAGACCGCCTGGCGGCAGACCGGCTCCTTCTCGTGTTCGCCGCGGCCGAAGGCGTGGTCGCGGCGTTCGCCCTCGTCAGCCGTCCGCTGTATCACGGGTTCTTCTACGGACTGGCGGCCAGCGCCGGCGCGAGTCCGGTACTGGTCGGAGCGGCAGCCGCGTCGACGCTGCTGCTGCCCACGATTTGCATGGGCGTGACGCTGCCGGTGCTGAGCAAGGCGGTGTCGGAGGCCATCGAGGGCGCGGCCGGGCGCATCGCGAGCCTGTACGGCTGGAACACGCTCGGTGCGGCGGCGGGGGCGTGGGTCGGCAGCGCGTGGGTGATCCGCTCTGTGGGATACGAGCGCAGCCTCTGGATTGGCGCGCTTTTGAACCTCCTCTGTGCCGCGGCGGCGATCTTGATGCGCGGACGCGCCGGCAGCGTGGCGTCACCATCGGTCGCCGGGGCTTCAACGACTCCTTTCGTGGCCGCAGCCGAACGCGCGTGGTGGCACTGGCCAGCCCTCTACTTCCTGTCGGGGTTCGTTGCGCTTGGCCTCGAGATGGTCTGGTTTCGCCTCTTAGGCGTGACGCTGAAGTCAACGGCCTTCACGTTCCCGCTGCTGCTCGGGTTCTACCTGCTCGGCGTCGGTGGCGGCAGTCTCGCCGGATGCGCGCTGGCCGACAACCGCCGGCAGCCGTTCCGCTCGTTCCTCGCCGCGCAGGCGGCCGTGCCGCTTTACGCCGGTCTCTCGATCGCGGGGCTGTTGTGGGCGCTCCGCACGCAGTCGAGCCTCGCGCGTGCACGAGAGTACCTCGGCTCGTACGAGCCCATCCCGTTCTCCTTCAACTTCTTCGATCTCACCCCATCGCAGCTGGCCTTGTACGGCGTCGTCCCGGCCGTGTTGATCCTGCCGCCGACCATTCTCATGGGCGCGAGCTTCGTGTTTCTGCAGCAAGGGGCGCAATCGGACCTCGGACGATTGGGGCGCCGCGTCGGCGTGCTCCAGGCCGCGAACATCATGGGCTCGGCGACCGGCGTCGCGCTCGTCGGACTGCTCTTGCTGGATCGTGTCGGCACGCCCGGCACGCTCCGCCTGCTGATGGCTGCGGCTGCCGTATACGTTGCGCTCGGGGCGGACAGCCTTGTGACGTCCCGCTGGCGCGTGCTCAGGTGGAGTACGGGCCTGGCGTTCGCGGCGATCGCCATCGCCGGGGTCCGGCTCATCCCGAACGCAGCCACGTTCTGGGGTCAACTGCACGGCGTTCCCCCGACGCGCATCATCCAGGCGGAGGACGGCACCGGCATCGCGGTCCTGACCAATCGGACGCCGTCCTTTCGATCGAATACGGACGTCTACGTGAACGGCCTGGGCCAGAGCACGATTCCTTTCGACGGCATCCACTCGTTTCTAGGTCTCGTTCCGGTCATGCTCCACCCGGCGCCGACGCGCGTCGCGATCATCGGCCTCGGATCCGGCGACACGGCGTACTCGGCGGCCGGCCGACTGGAGACCGAGCAGTTGTATTGCGTCGAAATCATCGGCGGCCAGATTCGCACGCTGCGGGAGCTGTACCAGCGGACGGGATACCCGGGACTCGAAGGATTGCTGGCGGATCCGCGCATTCAGCACGTGGTCGGCGACGGGCGGCGGTATCTGATGCAACACCCGGAAGGATTCGACGTGATTGAGGCCGATGCCCTCCGGCCGGGAAGCGCGTACGCCGGCAATCTGTATTCACGCGAGTACTTCGAGCTCGTGCGCAGCCGGCTGCGCCCGGCCGGACTGGCCGTGACGTGGGCGCCGACGTCACGAATCCAGCACACGTTCGAGCAAGTCTTTCCGTACGTCGCCGACGTGCCGCCGATGCTCGTCGGCAGCAACGAACCGATCCCGTTCGACGCGGCGGTCATCCGCAGGCGCGCGAGCCAGCCTCACGTGATTCAGCACTATCAGCGCGCCGGCATCGAGCTCTCGACTCACATCGAACAGCTCATCGCGACCTTCCGTCCGCGTATTCGACCCGCCGCGCCGGTCGATGAGGGCCTGGTCAACACGGATCTCTTCCCTCGTGATGAACTTCGGGTTCCAGAATAGTGATCGGTACGGCTTCAGGCTCCGGACTCCGGGCGCAAGAACCCAGAACCGTGGAACCAAGAACCACGGAACCGGCAACCCAGCACCCAGACCTGCAGAACCCGGAACCGACCAGCGTCAGTTCTTTTAAGAGTGCCTGGCCAGACGCAGTTCGAGATGGCGGCGGACGTCGCGCCATTCCTCGGCGAGGATGCTGTAAATGAACGTGTCCCGGGCCGTGCCGTCGCGCCGCGCCTGATGGCGGCGGATGACGCCATCTCTCTTCGCACCCAGGGCCTCGATCGCGCGCTGCGAGGCGAAGTTGAAGTTGTCGGTGCGCAACCCGACCACGTGGCAGCCGAGTGTGTCGAACGCGTGCGACAGCAGCAGGAGCTTGCACGTGGTGTTGACGTGACTGCGCTGCGACGACTTCGCATACCACGTCCAGCCGATCTCCACGCGATCGATGGCCGCGACGATGTCGTGATAGCTGGTCGAGCCGATGATGCGGCCGCTCGCCAGCTCGCGGACAGCCCACGGCAGCCGATGACCTTCCTGCTGTCCGGTCAACGCAGTCTCGATGTACGCACGCGTCTGACCCGGCGCCGGCACCGACGTGAACCACAGCTCCCACAGGGCGCCGTCGGCCGCGGCGGCTTCGAGCGCGTCGTGATGATCGAGGGTGAGCGGTTCGAGACGGATGCCGTTGCGTTCGAGGGTGACGGGCTTGACGTGAATCACGGCGTGCTCACTGGTTGGAAGCCGCGGCCTGGTAGTCCGCGCGGGTCAATTCGTAGAACCGGCACAGCTCGAGACGTTCGCGCGAGACTGACCACAGCCTGCGGTCGCCGGACGGCTTCATCCCGAGGCGCCGCATGATAGCAAACGATCGATCGTTCTCGGTGTTGGCGCCGGCTTCGAGCACGTCGAGCCGCAGCTCGTCGAATGCCACGCGCAGCATGGCGCGAGCGGCGGCCGTCATGTATCCGTGACCCTGATAGGCTTCGCCGAGCCAGTAGCCGAGCGCGCCGCGCTGCGGATCGTCGCGCGAGCGAGTCATCGAAATCCACCCGACGACGAGGCGATCCGGAAGGCGCTCGATCACGCAATAGAGGCCGCAGCCGGCGTCGGCGTCGGCACGTACACGCGCAATCCGCTCCGCGACATCCTCCGCCGTCAGATGCTCCGGCCACGACAGCACCCAGCGGCTGATGGCCGGCGTCATCATCGCCGCGACAGCCTCGGCGTCGCGCTCTTCGACGGGGCGAAGCTGTACTGGACCAGCGGGAATCATCATTCCTTCACTGGCGGCGGGGCCCCACCCCCGCCGCGAACTGACGCCGACACCCTCACTCGGATTCCTTTGTCCTCGTTCGGGTGTGGCCGCAGGCGCTCATCATTCCTTCCACTGGCGGCGGGGCCCCACCCCCGCCGCGAACTGACGCCGACACCCTCACTCGGATTCCCTTGTCCTCGTTCGGGTGTGGCCGCAGGCGCTCATCGTTACTTCCACTGGCGGCGGGGCTCCACCCCCAGCGCGAACTGACGCAGACACTCTCGCTCGGATTCACGTGTCCTCGCTCGAGTGTGGCCGCAGGCGCAGCTTTTATCTCCGGGGGACCTACCCCGGTCTGGGCGTGCTTCGCTTGCGGGGGCCCTTCGCTCCGCGCCGCTCCGCACGCTTCCCTGCCCTCCCTGCCCTCC
>JBKPSC010000032.1:0-10514 GCA_046734915.1 Acidobacteriota bacterium | reverse complement strand
CTTCCCGTTTGGTCGGGTAGTAGAGGATCGGCGTGTAGAACATCGGCACGCCCTTGACCCGCAGCACCGCGTTGGTCAGGACGGTGTAGTGATCGACATTGAGGATGACGGTGCCGGCATGCAGATCCCAGCGCGGTGTCGGCTGGACGCAGGTCGAGAAGCCGCCGTTGGTGATCCGGTAGCGGCGCGGACCGATCTTCTCCACGACTTCACCGAAGAAGTACACGTCGGTATCGATGCTCGAGGTCAGCGTTGGCGCGATGAAGGCGCCCGGGCCCGCGGTACGCCGCGGTGGCTGAATGTTCGCGATTCCGCTGGCCCCGTAGAACGTGCCGAGGCGTGTCTTCACGTTGAAGTCGGCCCGGTCCGCTGCGATGCGATTGGTGCCCTGCGTGAACACGACGTTGCCGGTGGCGATGGCGCGATCCTGATCAGAGAAGTACTCGACTTCGTCGGCGTCGAGGCGCATGTCCTTCTGCTCGAGGACAACATTGCCGACGAGCTTGAGGTGGTTTTCGCCAAGGCGCTCCTGCGAGGCGCTCTCGAGCGTGAACCCAGGACCGGTCTGGGCTGACGCCAGGCCCAGGGTGAGGCAAGAAAGGATGATGGTCAACGCGCAGAGGCGGGTAGACGTCATGTTCACGAGGCGAGCCGGCGACGCTCGAAGCGTATCACGACAGCCGCAGATGCCTCATGACGTCGCCGAGCAGAAAGATCGATCCGGCGACGGCAATCCGCGGCGCGATGCGCCAGGCGGCATCAAGAGCGGCCGCGATGTCTGGCTCGACAATCACCGGAACGGACATCCCCACCTCGTGCGCGACACTCGCCAGATCGGCGGGCTCGGCGGCCCGCGCCGTCTGCGCCCGAGTCAGCACGAGTGCGCGCGTGCAGGGTGCGAGCGTCCGCAGCATATCGGTGACGTCCTTGTCCCTCATGGCGCCGAACACGAGCGGCAGCGCGTCTCGAATTTCAGACGACAGGTAAGCCGCCAGAGCCTGTGCACCTTCGGGATTGTGCGCGGCGTCGAGCAGCACCTCACGTCCGTCCGCGAGGCGACGGCGATCCAGGCGTCCAGGCCAACGGACAGTCTCGAGGCCGTGGCGGACACTCTCTGGCGACATCGAGACGCCGGCCGCCTCGAGTGATTCGAGGACATGGATGGACACGAGTGCGTTGTTGACCTGGTGCGCTCCGGCCAGGGCCAGCGTGATAGCGCCGTAATCGTGGCGCATCGTGCGAAGGCGAATGCGATGGCCGCGGCCGCTTTCAGGGCCCTCGTCGGCGAGCAGACTCTCGGCCTGGGCCACGTGCATCGGCGCCGCCTTCTCGCGGGCCACGTCAGCCACTGCGTCGAATGCCTCCGGCGCCAGCGCACCTAGGACAACAGGAACGCCGCGCTTGATGATGCCGGCCTTCTCTTTCGCGATCTCGGGCAGGGTCGTGCCGAGGTATTGCATGTGGTCGTGCCCGATCGAGGTGATGGCAGTGACGATGGGCGAGAGCACGTTGGTCGCGTCGAGCCGCCCGCCGAGGCCGACTTCGAAGGTGGCGATGTCGACGCCGGCGTCGCGGAACAGCATCATCGCCATGGCCGTCGTCGCCTCGAAGAAGGTTGGCGGCGCAGGCAAGCGCCGATCGTCGTGCAGCGCCGAGACGACGTCACGTAGATGGGCGGCGGCCAGCGACATGCGCTGCGCGTCGACCGGCACGCCATCGATGACGAAGCGCTCGGCCAGATCCATGAGGTGCGGCGAGGTGTAGCGTCCGGTGCGATACCCTGCCGCCCTCACAGCCGCGTCGACCATGGCCGTCACCGAGCCTTTGCCGTTGGTCCCGGCAATGTGCACGACGCGGTAGGCGCGATCGGGGTTGTCGAGCGCGGCGACGAGCGTCCGGATGTTCTCGAGGCCGAACTTGATGCCGAATTGTTCGAGTCCGAAGAGGTACTCGATCGGCGACTGCGGCACGCGAGATCCTAGCTGACGGGTTCTGCGGGCGATTCGGCGGTGACCGGCTCAGGCCGCGCGCCGGGGACTGGCCTGCCGCCCATGAACCGCAGGGCCCGCCCGATGACCCCTTTCATCTCCCGCCGGTCGACGATCATGTCGAGCATGCCCTTGTCGAGCAGGAACTCGCTCCGTTGAAAGCCTTCGGGCAGCTTCTGCCGGATCGTCTGCTCGATGACGCGGGGTCCGGCGAATCCGATTTGCGCTTTAGGCTCGGCGATATTGAGGTCACCCAGCATGGCGAAGCTCGCCGTCACACCGCCGGTCGTCGGATCGGTCAGCACGGCGATGTACGGCAGGTGAGCGCGATCGAGGCGCGCCAGTGCTCCCGAAACCTTGGCCATCTGCATGAGCGACAACGCGCCTTCCATCATCCGTGCGCCGCCGGAGCAGCAGACAATGACAATCGGACAGCGAGCGGCCAAGGCCCGCTCCACGCCGCGGGTCAGCTTCTCGCCGACCACGGCGCCCATGCTGCCGGCGATGAATCCGTATTCCTGCGCGGCGATGACGAGGTCGATTCCTTCGAGACGTCCCGAGCCAACGATGACGCCTTCTTTGAGCCCGGTGGCCTGGACGCTGGCCTCGAGCCGTTTCCGGTACGGCTTGGTGTCGGTGAACTGCAGTGGATCAGTCGAAACCAGGCCCGGGTCGTGCTCCACCCACGTGCCGTTGTCGAACAGCATCTTGAGCCGCTCGGTGGCGTTGACCCGGAAATGATGCGCGCACTTCGGGCAGACGTTCAGGTTCGTCGCGAGATCCTTGTTGTAGATGATCTGCGAGCAGTCCGGACACTTGATCCACAAGCCTTCCGGAACACGGCTTGGCTTTTCTTTGGTGGCCGCAATGCGCGTGCGGGCCTTTTTGAACCAGGCCATAGGAGGAGCTTACCAAATAGTCGTTGGTCGTTCGTCGTCAGTCTGTCGACTCCACCAACTCACGACCGGGACCAGCGACCAATGATTATCTGGCACGCGGCACGTAGTATCGCGTACCGGATCCCATCGTCCGGATCTGGCGTTCGAGGTCGTCGATCGTCTCGTTGCCGATCGTGTCGCCGAATTGTGAAGTTTCGACCACGAGGAGGGGCGTCGCGTTGTAGTGAAAGAAGAAATGCTGATAGGCCTCGTTGAGCTCCCTGAGATACTCGGGATCGGGTTCGAACACGGTGGATTCCGGATCGTCGCGCCGGGCGCGCACGCGCCGCAGCAGCACGTCAGTGGGCGCTTGCAGATAGACAACGAGATCCGGCGACGGCACGTCGCGGGCCAGCAGTTCGTAGAGCCGCTGATAGATGAAGAGCTCGTTGTCATCGAGGTTCAGATACGCGAAGATCTTGTCGCGGTCGAAGAGATAGTCGGAGATGGTGAGCTGACTGAAGAGATCCGATTGCCGCAGCGACGTCTGCTGGCGATGGCGATTGAGCAGATAGAACAACTGCGCCTGCAGCGCGGCACCGGGACGGTCAGCGTAGAAGTCGGCGAGAAACGGATTGTCGCTCTCTTCGATCACCAGCGTGGCGTCGAGTCGCGTGCCGAGCCGTTCGGCGAGCGCCGTCTTGCCCACGCCGATCGGTCCTTCGACCGCGATGTAGCGAAAGTGCAAGGCGTCCCGATGATATCATCGCGAGTTGATGCGTACTAGCGTCGCCACGCACTCATGCGCATGGACCCGAGCCGTTGAGATCACGCGCTGGTCCGGCGCGGCGGCGGTTCTCGCCACCATCATCAGTTGCGCGACCGTTCCGCCGCCACCGCCCGCACCGATCGGTCCATCATTCGAAGAGAAGTTGTCGTCGATCGTGAAGCTCGAAGACGAGCGGCGGTTGCGCGAGCCGGCCCCGCCGCCGCCGCCGGCGGAGCCGCCAGTACGCGGTCGTCGAGCCGCGCCGGCGCCGCCTCCGCCGCCATCGCCGCCCGATTTGGTGCGCATGCTGAGCGACCCCGAGGCGCGCGTTCGGCGCCGCGCCGCGCTGGCGATCGGGCGTGTCGGTTTGCGCGAAGGTGTGCAGCCGCTGATCTCGCTGCAGGCTGATCAGGATCCGGAAGTTCGTCAGATGGCGGCGTTCGCCATCGGTCTCATTGGCGACGCGAGCGGCCGCGATGCCCTCGTGACGGCGTTGAGTGATCCAAGCCCGCTGGTGAAGGGCAGCGCCGCTGAGGCGCTGGGGCTCATCGGCGACGCAGCAGCCGCCGACGCGATCGGTCGGATGGCTGCGGATCTGGTCGCGGCCGGGGCCGTGGCACAGCTTCCGGGCGAGGAGGAGGACAGCCGGCGCGACACACCGGCCGCAGCGTTGCGGCTGGCAATTTTTTCACTCGTGCGGCTGAAGGCATATGCGCCGCTGGCGTCAGTCGTGCTCGATCAAGCCGGCGAGCCGCGCGTCAGATGGTGGCCGGTGGCCTTCGCATTCCAGCGCCTCGAAGATCCTCGGGGCAAGACCGCGCTGACCGCCCTTTTGCGCGAATCACACCCCTACACCCGTGCATTCGCGGCGAAAGGTCTCGGCGGGCTGAAGGATCCTTCGGTGCTGCCGCTGCTCGTTCCGCTCGTCTCCGCTCCCGACCGGATGGTCGCAGTCGAAGCCATCCGCGCCATCGGCCGCCTTGGCGGTGCGGCGGCGGGACCCGCGCTCCTCGCCCTCATCCAGAACTCGAAGGCCGATCCCTATCTCCGGCTCGAAGCGGTCGCAGCAGCCGCGTCCGTTCCAGCCGCCTCGGTGCCAGGACTGGACGATTCGCTGCTCGATACTCTCGCGGATCCGTCGGGCCCGGTGCGTGCGGCCGTCCTGCGAACCATCGCGCAGCGGGATGCCGAAACGTTCACCACCGTGCTGTCGGGGCTCGACTCGGACGGTGACTGGAGCGTGCGAGCGACGCTGGCGACGATTCTGGGGACGCTCACGCCCCAGACAGGTCTGCCGCGACTGAAAGCGATGCTCGAGGATCCAGACCAGCGCGTCATTCCTGCCGTTCTCGGTGCGCTGGCGCGGTTGAAGGCCCCTGATGCCGCTTCGGTGTTGCAGGCGAGGCTCAAAGCCGACGATCCGGTCGTGCGGGCAGCCGCGGCACGCGGGCTGGCGGAGTTGAAGGCGACCGACAGCAGCGCCGCGCTCGCGCAAGCGTACCGTGACGGGCAGCGTGATACGACTTACATCGCCCGGGCCGCGGCGCTCGGCGCGCTGGCCGAGCTGCGCACACCAGATGCGGTCCCGCTGCTGACTGAAGCCCTCAACGACAAGGACTGGGCCGTGCGGGTGCGCGCCGCCGCGCTGCTCAAGCCGCTGGATTCGTCGGTGGACGTCGACGCGAAAGCCCGTCCGGCGCCGACGTCACGCCAGCCGGATTTCTATGACGCCTCGCGTCTCGTCTCGCCGCCGGTGTCCACGCAGTTCTACATCGACACCGATCGCGGCAGCGTGCAGTTCGAGCTGGCCGTGCTCGACGCGCCCCTGACGGTCGACAACTTCGTGATGCTCGCCCGGCGCGGCTTCTTCGACGGCCTGAGCTTTCACCGGGTGGTGCCGGCGTTTGTCGTTCAGTCGGGCGATCCTCGTGGCGACGGCGAGGGCGGACCGGGGTACACGATCCGCGACGAGCTGAATCAGCGTCCGTATGTGCGTGGCACGCTGGGCATGGCGCTCGATTGGGCCGATACCGGCGGCAGTCAGTTCTTCGTCACGCAGTCGCCGCAGCCACACCTCGATGCGAAGTACACCGTGTTCGGCCGGGTGTTGTCGGGCATGGACGTCATCGACCGCATCCAGCCGGGCGACGTGATTCGCCGCGTCAGAATCTGGGATGGCAGTCAGTGACCGCGGTAATGCGGTAATGAAGAGGGAGTCGAGCGTGAAGACGTGCTGTAACGCGGCCTGAAAATCGAAAAGGGGGCGACGGCCGCCCCCTTTTTTCGTTACGGGAGAGGTCGGCTTAGCGCTTCTTGCCGGCCTTCTTCTTCCCGCCCTTGGCTTTCTTCGCCATTGTCTTTTATCCCCCCCTTCATTCGGGTTTGGCTTGCGCGGGCGCTCCATGCGCCGTTTCAGTGGCTGCCGCCTGGCACGCTCACCCGGCGCTGGCGCCCGTCGCTTCGCGGCCCCTTCTGCGTCGTTCTTGTCAAGCCTTATCGGCCGACGGACTGCCCGGTACGCCAGGCTGCAGAAGAGGCAAGGTTGTGGTGTGCAACCTCACAAGGAATGGCCTGAGTTGGCCACCCTCATACCAGATGTAGATTATGGTTGAGAAGAAACGGATGTCAAGCACAAAAGCGGCTTCGTTGTCAAAAATTTTTAGGATCGCAATCGCTTGATCGCGCTCTCGGCGTCCTCTCGCGCGCGTGTCTCGCCGCCGACGACACTCAGCGCGCGTTCGTAGTAGCTGATCGCGCCCACGCGATCACCCGATCGCTCGAGAAGCCGTGCGTAGGCGACGCACGCAGCCGCGTGAACGATCGCCGGCGGAGTCTCGCGCGCCTGCAACACCCCTTCGAGCTCGATCTGCGCTTCGGCGTGGCGGCCCGCCGCCAGCAAGGCACGCGCGTAGCGAGTTCGGATCACCACGTCACCCGGTTGCAAGGTCTTTGCGCGCGAGAGCGCCGCCACCGCGTTCGCCGTCTCTCCTCGCTCGAGCAGGCGCAGACCCTCGAGCGACAGCCGGTACGCCCGGGCCACCGTCGGATCGGGCTGCCGGCCCAGGCCGGCGCGTGCACGCGTGCGCAGCTCGGCGCTCACCACGGTCGCATCGAGCGCCGCACGATACGAGGCGACGGCCTCGGCACGATCGCCGAGGCGATCGTGCGCTTCGCCGAGCAGCACCCGCGCGTGCGCGACGACGCCAACCGGCGCGGAAGGTCGCGCCGCGACGAGCGCCTGTAAGGGTTCGATGGCGCGGTCCGTCTCGTACATCGCGTCGTGCGCCATGGCCAGGCCGATCTGCGCGCGCGCGCGTGCCAGGTCATTCGCAGCAGTCCGTCCCAGTTGGGCCCGCTCGAGAAGCGATGTCCACGTCTCGGCGCTCGCCGGGTAATCGTGGAGATAGTCGGCCTTGACTTCGGCAACACGCTGCAGGAACACCGGATTGGCCGGGTACCGCCGATCGAGATCGCCCAGCAGCTCGAGTGCGCGCTCCGGTTGGTTCTCGTACCAGAGATAGAGCCAGTGCAGCTGGAAGTCTGCTTCGCCTCGCAGCAGTTGGCCGCGCTGGCGCGTTGCGAGCATTTCGTCCAGGCCCTGTCGCCGGTCGCCGCCCGGCAGCAGCAGCAGCCAGCGCAACATGCGGGCCGCGGCGGGTGCGACGTCCGCGTAATAGTGATACAGCCCGATGCCGAACTTGGCGTCTTCGAGAGTCGGGTCGAGCGCGAGCGCGCGTTCGAGCGCCGAACGGATGCGGTTGCCGTCTCGCGCGGCCGCCAGCCGCTCTCCGCGCAGGATGCGCAACTGCACGAGCGGTGCATAGGAGCCGGCGAGGTAGAACCACGCTTCGGCCCGGCGCGGCTCACGCGTGGTCCAGTCAGTTGCTGCGGCAATCGCCGACCTCGCCGCCGATTCGAGCGGCGCGTCGAAGGTTCGATCTTCGGGATCGAGCACGACCTGCCACCATAGGACGGCCGCTTCGAGCGCCAGACAGGCCTCGCGGGGCGCGGGCGGACAGCTCTCGGCGAGCCGCGATCGTGCCTGCGCAAACCGCGCGTTGAGGATCTCGTCGTACACGGCTGCGAGCCGCCCGCTTTCCGAGAGACCGAAGCGAGGAGCTGGCTGCGCGAGGATCGTCGCCGCGAGCAGCAGACCGAGGACAGCAGACACCAGCGGAAGCCGCATGCGGGACGTGACCGGATTGTAAACTGTCGTGGTTGTCCGCATGACTGACCCGTGTTTCGAATTCCGTCTCACCCACACCGATGCCGGCGCACGTCGCGGCGTGCTGCACACAGCGCATGGGACGCTCGAAACGCCGGCGTTCATGCCGGTCGGCACCCAAGGAGTGGTGAAAGCCCTCACGAACGCTCAGCTCGAAGGGCTCGGTACGGAGATACTGCTCAGCAACACCTATCACCTCTATCTGCGCCCCGGAGACGATCTCATCGCGAGGCGAGGCGGGCTTCACCGGTTTATCGGCTGGAATCGTCCAATCCTGACCGACAGCGGCGGTTACCAGGTCTTCAGCCTGGCCGATCGGCGCACGATCGACGAAGAGGGCGCGCGCTTCCGCTCGCATCTCGACGGCTCGGCGCATCTACTGACGCCGGAGAAGGCCACCGACATCCAGGCCCAGCTCGGTTCGGATGTCGCGATGGTGCTCGACGAGTGTCTCGCCCATCCCTCCGACGAGGCCGCCGCCCGCCAGTCGATGGAGCGCACTCTGCGCTGGGCGCGTCGCGCGCGGCAGCGGATGTTGGCGCTGCGGGGCGGCGAGGTGGACGGTGTCGTCGTGACGAACCGCCAACAGGCGCAGTTCGGCATCGTGCAGGGATCGGTCTATCCCCATTTGCGCGAAGCGAGCGCGCATCAGACCGTCGAGATGAATTTCGAGGCGTACGCCATCGGCGGCCTGTCCGTCGGCGAGCCGCCCGAGGTCATGTACGAAATGGTTGGCAGAACGACACCTGACCTGCCTGTCGATCGCGTCCGTTATCTGATGGGGGTGGGGACGCCCGATGATCTGGTGGAGGCCGTCGCCCGCGGGGTCGACATGTTCGACTGCGTGCTGCCGACTCGAAACGCCCGCAATGGCCAGCTCTTCACCGCCGATGGCCGTCTCAATATCAAGAACGCGCGCTACGCGGAGGACGACCGGCCACCCGATGCGGACTGCCAATGCCCCACGTGCCGCACCTGCTCACGCGCCTACCTGCGTCATCTGTACATGACGAACGAGATGACCGCCGCGACCCTTAACACGTTGCATAACCTACACTTTTACCTTGACACGCTCAGGCGGATTAGGGACGCTATAGCGTTTGGGCGGTTTGAAACTTTCAGGCTCGCGTTCCGTCAGCGCCTGTCCCGCCGACTCCACGATGGTCCGGGGGAGTAACCTCCTTCGGAGACGTGCATCATGACTGTGGTTGCTCTGTTGCTGGCCATGGCCACCCCTCCCGATGGAGGCAGTCCGTGGCTTCAGCTCGTGCCATTCGTCCTCGTCCTGGGAATCTTCTACTTCATCATCCTGCTGCCCATGAAGCGGAAGCAGCAGAAGGTGCAGGAGTTCCTGGAAGGGCTGAAGGTGGGTGACCGGGTCATCACGACCGGCGGCATCTACGGGCAGGTCACACGGCTGAGCGACCAGAGCGTCCAGCTGCAGATCGCCGATAAGATCCGGATCGAAGTAGCCAAGGCGTCCATCGGCGGCTACCAGGGCCAGGCCCCGGTCGTCGACACCGCCAGTTCGTAGGCAAGGACCATGCAGAACCTGCGTTGGAAAGTCATCACTATCGTTGCGGTGCTCGTCGTCTTCTCGGCGGTGGGCGTGTATCCGCTGATTGCCGCCAGATACGGCATCACCGCGCCGCGGTGGCTCACCGATCGAGCCCTGAAGCTCGGACTCGACCTGCAGGGCGGCGTGCATCTCGTCCTGCGCGTGCAGACCGACGATGCGCTGCGGATTGAGACAGAGGCCGAATCGGAGCGGCTTCGTGAGGCGTTGCGCACGCGCAATATCAATGTCAGCAACATCGCGGTCAGCTCGCCAATCGAGTTCCGGGTCGAAGGCGTCCCGCCGGATCAGGACGCCGCGTTTCGCGAAGCGGCGGTCGAGGCGGACACCAACTTCAACCGGTCGACCGGCGTGAACGGCGCTTACACCTTCACCATCAAGCCGAACATTCAGGTCGTGTTGCGTGAAGAAGCGGTCACGCAGGCACGCCAGACGATCGAGCGGCGGGTGAACGAGCTCGGCGTGACCGAACCGAGCATCGCCCAGCAGGGCAACAACGGCGACCAGATCCTCGTGCAGTTGCCCGGCGTCACCGACGTCAACCGCGCCAAGGAGATCATCCGATCGACCGGCTTGCTCGAATTGAAGATTGTGGAGCAGGGCCCGGGCGTCAGCCGTGAGGCGTTCCTGCAGAACGGACAGGTCCCGCAGGGCATGGAAATCCTGCCCGGCTCGAGTGGCGCGACAGGAGAACCGGGAACGACCGTGTATTACCTCGTGCGTCGCGCCGCGGCGGTGTCGGGACGCGACCTGCGCAGCGCGCGCCCGTCGCTCGACGAAAACAATCGTCCCGCCGTCGCCTTCACGCTCAACACGGACGGCGCCCGCAAGTTCGGCCGGGTGACGGGTGAAAACATCGGACGCCAGCTGGCTATCGTCCTCGACGGGCGGGTGCAATCGGCGCCGGAAATTCAGGGACGCATCACGAGCGATGGGCGCATCAGCGGCAGCTTCACCCAGGAAGAGGTTCAGAACCTGTCGCTGGTCCTGCGGTCGGGCGCGCTGCCGGCGACGCTGACTTATCTCGAGGAACGCACCATTGGGCCCTCGCTTGGCGCTGATTCGATTCGCTCCGGCG
>JBKPSC010000031.1:0-16313 GCA_046734915.1 Acidobacteriota bacterium | reverse complement strand
CCGCGTCGATCACTCGGCATTCTGCACCTGCTCGCGCATTTTCTCGAGCTCCGCTTTCGCGGCGATGATGAGCTCCGACACCTTCAGGCCGTCGGCCTTCGAGCCCATGGTGTTGACCTCCCGGTTCATCTCCTGCAGCAGGAAATCGAGCTTGCGTCCACAGGGCTCGGGGCCGTCGGTGAGTGACGTCCAATGCAGGACATGGCCGCGGAATCTCGCGGTTTCTTCGCTGATGTCGGATTTGGCGGCCGTTCGCGCGATCTCCTGCGCGACCAGTGTCTCGTCGGCCTGGAGGACCGTGCGCAGCTCGGTCACCCGCTCGATGAGTCGCTGTTCCAGGGCCGCTCGTCCGGCTTCAGCGGCCACTGCCACTCGTTCGACGAGGGCCGCCACTTCGGCCTTGCGCTGATCGAGATCGGCGCGCAGGTGCTCGCCTTCTTGCGAACGCATGGCGTCGAGCTCGGTGATCGCCCGGTCGACCAGCTGCCTGGCGCAGGCGGCAATGCCCTCCATAATCGTCGGGTCTTCAGCCGCGGCGCGCTCGCGAATGGACAGCGCCTGCGGCAGCCGCAGCAGGTCGCCGGGTCCGAGCGTGCCGGTGATCAGCCCCCGGGCTCTCGCCTGCTCGAGCGCCGTCTCCAATGCCCGGCCAAACTGGTCGTTGAACTCCACTTCGATCTCGGGCGTCTGGCGCAGCTGCAGCGAGAGATTCAGCTCGACGCGGCCGCGCGCCACGCGTCTGGTCACGAGCCCCCGCACGTCCGGCTCGAGCGTCGCCAGCGATTGCGGCAATCGCAGCTGCAAATCGAGATATCGGTGGTTGACTGCGCGGATCGTCACGGACATCGAGACCCGCTCGTCCTCGTGGGCGACCGACGCGAACCCGGTCATGCTCTTGATCATAGAATCGCGGCGCCGCTACGACGGCACCATCCGGCGCTCCGTCTTGCGCCCTTCGAGCAGCTGCATCTGATACAGCAGGGCGTAAGTGCCCGAGGACTTCTGCAGCAGCTCCTCGTGCCGGCCCACCTCGACGATGCGCCCGCGCTCCAGGACGACGATCGCGTCGGCGCGACGGATGGTCGAGAGCCGGTGCGCGATCACGAAGGACGTCCGTCCTTTCATCAGATTGGCGAGCGCTTCCTGAACGAGCAGCTCGCTCTCCGTGTCCAGCGCTGACGTGGCCTCGTCCAGGACCAGGATCGGCGCATCCTTCAGAAGCGCGCGCGCAATCGCCAGCCGTTGCCGCTGTCCGCCCGACAGCCGCTGGCCCCGCTCGCCAATGACCGTTTCGTAGCCGCGCGGCAATCCGACGATGAACTCGTGAGCGTGGGCCGCCCGGGCTGCGGCCTCGATGTTCGCGCGGTTCGGCTCGCGGCAGCCATACGCGATGTTGCTCGCGACGCTGTCGTCGAAGAGCACGGTTTCCTGCGTCACGATCCCGATCTGCTGGCGGAGGGACGCGAGTGTGACGTCGCGGATGTCCACGCCATCGAACGAGATGCGGCCGCTGCTGACGTCGTAGAAGCGCGGCAGCAGGTTGACCAGGGTCGTCTTGCCGGCGCCGCTGCGGCCGACAATGGCGACCATCTGCCCCGCCTGGACGCGGAACGACACACCCCGCAGAATCCGGCCAATGCCCTCGTCGTAGCCGAACGACACCTCATCGAAGTCAATCACACGCTGGAAGGGCTCGATGGCAACCGCGCCAGGCCGTTCGCGGACTTCCGTATGGACATCGAGGAGCTCGAAGATTCGCTCCGACGCAGCAATGGCCTGTTGAACGTTCGCGTTCACGCGGCTGAGCTTCTTGGCCGGGCCGTACATAAGGAACAGCGCTGCAATGAACGACGTGAACTCACCCGTCGTCAGGTAACCCGCGGCGATCTGCCGGCTGCCGTACCACAGCGCCGCTGCCATGCCGAAACCGCCAATCAGCTCCATCAAAGGTGGCAGGCTGGACAAGGCCGCCGTCACCTTCATGTTCGTCCTGAAGAGATTCAGGCCAGCTCGCGAGAATCTGCGAGCCTCGTAGCCTTCCGTGCCGAACGCCTTGACGATGCGGTGGCCGGTCAGGGCCTCGACGCTGATGTGCGAGATCTGCTCGAGCGCTTCCTGACTCCTTCTGGTGGTCTTCCGCACCCGCCGTCCGAGTTGGACGAGCGGGTAGACGATGAGAGGGGCGCTAGTCAGGCAGACGATGGCGAGCCGTGCATCGTAGTAGAAGAGCAAGACCGCGTAGCCGATGAGCGCCAGGGATTCGCGCGCCAGATCGCCCGCTGTCTCTGACACGACCTGCTGGACCTGTGCGACGTCGTTGCTGAGGCGCGACAACAACTGACCGGTCGTCCGGTGTGCAAAGAAGCCCGCTGACTGTTTGAGGACGTGGTGGTACAGCGCGTTCCGCAGATCCATCACCACACGCTGTCCCACGTCGGCCATCAGATAGGCCGATGCATACGAGCCAACGCCCTTGACGAGATACAGGACAACGATCGCCCACGCCATGAACGACAGGCGCTGCTGGTTCGGAAGGACGTTGTCGAGAATGGGCTTGATGAGCGCGGCAAGACCGGCCGACGCGCCGGCGTACACGATCATGCCCAGCACGGCCCAGGCCAGCCGCCCGCGGTAACCGCGAGCGAAGGCAAATAGCCGTCGGAGCGAAGACGCGTCTCTCACGAATGGCTGGCTCGATATCCGTGCGGATGCGTGCGGTGCCACGTCCAGGCGGTGCGCACGATCGCGTCGAGGTCCGAAAGACGCGGACTCCACCCCAGCTCAGCCCGTGCCTTGCCGGCGGCCGCAAACAGCGCAGCCGGATCGCCGGGCCGTCGCGCTCCCAGGGTCCAGGGGACGCGCTTCCCCGTGACTCGCTCGACGGCGTCGATCACCGATCTGACGGAGTGTGGTGTACCCGTGCCCAGATTGTAGGCGGCGGAGGCGCCACCCGCAGCGATTTTCGCCAGCGCCTTGACATGCGCGTCGGACAGGTCGGTCACGTGAATGTAGTCTCGCAGACAGGTGCCGTCCGGCGTCGGATAGTCATCACCGAAGACCGTCAGGCCCGGCCCGCCGGTCGCCGCCTCGATGGCTCGCGGGATGAGATGAATTTCTGGCGCGTGGTCTTCGCCGAGCTGGCCGTCTTCATCGGCGCCGGCCGCATTGAAGTACCTCAGCGCGACCCACTTGAGACCGTGCGCGCGCTCGAAGTGCGGAAGCGCCCGCTCCACCGCCAGTTTGGAATCGCCGTAGCTGTTGATGGGCTGTTGGGGGTGCGTCTCGGGGATCGGCGTCTCGCGAGGTTCGCCGTACGTCGCACACGTCGACGAGAACACGAAGAGCGGCACCTGTTCGGCCACCATCGCCCCGAGGACGGTCAAAGCGCCGCCGACGTTGTTTGCGTAGTACTTACCGGGTTCGCGCACCGACTCGCCGACGTCGAGATACGCCGCAAAGTGCATGACGGCGTCGATCCGGTGGCGGCGGAGCGCGTCACCAACCGCCGCCCTATCGGTGATATCGCCGACAACGAGCTCGCCGAACTGGACGGCTTCACGGTGGCCGGCCGAGAGGTTGTCGAAGACGACGACGTCATGGCCGGCGCGCGCCAGCGCCTTGCAGGCATGGCTGCCGATGTAGCCGGCGCCGCCAGTGACCAGGACCCGGCGAGGATCAGCGGCCAATGGAGTAGTAGGTGAAGCCATGGGCGCGCATCTGCTCAGGCGAGTAGATGTTCCGCCCGTCGAACACGACCGGGCTCTTCAGCAATTGCCGCATCTTGCGGAAGTCCGGCTCACGGAACTCATTCCATTCCGTTACGACCGCGAGGGCGTCGGCGTCCTCGATGGCATCGTAGCTCTTGGAGCAGAGCTGGATGCGATTGCCAAAGATACGCTTGGCCGCCTGCAGTGCCTGCGGATCATAGGCTTTGACTTTGGCTCCTGCCGCCAGCAGCTCGTCGACAATCGTAATCGACGGAGCCTCGCGCATGTCGTCGGTCCGCGGTTTGAACGCCAGGCCCCACAACCCGATCGTCTTCCCGCTCAGCTCGGTGAAGTGCGAGCGAATCTTGGCCGCCAGCCGCGACTTTTGTCCCTCGTTGACCGCCTCGACCGAGCGGAGAATCGCGAAGTCATAGCCCCTGTCGGCCGCGGACTTGATCAGCGCCTTGACGTCTTTTGGAAAGCAGCTGCCGCCGTAGCCCACGCCGGGAAAAAGGAATGACGTCCCGATTCGGCGGTCGGCTCCGATCGCCTTGCGGACCATGTCGACGTCCGCCCCGACCAGCTCACACACGTTCGCAATCTCGTTCATGAAGGAAATGCGCGTGGCCAGGATGGAGTTCGCCGCGTACTTGCACAACTCGGCGCTGGCCGTGTCCATGACCATGATCGGAGCGCCGGTCCGGGTGAACGGACGGTAGAGCTCCTTCATGATCTCCGCCGATCGCTCGTCATCGCAGCCGATGACCACACGGTCGGGCTTCATGAAGTCCTCGATTGCCGCGCCCTGCTTGAGAAACTCCGGATTGCTCACCACGCTGAAGGGCTGCGTCGTTTCGGCAGCGATCGCGGCGTGCACCCGCTTGGCGGTTCCGACCGGAACGGTGCTCTTGTCGATGACCACCGTGTACTTGTTCATCGCCCGGCCGACATCCCGGGCCACCGAGAGCACATACTGCAAATCGGCCGAGCCGTCGTCGCCTTGCGGCGTGCCAACGGCGATGAAGACGATTTCGGCGGCCTCGACCGATGCTTCGAGGTCCGTCGTGAACGTGAGCCGCTCGAGCTCGCGGTTCCGCCGCACAATTTCTTCGAGCCCGGGCTCGTAAATGGGCATGTGGCCCGCTTCCAGCTTGGCGATCTTCTCTGTATCCACGTCCACGCAGGCGACCTCGTTGCCGTTCTCCGCCAGGCAGGCGCCGACGACCAGACCAACGTACCCAGTTCCCACAACCGCGATTTTCATATCAGAATAAGATACTGATTGGGAACGACTTACTCAAGTCATGCGGGGAGCGTCCGGTCCGGTGCGAGTGCTCATTGACTACCGTCCGGCGCTGCGGGAGCGCACGGGCGCAGGCGAATACACCCACGAGCTCACGGCCGCACTGCTCGCACGAGCGAGGGCTGACACCACCCGGGCTCTCAGCGTCGCGCTCTTCTCGAGCTCCTGGAAGGACCGCCTCCGGCGGGAGCCAGAGCTCTGTGGCGCCAGGCGCGTCGACCTTCGCATTCCAGTCCGCATCCTGAATCTGCTCTGGCATCGCCTCGAGTGGCCGGCAGCCGAAACGCTGGCGCGCGGCGCGTTCGACGTGGTCCACTCGTCGCACCCGCTGCTGTTGCCCGCCCGCGGCGCCGCGCAGGTCATCACCATTCACGATTTGGACTTTCTTGCTCATCCTGAACGCACGCGCGCCGAGATCCGGCGGGACTATCCCGCGCTCGTGCGCGCCCATGCCAACCGGGCGGACATCGTCGTCGTCCCCTCGCGCTTCACCGCCGGCCAGGTGCAGCGGCTGCTTGGCGTCGCGACTGACCGTCTCGCGATCTGCTCACCGGGCGCCCCGGACTGGACGCCGCGGCCGCGCGCGCCGCGCGACGGCTACGTCCTGTTCTTGAGCACCCTCGAGCCCCGCAAGAACGTCGGCACGCTGCTCGATGCCTACGAACGCCTCCTCGCCGGCCCGACGCCACCTCCCCCACTGGTCCTCGCCGGTCGCGCCCGGCCCGAGGCGGCCAGTTGGCTGGAGCGGATTCGCCGTCCGCCGTTGGCGGGCCGGGTCAAGCACCTGGGATACGTCGATCCCGCGGAGCGCGAGGCCGTGTATGCCGGGGCGCGACTGTTCGTGATGCCGTCGTTCGACGAAGGCTTCGGCCTGCCGGTCCTCGAAGCCATGACCGCCGGTGTGCCAGTGGTAGCGGCGGATCGCGGGTCGCTGCCGGAGGTGCTGGGCGGCGCCGGCGTCCTGGTCAACCCCGACGACGCCGCGGACGTTGCAGAAGGGATCCGCCGCGTCTATACAGACGAAGGCTTCGCCGCAGCGTGTACCGCGCACGGGCTCGCGCGCGCCGGACACTTCCGATGGTCCGAAACCGCCGCCCGCGCCTACGATGCGTACGGCCGGGCACTCGAGCGCCGCCGTTCCAAAGGACACGTCTGACGTCCATGCGCATCGGCATCGACGCCCGTGAGCTCTCCGGTCATCCGACTGGCGTAGGCCGGTACCTGCGCGGCCTGCTCAACGAGTGGTCGCGGAGCGCCGATGGCGCCAGACATCAATTCGTCCTGTATGCCGCCGAAGTCCCGCCCGTCTCGTTCGACGCGCGACAGTTCCTAACACGGGTCGTGCCAGGCAACGGCGGTACCTGGTGGGAGCAGGCGCGGCTGCCCCAGGCCGCCGAGCACGATCATCTCGACGTGTTCTTCTCGCCCGCCTACACCACGGCGCTGCGTCTCCGGGTCCCAGTCGTCGTGGCGATTCACGACATTTCGTTCGTCGCTCATCCTGAATGGTTCGGTGCCCGCGAAGGCGTCCGACGGCGCTGGCTGACGAACCGCTCGGCGTGGAAAGCGCGGACCGTCGTCACGATTTCCGAGTTCTCACGCCGGGAAATCATGGAGCGCCTCGGTGTCCCGCCGAACCGCGTCATCGTCATCCCCCCGGGCGTCACGCCGCTGGCTCCGGGAACTGCCACGCGCAGCGGCGGCGTGCTCTACGTGGGATCGATATTCAACCGTCGACGCGTGCCCGACCTCATTCGCGCGTTCGCGCCACTCGCGCATCGCTATCCCGATCTGACGCTGGATCTCGTCGGCGACAACCGTACGCGTCCACATCAGGACCTGCTCGGCGTCATCGCCCGTGAGGGACTCGATCACCGGGCCCGATGGCGTTCGTATCTGTCGGACGAGGATCTCAAACCGCTATATGCGGCGGCTCGCGCGTTCGCCTTTCTGTCAGAGTACGAAGGCCTGGGCTTGACGCCCCTCGAGGCCCTCGCCGCCGGCGTTCCACCGGTACTCCTCGACACGCCCGTCGCGCACGAGAGTTGCGGCAGCGCAGCGCTCTATGTGAAACCGGGCGATATCGCCGGCCTCACGGCGGCGCTCGAAACGCTTCTGTATGACGATGAGGTTCGGCGGCGGTTATTGAATATCGCGGCGCGGGTCATTGAATCGTACGATTGGAAGGACGCCGCGCGCGATACGTTGGCGGTGATCGCCGCAGCCGCCTGAGCAGCTCGCGAACTGAATGCCCGCCCTCTCGATCATCATCGTCAGCTTCAACACCCGCGGGCATCTCGAGCGATGTCTCGCTTCGCTGAAAGACGCGCCGATCGATACCTCGCACGAAATCATCGTTGTTGACAACGCATCGAGTGACGGCAGCGGCGACGCGGCGCGACGCTGGCCAGATGTTCACGTCATCGATGCCGGTTCGAACACAGGGTTCTCGGCGGCCAACAACATCGGCATTCGCGCCTCGCACGGCGCCGCACTACTGCTGCTGAACAGCGACACGATCGTGCCGGCAGGCGCCGTCGACCGTCTGATGGGCGTGCTGCAGGCGCATCCGGAGGCCACGGTCGTCGGTCCGCGTCTGGTAGACGGAGACGGTCGTGCGGAACTGTCGTTCGGCGCGATGATCTCGCCTCTGGCGGAGTTCCGCCAGAAACGGATGATGCGCGGACTGGCGGATGGCGATCGAGTGGCGGTTGCGAAGGTTGAAGCCATGACCCGCCAGGCGCAATGGCCGGATTGGGTCAGCGGCGCTTGTCTGCTCGTCCGCCGACCCGAGGCCGAGGCTGTCGGCTTGCTCGACGAGCGGTTCTTCATGTACACCGAGGACGTGGACTTCTGCGCCGCCATCCGGTCGCGCGGAGGCCGGGTGCTGTTCACGCCGACGGTCGAGATCGTGCACCTGGGCGGACGGTCGAAGGCGACCACGCCGCGGGCGACGCACGAGGCCTATCGTCGAAGCCATCAGGCCTTCTACGAGAAGCACCACCCGTGGCTGGCGCCGCTGCTGCGCGTCTACACGAAGCTCGTCGAGCGCTGACGCCGACCCGCTGGCTCGATCTCCCTGTCCTCGCTCGTGGGTGGCCGCAGGCGCTCCTTCCTTCCACTGGCGGAGGGGCCCCACCCCCACCGCGAACTGACGCCGACCCGCTCGCTCGGATCTCCATGTCCTCGCTCGCGGGTGGCCGCAGGCGCTCCTTCCTGCCTTACCTGCCCTACCTGCCTTATGATTCGACGGTGCGGATCGGCATCGACGCGCGGAAGCTGCACGATTTCGGCATCGGGACCTACATCCGGAACCTTTTGCGCCATCTGGGCCGGATGGACTTCGAGACCGAGTACGTGGTCTTGTGCAAGCCGGCCGATGTCGAGAGCCTGAGCTATCTCGGCAAGAACTTCCGGGCCGTTCCGGAGCGGGCCGGCAACTACTCCGTGGCCGAGCAGCTCAGGGTGCCGCTCGCGCTCAAGCGTGAAGGCGTCACGCTTTTCCACGCCCCGCATTACGTCCTGCCGCCGCTCGTCGGGTGCAAGTCGGTGGTGACCATCCACGATTGCATCCACCTCATGTTCCCGCAGTATCTGCCGAATCGGCTGGCGCTGCAGTACGCGCGGACATTCATCCGGCTCGCCGCCCGGCGCGCCGATCGTGTGATGACCGTTTCGGAGAGCTCGAAGCGCGACATCCTTCGGTTCGTCGATGTCCCGCCCGAACGGATCGACGTCATCTACAACGCCTACGACGAGCGGTTCAGCCGCGAACCCAGGGAAGAGGATGTCGTCCGGGTCCGCGAACGCTACCAGCTCCAGGGCGAGTTCGTGATGTATGCCGGCAACGTGAAGCCGCACAAGAACCTCGAGCGGCTGATCGAAGCGTTCCACGTGGTGCGCGATCGCGGGCTCGATCATGTGAAGCTCGTGATCATCGGCGACCACCTCACGAAGTACGCGTCGCTGCGCCGGGCGGTGCACCGCCACAACCTGCACAAGTACGTCCGGTTCTTCGGGTACGTCCCCGAGGACACCCTGGCCGTGATGTACCGGCTCGCGGCCGTCTTCGTATTTCCCTCACTTTACGAGGGCTTCGGGCTGCCGCCGCTCGAAGCCATGGCGAGCGGCACACCGGTCGTGACCTCCAATGTCTCTTCACTTCCCGAGGTGACCGGCAATGCGGCGCTGCTCGTCAATCCGCTCGAGCCCGTGGCCATCGCCGACGGCATCGAGCGCGTCCTGACGGATGCCGCGCTACGGAGTGACCTTCGTGCCCGTGGCCTGGCGCGGGCGCGGCAGTTTTCGTGGGAGACCTCGGTACGACGCGTGCGGGAGATCTACGAGCAGGTCGGCGAGTCGGCGCTCGCGGCGCCGGCGCCCCACGAGGCGGTCGGCGAGGCCCAACCCCTCGGCCGTGGCAAGGCCTCCGCAGAATGACTCGGCGGCTGGCCATCGTCCATGACTGGCTGACCGGCATGCGCGGAGGTGAGAACGCCCTCGAGGTTGTGTGCGAGCGGTTTCCGGGCGCTGAGATCTTCACACTTGTGCACGTGCCGGGGTCGGTGTCCCCGACCATCGAGCGTCACAAGATCCACACGTCGTTTGTTCAGACCCTGCCCGCGGTCGATCGCATCTACCGCCACTGTCTGCCACTCTTCCCGATGGCGGTCGAGCAATTCGACCTGGACCGCTTCGACCTGGTGCTCAGCATCAGTCACTGCGCGGCCAAGTCGGTCATTCGGGGCGTCTCGGCTCACCATCTCTGCTACTGCCTGACGCCAATGCGTTATGCCTGGGATCAGTTCGACGCTTACTTCGGTCCCGACCGCATCGGTACGGTTCGCAGCCGGGTCATGCGCCCGATCATGGAGCGGCTCGCCCGCTGGGACCGCGAGACGGCCGACCGCGTCGACCGCTATCTGGCTATCTCTCATTATGTTGCGGGTAGGATCGGCCGATACTATAATCGCCAGGCTACAGTTGTGTATCCGCCGGTCGACACCGACTTCTATCACCCCGACGCCGGGGCGCCGGAGGGCTTCGCGCTCATTGTCTCGGCGCTGGTCCCCTACAAGCGAATCGATTTGGCAATGGCCGCGTGTGCACGCGTCGGCATTCCGCTCAAGGTCGTGGGTCAGGGTCCCGAGCGGGCGGTCCTGGAGCAGGTGGCCGGTGGCGCGGACGTGACATTCCTCGGCCGTCTGCCCAATAACGAGGTCCGATCGCTTTACCGGCGAGCGGCGATCGTCCTCCTCCCCGGCGAAGAGGACTTCGGTATCGTGCCGCTCGAGGCGCAGGCCTGTGGCCGCCCGGTCGTCGCGCTGGGTCGTGGCGGAGCGATGGAGACGGTGCTGCCTGGTGAGACTGGTGAGCTTGTCCCCGAGCTCAGCGTCGAGGCCTTCGCCGAATGCCTGGCGACGGCCTTGAACCGCCGCTACGACACTGCACAGATTCGACAGCACGCGGAGCGATTCGGGCGGACCCGATTTGGCGACGAGATGGAGGCGCTCATTCGTCAGAGCGGATCGGAGGCGGCTCGGTGATCCGCCACAACCGCCTGCTGGTTACCTTTCACGTCGCCTCTGACGCACTGCTCGGCATCTGCGCGTTCATCGTCTCCTACGCGATCCGGTTCCATTCCGGGATCATTCCGATCACGAAGGGCCTGCCGCCGCTCGCGCAATACCTGAACGTGGTGCCGTTTATCGCGGTGCTGGTCCCGGTGGGCTTCCACCTGCAGGGCCTCTATCGGCTCCGCCGCGGCCGCTCGCGCGTCGACGACTTCTTCGCCGTGTTCGTCGGCAGCATCCTTTCGGTCGTTTTCGGCATCGTCGCCACTCTGTACGTCCAGACCTACTTCGCGACGAACGAAGCCAAGGACGCCGGCGCCTTCGAGGTATCGCAGCTCGTCTGGGGAATGTTCCTCGTCCTGAACGTGATTCTCACGTTCGCCTCTCGCGAGCTCGTCCGCGAGGTGCTCGAGCGCCGCTGGCGGGCCGGCATCGGCCTCAAGCGCATTCTCATCGCCGGATCGGGCGAGCTCGGACGGCTGGTCGCGGACAAGATCCTCGAGCACCGTGAGCTCGGTTACCAGATTGTCGGCTTCGTCGACGATCGCGCCGGCGGCGACCATCTGGGGTACCGTGGCCTTCCCTTGCTCGGCACGCTGTCCGATTCGTCGGAGATCACCGTACGTGAGTCGGTCGACCATCTGTACGTCGCGCTCCCTCCCGAACAGCATGTGCGCATGATCGAGCTGCTCGAGCGAACCAGCCGCGAAATGGTCGACGTCAAAGTCGTCCCGGATCTGCTGCAGGTCATCGCCCTCAGAGCGCGACTCGAAGATCTCGACGGCGTCCCGGTCATCAACGTCAACGACATCCCGCTGCAAGGTCTCAACGCGCTGATAAAGCGGGCGATCGACATCGGCATTTCGTGTGTCGGCCTGGCCGTGTTCGCCCTGCCGCTCGCTATCCTGGCGTTCATCGTCAAGCTGACGTCCCGCGGGCCAGTGTTCTACCGCCAGGAACGGATGGGCCTCGACGGCAAGTCGTTCACGATTATCAAATTCCGATCGATGTACAACGAAGCGGAAAAGGGCACGGGACCGATCTGGGCCATTGAAGACGACCCGCGCGTGACGCCGCTCGGACGGTTTCTGCGCCGCTCGAACCTGGATGAGCTGCCGCAATTGTGGAACGTGTTCCTCGGTGACATGTCGCTCGTCGGACCCAGGCCGGAGCGCCCGCACTTCGTCGCCCAGTTCAAGCACAAGGTTCCTCAGTACATGCTCCGTCACAAGGTGAAGGCTGGGCTGACGGGTTGGGCCCAGGTGAACGGCTGGCGGGGGAACACGCCGCTCGACAAGCGAATCGAGTACGATCTCTATTACATTGAGAACTGGTCGGTGCGGCTCGATCTGAAGATCATGTGGTTGACCCTGCTGCGCGGCTTCTTCCACAAGCACGCCTACTGATCACCTGACGATTCGGCCTCCTTCGAGACTCCATGAAAAAGCGCGTTGTGATCACCGGGGCTGCGGGTTTTATCGGCTCGCACCTGTCCGAGGCCCTGCTCGATCGCGGGTACGATGTCGTCGGCGTCGACAACCTGTTGACGGGCACGACCGACAACATCGCCCATCTGGCGAACCGGGACTTCACGTTCATCAAGCACGACGTCACCAACTACATCCACATCGCCGGGGCAGTCGATTACGTGCTGCACTGGGCGAGCCCGGCCAGCCCCATCGACTATCTCGAGCTGCCGATTCCGACGCTGAAGGTGGGCGCACTCGGCACGCACAAGGCGCTCGGCCTGGCGAAGGAGAAAAACGCGACGTTCGTGCTGGCATCGACGTCCGAGGTATACGGCGACCCGCTCGAGCATCCGCAAAAGGAGACGTACTGGGGCAACGTCAACCCGATCGGTCCGCGCGGTGTTTACGACGAAGCGAAGCGGTTCGCAGAGGCCATGACCGTGGCCTACTACCGCTATCACAACCTCGACGCGAAGATCGTCCGGATCTTCAATACCTATGGACCGCGGATGCGGTTGAACGATGGCCGCGCCGTCCCAGCATTTGCGTCTCAGGCGCTGCGCGGTGAAGACGTCACCATCTTCGGCGACGGCACGCAGACCCGCAGCTTCACCTTCATCTCTGATCTCGTCGACGGCATCATCCGGCTGATGCTGTCGAACGTGAACGATCCGGTCAACATCGGCAACCCGCGCGAGATGACGATCAAGGCGATCGCCGAGACGATCATCAAGATGACCGGGTCGAAGAGCCGTATCGTCTACAAGCCGCTGCCTACCGACGATCCGCGAGTCAGGCAGCCCGACATCACCCGGGCCCGAACGTTGCTGCAATGGGAGCCGAAGGTGTCGCTCGAGGAAGGCCTCGTCCCGACGCTGGAGTACTTCAAGGGGAAGGTGGCGACCGAGAGCAAGTAGGCAGGAAGGGCGGCGAAGGCAGGGTGGGCAGGGAAGAAAACCTTTCCTCCCGCCTTCCCTACCCGGCCCTCCCCGCCTCCCCTGCCCACCCCGCCCGCCCTGCCCTACCTCGTGAGCCTCCGGTATTTGATGCGGTGCGGCTGATCGGCTTCCGCACCGAGACGCCGCTTCCGATCGGCCTCGTAATCCTGATAGTTGCCCTCGAACCACACCACCTGGCTCTCGCCTTCGAAGGCGAGCATGTGGGTCGCAATGCGATCCAGGAACCAGCGGTCGTGGCTGATCACGACCGCGCAGCCGGCAAAGTTGAGCAGCGCCTCTTCCAGCGCGCGCAGCGTGTCTACGTCGAGATCGTTGGTGGGCTCGTCGAGCAGCAGCAGGTTGCTGCCTCTCTTCAGCAGCTTCGCCAGGTGGACGCGGTTCCGCTCCCCGCCCGACAGCGTGCCGACCTTCCGCTGCTGCCCTGGTCCCTTGAAGTTGAACCAAGAAACGTAGGCGCGTGAAGCCACCTTTCGCTTCCCCAGCTCGATCTCGTCCAGGCCGCCGGAGATCTCCTCCCACACGGTCTTGTCCGCGGCCAGCGCTTCGCGGCTCTGGTCGACGTAGCCGATCTGCACGGTCTCGCCGATTTTCAGGGTTCCACCGTCAGGCTGCTCCTGTCCGGTGATCATTCGAAACAGCGTGGTCTTCCCGGCACCGTTCGGACCGATGACGCCGACGATGCCGCCGCGCGGCAACGTGAAGGTCAGGCCGTCGATGAGCAGGTTGTCTCCGTAACCCTTCCGCAGGCCACGCGCTTCGACAACGACGTCGCCCAGACGCGGGCCCGGCTGAATGTAGATTTCGGCGCTCTCGATCCTCTGGGCCGAGTCCTCGCGGAGCAGCTCTTCGTAGGCGTTGAGCCGGGCTTTGCCTTTGGCCTGCCGCGCACGAGGCGACATGCGGATCCATTCGAGCTCGCGCTCGAGGGTGCGCTGACGCTTGGTTTCGGCCTTCTCTTCGAGCGCCAGACGCTGCTGCTTCTGGTCCAGCCACGACGAATAGTTGCCCTCCCACGGAATGCCACGGCCGCGGTCGAGCTCGAGGATCCATCCCGCCACGTTGTCGAGGAAATAGCGATCGTGGGTGACGGCGACCACGGTTCCGGGATAGTCCTTGAGAAATCGTTCCAGCCAAGCGACCGATTCCGCGTCGAGATGGTTCGTTGGCTCGTCGAGCAGAAGTAAATCGGGTGACTGCAGCAGCAAGCGGCAGAGCGCGACGCGCCGCCGCTCGCCGCCAGACAGCTTCGCGACATCCGTGTCAGGTGGCGGTAGTCGCAGGGAGTCCATCGCCAGCTCGAGGCGCGAGTCCAGATCCCACGCGTTGGCCGCATCGATCTTGTCTTGAATCTTGGCCTGCTCCTCGAGGACCTTGTCCATCTCGTCTGGCGAGAGATCCTGCCCCAGTCGCTCGTTCACCTCGTCATAGCGCGTCAACAGGGCCTTGATGGGCGCGACACCTTCCTCGACGTTCCCGAGAACGTTCTTCGACGCATCGAGTCGAGGCTCCTGGTGGAGAAATCCGACCGAAATGCCCGCGGCAGGGAACGCCTCGCCGAGGATGCTCTTGTCTTCGCCGGCCATGATCTTGAGGAGCGAACTCTTGCCGGCGCCGTTCAGGCCGAGCACGCCGATCTTCGCGCCGGGGAGAAACGAGAGCCAGATGTCGTCGAGGACGCGGATATCGGGTGGATGGACCTTCCCGAGGCCCTTCATCGTGTAAATAAACTGAGGCATGGGTTGTTATGGGCTCTTTCGGTGCTTGGTGATGAGTTCTTGGTTCTTGGTGCTGATGCTTGGTGATTCGTGCTTGGTGCTGAGCTCACCGACTTCGCTGAGGCGACCGAGAAGTTTACAATCTGCATCGATGGGCCGCAAACCGCGTCGGCATCGCGACTGTTACCTTCCGCCATCCTGCCATCCTGCCATCCTGTAATGGAAGTGATCCGCCGAATCCTGCACATCGACATGGACGCGTTCTACGCATCCGTCGAGCAGCGCGACGACCCGGCGCTGCGGGGAAAACCCGTGGCCGTCGGCGGATCGCCCGATCAACGCGGCGTGGTGTGCGCGGCAAGCTACGAAGCGCGCGTCTTCGGCGTTCGTTCGGCGATGTCGATGGCCACAGCGGTCCGGCTGTGCCCCACGCTGACCATTGTTCGTCCCGATTTCAGCCGCTACAAGGCCGCCTCGTCAGCGGTGTTCTCCATCTTTCGCGAAGTGACGCCCCTGGTGGAGCCGCTCTCTCTGGACGAGGCGTATCTCGACGTCACCGAGAACGCCTGGGGCGAAGTCCTCGGAACGACGGTCGCCCGCCGCCTGAAGGCACGCATTCGGGGAACGACCGGGCTGACCGCTTCCGCCGGCGTCGCGCCGAACAAGTTTCTTGCGAAGATCGCGTCGGGGTGGAAGAAGCCCGATGGCCTGACGATCATCAGCCCCGAGCGCGTCGAACCATTTCTCCAACAACTGCCGGTCGATGCCCTTTGGGGTGTCGGGCCGGTCACGGCGCGCAAGCTGCGCGCGCACGGCATCGAGCGCCTGGTCGACGTGCGTCGGGTCGAGAGCAGTCGGCTGCAGGAGGTGGTCGGAAGCCTCGCCGAGTGGCTGCAGCAACTGGCGCTCGGCATCGACAACCGGCCAGTCGTCCCCAATCGCGAAACCAAGTCGTCGGGCTCCGAGAGCACATACGTGGAAGATCTCGTCGACATCGGCCGCGTCCAGGAGGAAATCATGCAAATGGCCGGCGACGCCGCCGACTGGCTGGCGCGCCGCGACACCCTCGCGCGGACCGTCGTCATCAAAGTCCGCTACTCCGACTTCACGACCATCACACGGAGTCACAGTGCGCCGCCGACACGGGACCGCTCGGCAATCGTCGCGCGCGCGCTCGAGCTCCTGTCGCGAACTGAGGCGGGTCGCCGTCCGGTCCGCCTCCTCGGTGTCAGCGTGCACAACCTGCAGCGAGAATTGCCGGAAATCGGCGACGGATTGCGGCTACCGTTCGGCTAGCGCGGTATACTGAACAGGAACGAGGACAGCAGCGATGCTAAAGGGCACGCGCGACGGTATCTTGAAGAAGGTCCAGCCGGTTAGCATCCACGGTCAGGTCTCGTTGGACTTGTTCTTCACCGACGTCGACGACCCGGACGGACAGCCGCATGTGGCGCGGATGGGTCCGGAAGCCGTCACGCGCCATCTCGAGCCGGGCGACCGCATCCGGCTCGAATATCTCGTCGGCGTCCCGGTCAAAGTCGAGCGCGTCGTCTAAGGACGCCGTCCGCCTTCATTCACGGCTTCACC
>JBKPSC010000030.1:0-4843 GCA_046734915.1 Acidobacteriota bacterium | reverse complement strand
AACATGGGGACTCTTGTACGCAGAAACGCCGCCGGGAGTTGCCTTTGTTATCGGCCTCTCTCGCGGCGGCGTTTAACGAGCTCCCCTGCTGGTGCCGGCATTTTTTCACTGGCGCTGGGGCCCCACCCCCAGCGCGAACTGACGCTGACACCTTCGTCGGATCCCTTGTCCTCGCTCAGGTGTAGCCGCAGGCGCTTCTTTCTTCCCCGAGCGGCGGGGCCCCACCCCCGCCGCGAACTAACGCCGACACGCTCGCTCGGATCTCCATGTCCTCACTCGCGTGTGGCCGCAGGCGCTGCCTTCCCCGGCCTCCCTGCCCTTCCCGCCCTCCCGGCCCCCAGTTCGTCAGTCCAGCACATCCAGCATGTGCGCGTACTTGATGATGAACGTACGGTTCACCGGGCCGACGCCGTTGAAGGCTTCGGTGTCGTTATAGACGACATACAAGCCCGTCGCGGCGGTGCGCAGCCAGTTGAATCGCAGGTTGGTCGACCACCGACGTGTGCGATCGTTGTACTGAATCAACGTCGAGGCGTTGATGAGCGTCGAGAAGTTATAGGTGACGCGCGCCGTCGCGAGGTTCGTGACAAAGGCACCTTGCGGCAGGTCGATATCGTTCCGCGTCCAGCGAAACTGTGACGTCAGCCGGCCGCCCTGGCGAATGTTCAGCGTTGGCGACAGACTGATCTGATCGCCCGACAGAAAGCCGCCCAAATTCCAACTCAACGCCGCGGATATCCACTTGCGTCGATCGGTGTTCGCCTGTCCGAAGAAATACGGACTGCGGTAATTGCCGGCTGGAACGACGACACCTGGATAGACTTCGAACGCCTCGCGCAAACCTTCGTACTGGACATTCAACGCCGTGGACGTCAGCTGATAGCCGTTCTCGAAATCCCAGCGCCCGTCGATGTGGAGCGTCGCGGTTTCCTGAAGGCCGTCGAATCCCCAGTAGCTCTCGTAGCTCGCGTGTGGCTCGAACTCGCGCAGTCCGAGCTTGGCCAGCCCCGGCGTCCGCAGGTGCCGCCGGAACGCGGTACTGACTTGGCGGTAGCCGTCGGTCCGCTCGAGGAAGCCCACCTCGGGATTGAAGTCCTCGCCGACTTCCGCGTAGCTGAGCGTCGTTTCGTACTGGCGCGTCCGGTACTCGAACGCGGTGCTGTAGGCGTGGTCCCGCCCGTCGAGGCCGGGCGTCTGCGTGCGTGCGGCGAATCCGCTGAACGTCACAGCCTCGTGGATTCCGAGCTTGCCGTCGACGCTGTACGTCTGGTTGTTGTTGTTGTCTCCGGCAATCGAGCCCGTACCAATACGATTGACGAACATCGCACCAAGGCTCGAACGATTGCGCAGGTCCTTGTTGACCCGCGCCGCAGTGAAGTTGTTGGACGATGTCGTGCCGACACGATCCGTCTGCATGTTCATCATGCCGACGTTGACGCCGCGTGCCTTGCCGGTCAGGCGCGCGCCGCCGACGATGGGAATGAGCGTGCCGGCTTCGTCGATGCCGATCCGCCGGCTGAAGAACAGATCGATTTCACCGGGGCGGCCGACCGCGAACAGCCCGCGGTTCTCGAGAAAGAACGGCCGCTTCTCCGGGAAGAGCAGGTTGAACCGCGTGAGGTTGATCTGCTGCTCGTCCACCTCGACCTGCGCGAAGTCGGTGTTGTAAGTCATGTCGAGGGTGAGGCTCGAGGCCACGCCGACTTTGGCGTCGATTCCCCAATCGCCAGACTGGTCGTAATCGCGCTCGCTCAGGCTCGCGAAGTTCCGATTGGCCGCCGAGATGACGTAGGGAATCAGCTTGAAATCGCGAGGCGCTGGCACCTCGAGGTCCCGCAGCTCGCCGGCCGACGAAAGACGGGTCAAGGTGTAGATGCGCGCCACCGGCGACCAGTAGACGAGCTCGCGCTTCCGCTCGATGTTGCGCGAGAAGTTCACCCCCCAGATCTGCGGCGGTGCGCCGTAGCGGAGCGTCTTGAGGGGAATGGCGAACTCCGCTGTCCATCCTGTCTCGGTCACTCGCGTCTTCACATCCCACGAGCCATCCCAGTTGGTATTCACACCGCCGCCGGCGCCGGTGTTGTTGCCGCCGCCCAGCCCACCGGGCGGTCCACCGCGAAGAGTCTCGCCTTCGTTCCGCACCTGCGCGTCGTACTGGATGCCGACGGAGTTGGTGCCGAAGATGAACCCGTTCTGTCGATCATGGTAGGTGTCGAAGATCATCTGGAACGAGTCCTGGCCGGTCAGCGCCGAATCGCGCCGCGCGTCGGTCGTCACGATTCCCGATGGTTCGCTGTCGAAGCAGGTGACCCCGACGTAAAGCGCCGTCGGCGTGTAAAGGATTCTGACTTCGGTCTTCTCCGTCGCCGGTTGACCCTCGGCAGGCTCGACCTGGACGAAGCTGTCGATGGGAGTCGCGTCCTGCCAGGCGCGCTCGTCGAGCACGCCGTCGATGGTCGGCGCTTCGCCCGTTCGCGACGCCGAGGCGCGATGAACCGCCGCCGCCGGCGCGCCAGTGCCGGGCGTCGGCGGCTGCGCGTGGGCGGTCGCACTCGAGAGAACCGCACACGCCGACCCAAGGGCAAGAAAACGGCTGATGTTCATTCTCCACTCTCGAACGATGACGACGACCGCAGCGTCGGCTGGCCTCGGCGTGGGCCGCATCCTGAAGCCCACAGCGGTGTTCAGTCAAGGGCGAACCCCGTAATCCTCGTCTACGCCAGCTCCGTATCCTTCGTTTCGCGGGTCATCAGCAGTCCCAGGAGCGTCAGGACGGCCGAACCGGTCAGGTAGTAGCCGACATAGCCGAGTCCGTAGTGGGTCGCCAGCCACGTGGCCGCGTACGGCGCCAGGGACGCCCCGAAAATACCGGCCAGATTAAACGTCAGCGAGCTTCCCGTGTAGCGCACCGCAGTCGGGAATAACTCCGAGAGCACCGTTCCGAGCGGGCCGTAGGTCAGGCCCATCAGCCCCAGGCCGACTGCAAACGTCAGCAGGACGCCGGCGGTCCCGGCACTGAACAGCGGCGCCATGACGAGCCCGAACAATCCGATGGCGACGGTCACCCAGATCATCGTGGTCCGCCGACCGGCCTCGGCAAGCTTCGCGGAGATCGGAATCGTCGCCGCAAAGCAGACGATGCCGAAGAGCTGCATGATGAGGAACCGCTCGCGGCTGTAGCCGAGCGCAGTGGTACCCCACGACAGGGTGAAGACGGTCATCAGGTAGAACAGCACGAAGGTCGCCAGCGAGACGAGCGTGCCGGCCACCAGCGTCTTGGTGTGATCGCGGAACACCGCCAGCACGGGCACCTTCACCTGCTCCCGCCGGTGAACGGATTGCTGAAAGACCGGAGTCTCGGTGATCGTCAACCGCACGTAGAGGCCGACGAGCACGAGGACCGCACTCGCCAGAAACGGCAGGCGCCACCCGTATTGAAAGAACTGCTCATCATCGAGGAACGAAGACAGCGCGAGGAACACACCGCCGGAAAAGAAGAAGCCGACCGGTGCGCCGAGCTGCGGAAACATGCCATACCACGCCCGTTTGCCGGGCGGCGCGTTCTCGATCGCCAGGAGGACGGCGCCGCCCCACTCGCCGCCAAGTCCCAGACCCTGCCCGAACCGGCACAAAGCGAGCAAGGCGGGCGCGGCGACGCCGATGGCGGCGTACGTCGGCAGAAGGCCGATGCCGACCGTCGACAATCCCATCGTCAGCAGGGCGGCGACGAGTGTCGTCTTGCGACCGATGCGGTCGCCGAAGTGACCGAACAACGCCGAACCGATCGGCCGCGCGAAAAACGCGACGGCGAACGTCGCCAACGACGCCAGTCTCGCGGACGCTGGATCGGTCGACGGAAAGAAGAGGCGTGGAAACACCAGCACGGCCGCGGTTGCATAAATGTAGAAATCGAAGAACTCGATGGTGGTTCCGATCAAACTGGCGAACAGCACCTGTGCGGGGCTGTTGATTCTCCGGCTCATGGTGGCTTCGTTCGAGATCATCAGTCACTCTCGCGGCGAATATCGTAGCCCGGGCATCATCACACATTCCGCCCTGTCCGTTGCCTGCATTGGGCTGCACACATTAGCAGGCCGTGCCTGGACGTACCACTAGCGCACGTTCCGTGGAACAAAAGCCTCGCCGATGGATGACTTCATCGGCGACCTCGGCGCCCGGTCGGATGAATTGCTCAATTCTGGCGCCCTCTCACGCCCGGCACGAGCAATGAAGCAGTGAGTGCAGTCATCGAGAGTCGTGCCGGTTCTGTAATTCGGAGGTTCGCAATGGATGCTCGTAGGTTGATGGCTGGGGCGATCGTGGCGGGCACGCTCGTGATGGGCGCAGCCACCACGCAGGCGGCGTCGGCCGAGGCGGCGCTGGGTCTCTCGGGACGACAGGTTGCCGCCATCGGTGACACGCCGATGATCGGCGGCGTCAAGCCGATCGGACGTAACGAATCGCATGCAGTGCCCGAGCCCGCGACGGGCGTCCTGATGATTGCCGGCGGCGTGACGCTGGCCGCGCGGAAGTACTGGCGTTCGCGTCAATCCCGAAAGACGAAAGGAGAGCAATAGCGTGAACGCGCTCCTGGGCATCTCCGAGTCGGCCACGTTGGTAGTGTGGGGCGTGGCGATGCTCGCGACCTGCATTCTTTTCAGGCGCCCGAAGCGTGCTGATACACCCGTGCACGTCGGTACCCTCGAAGCTCGATCGCTCAACTCGTAGTCCGACCCTTCCTCACTTTCTGCTCCCCGCCGGGCCCTTCTCGCGAAGGTGCCCGGCCCGCCTTCTCCTCCGGCGCACTAGAATAGCGTCGACATGGCCTCACTCATCGAAGCAA
>JBKPSC010000029.1:0-3893 GCA_046734915.1 Acidobacteriota bacterium | reverse complement strand
GCGGAAGTGCTGTTTCCCAACGGGAGTCGAGATCTCGAGGCGGATCGGCGAGCGCAAGGCGAATACAGCGTTATCGCAACCCGGTGACATCGAGCAGGAGGCATCATGCTGAGCCGACGTTCCCTCCTTCGGCTGGCCGGCACTGCGGCTGGAGCGGGCTACCTCGCGCGGCCGCTCGGAATCGAGCAGGTGGCGGCAGCGACGGCCGCCATCGAGAACCGTTCACCCGAGGACGTCGCGGCCGACGAAACCTACTGGCGCGAGATCCAGTTCGCGTTCACGCTCGACCGCTCCCTGATCAATCTCAACAACGGCAACCAGTGCCCGAGCCCGACGGTCGTCCATGAGGCGTGCAAACGCTACATGGACTACTCCAATCAGGCTCCCGCCTATCACCGCGCCCTCATCGAGCGGAACATCGAAACCGCACGGCGGCGGCTGGCCGAGGAGTTCGGCGCCGATCCCGAGGAACTGGCCATCACGCGGAACGCCAGCGAATCGCTGCAAATCGCCCAGAACGGTCTGGACCTCAAACCAGGCGACGAGATCATCACGACCGAACAGGACTACGGCCGGATGCTGACGACCTGGGACCAGCGCGCCCGGCGCGACAAGATCACGGTCACGCGGCTCGATTTCCCCTGCCCGACGACGCAGGCCGATCTCCTCGAGCGCTTCGAACGCGCGATCACGCCGCGCACGAAGGTGCTGCATTTCTGCCACATCACCAATCAATCGGGGCAGCTGTTCCCCGTTCGCGATCTGAGCCGCCTGGCCCGGCAGCGCGGCATCACGACGATCGTCGACGGCGCGCACGCCCTCGGCCACTTCCCGTTCAAGCTGCGCGACCTCGAGATGGACTTCTACGGCGTCAGCCTGCACAAATGGCTGCTCGCGCCGCTGGGCACGGGCCTCCTCTACGTGCGCCGCGATCGGATCGCCTCGACCTGGCCGCTGCAGGCGGCGCCGGAGCGGCGCGATAGCGACGTCCGCAAGTTCGAAGAGATCGGCACGAGTCCGGCCGCCACCAAGGCGGCGATCAGCGAAGCTATCGCCTTTCAGCAGGCGATCGGCATCGAGCGAAAGGCCGCTCGCTTGCGCTATCTGACGCTGCGCTGGGCCAACGAGCTGAAGAAGGACTCGAGGATCAAGCTGCACTCCAGCCTGGAGCCCGGACAAACCTGGGGACTCGCCGTCGTCTCGATCGACGGCGTCGATTCGAACAAGCTCGTCCCGTACCTGTGGGACAAGTACCGCATCGTCATCACGTCGGTGGGACACGAGAACGTCAAAACGCCGAGCCTCAGCTACCGTGGGCTGCGGGTCACGCCGAACATCTACACGCCGCTCGAGGAGATCGACACGTTCGTCAATGCGATGCGGAACGTGCTGAAGAACGGGCTGCCGGCCTGAGGCAGGCGCGCCGTTCGTTCATTTCGGCCAGAGCCAGCCGAAGACGCCGGCGGTGAGCGCGCCGAAGATCAGGCCGTCGATCGTGTAGCGGATGGTCGTCGTCCACGAGCGGTGGTACCAGATGCTCAGTTGCCACATCGCCAGTGAGTAGCCGATGAAGGCGGCGCAACCGGCGAATTGGAAGACGCGCAGGTACTGACTGCCCGGTGGAAGGGCGCGCCCGGTCAGGTAGGCCGCGAACAATCCGACGACGAGGCAATAGACGAACCACTGAGCGAGCTGGGGGCCCATGCGGATCGGTCCGCCGGGCATGAACGTCGCCACGACGACGGGTCCCTTGCTCATCTTGGCGAGGAACTTCGGATCGCGCATCGCCTCAGGACCGCCCGGGCACGGGACCATGTAGTCCCCCGGCGGGATGTTGAAGCGCCGCAACGCCTCCATGACGTCGTCTTCGGCCGGCAGCGGGCGGTAGTCCGCCCGGTGAAATGGCACCAGCATGTGTAAGACGAAGCTGGCGAAGAAGACGAGCACCGCAGCGAGCAGAATCGGCAGCCACAGAGACGTCAGCGCAGTCATGGCGTGGCCTTTCTCACAAGCGCTTTGAGTGTCTCGATCGAGGATCGATCCTCGAGCGCAGTCACATCGGATTCGACCTCACCGGTTGTGACGATCTCTTTGAGCAGCCGCCGCATGATCTTTCCGCTCGGCGTTTTGGGCAGGATGTCCGTGAAGATCACTCGATCCGGTACCGCAATCTTGCCGATCGTGTCGACCACCTGGCGTCGCACCCTGTCCTCCAGTTCAGAAGACGGCGACTGTCCGGTTTTGAGCGTCACGAAGGCGGCGGGCACGAGTCCCTTGATGGCATCGGGCATGCCGACGACCGCCACTTCGGCGACACCGGCGCACTCCATGATGGCGCTCTCCATTTCCATCGTGCTCAAGCGGTGTCCGGCGACGTTGATCACGTCGTCCACACGCCCGGTGACCCACACGTGGCCATCGGCGTCCTTCACGGCGGCGTCATTCGTGAAGTAGCAGCCGTCCACCTGGGAGAAGTAGCTGCGCACGAACCGGTCCGGTTCCTGCCAGAGCGTGCGGAGCATCATCGGAATCGGCCGGCGAAGGACGAGATTGCCAGTCGTGTTGACCCCGACCGGACGTCCGCGATCGTCGACGACATCCACGTCGGCGGCGAGGAACGGCGGACCGCACGAGCCTGGCTTCATCGGCGTGAGCCAGGCGGCGCCGGCCAGCGGACAACCAGCCAGCTCCGTTTGCCCCCACGTGTTGTTCACGTAGATGCGGCTCTTGCCGAGCGTTTCGTACGTCCAGTGCCAGGCTTCGGGATTGAACGGTTCCCCGACGAGCGCCACCACCTCCAGGCAGGAGAGATCGTAGGGGGCCATGAGCGCCTCGCCGTGCCGCATGAGCATGCGGATCGCCGTGGGAGCGGTGAAGATTTTGTTGACGCGATACCGATCTACGACCTGATAGAAGCGATCCGGCGTCGGGTAGTCGAGGGCGCCTTCGAACACCAGAGTGGTCACGCCGTTGGCGAGCGCGCCGACGATTCCCCAGATGTGCATCGTCAGCCAGCCGATATCGGCGGTGCACCAGAGGACGTCATGGGGATGATGGTCCAGGTGGTACTTCGCGTAGACGTAGTTGTTGACGAGGAACGCCATCGCGGCGTGGACGATGCCTTTGGGCTTCCCGGTCGTCCCGCTGGTGTAGAAGACGATGCCCGGCTCGTTGGCCTCCATCGGTTCGGGCGGGCATTCGCTTGATGCCGATCGCATCAGCTCGTGCCACCAGCGATCGCGGCCGGCGCTCATCGCGACTGGCGTGCCGCTGCGACGAATGACGATGACCGCTCCGACCGACGACAGACCGTCGATGGCCTCGTCCACGGTCTGCTTGAGCGGAACCGGTTGACCGCGCCGCATTCCCGCGTCGGCGGTGATGACGACTTTCGGCCGGTACGATTCGAGGCGATCGCGCAGCGCCCGCGCCGAGAATCCCGAGAACACGGTGTTGAACAGCGCGCCGATTCTGAAGCAGGCGAGGACCGCGACGATTGCTTCGGACAGGTTCGGAGTGAAGATGGCGACGGCGTCACCCTTCGTGACTCCGAGCGCTTTGAGCACGTTCGCGAACTTGCCGACCTCAACGGCCAGCATCCGGTAAGTGAAGAAGCGGGTCTGGCCGTCTTCACCTTCCCAGATGAGCGCGAGGCGGTTGTCGGCGCCGCGCGTCAAGTGCCGGTCGAGCAGGTTGATCGTGGGGTTGCCGATGCCGCCGACGAAGTACTTGAAGTGGGGAAAGTGACCCTCGGAGACGGCATCCCACGGCCGCATCCATTCGAGCTCGCCGGCGACTTCGGCCCAGAACTCGTCAGGACGCTCCCGCGATTTCAGCAGCAGCGCTTCGTACGCCTCCAGGCTGCCGCAGTGCGTCGTCCGAGCGCGTACCGG
>JBKPSC010000028.1:0-6596 GCA_046734915.1 Acidobacteriota bacterium | reverse complement strand
CCGCGGGTCATCGTCACGGAACGAGGAACGAGCTTCGGGTATCACAATCTCGTCGTCGACATGCGAGCCTTCCCGATGATGCGCGAGCAGGGCGTCCCCGTCGTGTTCGACGTGACGCACAGTCTGCAATTGCCGGGCGCGGGCGACGGCGTCACCGCCGGACTCGCTCAGTACATCGAACCACTGGCCTCGGCCGGCGTGGCGGCCGGCGTCGACGGCGTGTTCCTGGAGATCCACGAGGAGCCGTCGCGGGCGAAGAGCGACGCGCAGAACGCCCTCCGACTGGATCGGCTCGAGGCGTTGCTCCGCCGCCTCACGGCTCTCGACTCCATCGTCAAGCAGCCGCGGGCGGGCGTCCATGGATGACCGCGCGCTGGCCAGGCGCGTACTGGAGACGGAAGCGGCCGCCATCCTGGCGCTCGTGCCACGCCTCGATGACCGGTTCGATCATGCCGTGGCGCTGCTTCACGAGTGCCGCGGCAGGGTCATCGTGACGGGAATGGGCAAATCGGGCATCATCTGCCGCAAAATCGCCGCGACGCTGTCGAGCACGGGCACGCCGGCGTTCTTCCTGCATCCCGCCGAAGCCATTCATGGCGATCTGGGAGTCATTCAGAAGGACGATGTGGTCGTCGCCCTCTCGTACAGCGGCGAGACACAGGAGATTCTGCGCCTCCTCGAGACCATCCGCCGGCTTGGCGCCACGCTCATCGTCATTAGTGGCTCGCCCATGTCGACGCTCGCCGAAGCCGCCGATGTCGCACTCGACTGCAGCGTGACGGAAGAAGCGTGTCCGTTGAATCTCGTGCCGACCGCCAGCACGACCGCGGCGCTCGCTCTCGGCGACGCTCTAGCCATGACGCTTCTCGTCGCGAAGGGGTTCAGAGAAGAGGATTTTGCCAACCTGCATCCCGGCGGCAAGCTGGGGAAGCGACTGATGCGCGTCGAGAGCTTGATGCACAGCGGCAAATACTGCCCGCAGGTGTCGGAATCGACGCCCATGCGCGACGTCATCTACGAGATGACCTCGAAGGGGCTCGGCATGACCTGTGTCGTCGCCGATGGCGCCGAACTGCGCGGCATCATCACCGATGGCGACCTCCGGCGGCACATGGATCGCGCGTCGGATCTGCTCGAGCTCGCGGCCGCCGACGTGATGACTCGAACGCCGGTCGTGGTCCCGCCGGCGACGCTGGCCGCCGAAGCGCTGAACGTCATGGAACAGCGGAAGATTACGGTGCTGGTGATTGCCGAAGGGAAGCCCCTGCGAGTGGCCGGCGTCGTCCACCTGCACGACCTCTGGCGAACGGAGCTCGTCTGATCGTGACTCTCCAGGAGCGTGCTGCGCGGGTCAAGCTGCTGCTGTTCGACGTCGACGGCGTCCTGACCGACGGCACCGTCATCGTGCATTCCGACGGCACCGAAAGCAAACCGTTCGCGATTCGCGACGGCATTGCCCTCGTCTGGGCGCAGCGCGCCGGTCTCCGCGTCGGGATTCTGTCAGCGCGCAACTCGCTGACGACCCCAATACGGGCCGCCCAACTGGGGATCACGCTCATCTACCAAGGCGTTTCGAGCAAGGCTGACGCGTACGCCAGGATCCTCCAAGACGAGCGTCTGGCCGATGCGGACGTCGCGTACATGGGCGACGACATCGTCGACCTGGGAGTGCTGACGCGCGTCGGTTTGTCGGCGGCTCCGGCCGATGCGGTTCCCGAAGTCCGGGCGCGGGTGCACTGGGTCAGCGGCTTCGGCGGCGGCCGCGGCGCCGCCCGTGAGCTGGCCGAGATCGTCCTCCGGGCGCAAGATCGCTGGGACGCCGTCATGGCGTCCTATCTGAACGAAGGCCAGACGGTATGAACGGATACGCGCCGCTGCTCGCTGCGCTCGTCGCGCTGCTCGCCGGTCTGGCGATCGGCAAGGCCTGGGAGCGGTACAAGCTGCGGGGCGGCCAATGGATCGATCGCCGCCGGGCCCGCGAGTCGCCTCACTACATTCTCGGGTTGAATTTTCTCGTGGCGAATCAGATCGACCTGGCGATCGAGGAGCTCAGCCGCGCCGCCAGCCTGGACGCCGAGGCCCTCGAGGTCCACATGATCCTCGGGAATCTGTACCGGGAGAAGGGACAGGTCGGCAAGGCCATCACCGTCCACCAGTCGCTGCTGCAGCGATCCAAGCTGTCGCGGCTCGAGCACGCCTATGTGCTTCTCTGCCTCGGCCTCGATTACAAGCGCGGCGGCTTCGTCGATCGCGCGCTCGAGGCCTTCAACGAGGTACTGCGGCTCGACCCGAAGAACGAGTACGCGTTGGTGAACCTCCAGAAGCTGCACGAAGAGCAGCATCAGTGGACTGAGGCCTACGACACGCGCCAGCGTTTGAACAAGCTCGCAGCGATCGATTCACGCCCACAGAGTCAGGCGATTCTCGCCTTCTTGGAGAACGAGATCGGCCTCGAGGCGATGCGGCGCCGTGACTATTCGGAAGCCGCCCGGCGGTTCCAGAGCGCCATCAACATCGACGCGCGCGCGGTGCCCGCGTACCTGAACCTTGGCGACGTCCGCGTAGCCGAGGGCCGTGACAAAGACGCGTCGACCATCTGGGAAGAGCTGGTCGAGGTCGCACCAGATCGTGCCTACCTGGCCTTCGACCGCCTCGAAGCGCTGGCGATGCGGACTGGCGCTCCGGAGCGGTTCACAAGGCTCTGTCGAAAACTGATCGATGCCAACCCACAGGATTGGCGCGGCCGCCTGGCACTCTCACGCCACTACGCCGCCAGCGGACAGACTCAGGAAGCCCTCGACCTGCTCTTTGCCGCACTCATGCAGAACCCGCACGCCTTGAGCATTCATCAAGCCATCTGGCGGGCGCTCGGACACCTGCGGCATCCCGCAAACCTGGTCAATCGCTACGGCGAGCTCACCCAGCACGCCGTGTTCTACCTGGATCCGCACGTCTGCCTGCGGTGCCGATACCGAAGCACCGAATTGCTGTGGCAGTGCCCCCATTGCCACGACTGGAACACCTTCGTGGAGGAGCGGATCGCTCCCGCGCAAGACACGACGGAGGTCGAAGTCTAGTTGCGACGAGTAGGCCGCCGAGGGAGCAGGTAGCGCGGGTGGGACGGTGAAACGTTGCTAAAGGTGGCCCTGACCGGTGGCATCGCCACCGGCAAGAGCTATGTGCTCGAGTCATTCAGACGCCTCGGCATTCCGTGCCTCGACGCCGATGCGCTCGCGCATGGAGTGACTGCGCCCGGGACCGAAGCGTCACTCGCGATCGCCGAACGTTTCGGTTCCGCCGTGCTTCAGCCCGACGGTGCCCTCGATCGCAGCAGGCTCGCAGCGATCGTATTTGCAGACGCAGCGGCGAGGCGGGAGCTCGAGGCCATCGTCCACCCTGCCGTTCGTCGGGCGATTGCCGCCGGTCTTCGCGCGTTTGAACTCGTCGACCACGCGCCGATCGCGGTGGTGGACATCCCTCTGCTGTTCGAGACCGGTCGCCAGGGGGAATTCGATCGCGTGATCGCCACTGTCTGTTCCCCCGGGACGCAACGCCGTCGGCTCCTCGCGCGCGGGCTGTCAGAGGCCGAGGCCGAGCAGCGGCTGGCAGCGCAGCTGTCGGCGCAAGAGAAGGCCGCACGGGCAGACGTCACGATTTCAACGGAAGGGACGTTCGAGGAAACCGACGCGCAAGTCCGCAGTGTTGTTCAGGAATTGCGCGGTTAAGCCTACCTGCCCTACCCGGCCTACCTGCCTTACCCGCCCCACCTGCCCCTGCTCCGCGCTTGAGCCGCCGTCAACGTGTTCTTGAGCAGCATGGCGATCGTTAATGGCCCGACCCCACCGGGCACAGGCGTCAAGGCGCCGGCGACCTCTTCGACGGCCGGGTGCACGTCACCCAACGTCAGCGCGCCTCGGCGCTCGAAAGCCTCACGTCGCTTGGAACCTGTCGGGAACAGCGCTTCCACGGTCGCTCGGTCCACGACGCGGCTCGTCCCGACGTCGATGACGGTCGCTCCAGGCTTGACGAAGTGCGGCGTGACGAAGGCCGGCCGGCCAATCGCCGCGACCAGGATGTCGGCATGGCGCGCGATCGCCGGCAGATCGACCGTGCGCGAATGGCAGATTGTCACCGTCGCGTGACGATGCAGCAGCAAGAGCGCCATCGGCTTGCCGACGATGTCGCTCCGGCCGATGACGACCGCGTGCTTGCCGGCGATGACGATGTCTGACCGCTGGAGCAGCTCGATGATGCCGGACGGCGTGCACGCGACGAGCCCGGTCCGTCCCTGCACGAGGCGGCCCACGTTGATCGGGTGGAATCCGTCCACGTCTTTCTCGACCGCGACGCTATCGAATACCTGGCGTTCGGCATCCGAGCCCATCGCCTCTGGCAGCGGCGACTGGACCAGGATTCCGTCATGTACATCGCTCACGTTCAGCCGCTTGACGACATCGAGCACCTCATCGAGCGACGCGGTTGCCGGTAGTCGCTCGAGGTCGGCTCGAAGTCCCGTTTCCTTGGCCGAACGCAGTTTGCTTCCGACATACAGCTCGGAGCCTGGATCGTTGCCGACGAGGACGATCCCGAGCCCAGGCGGGCGCCCCGCAGTGGCGGTGAACCGTTCGACGGCTGGCGCTACCTCCTGACGAATGGCGAGACCAACGGCCGTGCCATCCAGAATCCGAGCACTCATCAGGCGAGCGCCTCCCCTTCGAGGCGCTTCAACGAGTGCGGCCGCCCCAGGACCACGAGTTTGTCGCCCGCGCGGATGGCGGTGTCGGGTTCCGGATTGAACTCCATCGTCCGATCCTGACGCTGGATCCCGACGACGATCACGCCGAAGCGCTGGCGCAGGTTGGCCTCGAGAATCGAGCGGTCCGCCAGGGCGGAGGCGGCGCTGACGGCAATCTCCTCGATGGCGAGCTCGAGGCTCTCCGAACTGGTGGCCAACGCCACGAAGTCCACGACCGCCGGACGCAACGCGGTCTGGGCAATCTGCACCGCTCCTATTTGGTACGGCGAGATCACGCGGTTGGCGCCTGCCCGCTTCAGCTTCTGCACTGCATCCTCGGTTTCCGCCCGGCCGACGATGAAGAGGTTCGGCTGCAGCACGTGCGCGCTGAGCACGGCGTAGACGTTCTCGGCATCTGTCCCGACAACGGCGATGAGACCGCGCGCCCGCTCGATACCAGCCCGCCGCAGCACGTCCTCCCGGCTCGCATCGGCTTCGATGGCGACTGCTCCGTCGTCCAGCGCCGACTGACAGCGGACCGGGTCCCGCTCGATGACGACGAACGGCACATGCTCGCGCCGGAGCTGGGCCGCCACGGTGGTGCCGATGCGGCCGTACCCACAGATGATGAAGTGATCGCGGATGGTCTCGAGCATACGTGCGCGCCTACGCCATTGGAGCCGGTTCGGCAGCCCGCCCTCGACTACGGCCGCCGCTACGAGCGTGAACGCGTAGAGTGCCGCTCCGACTCCGCCAAACAGCAGGACGACGGTAAAGGCCTGCCCGGCAAGTGATAGATCGTGAATCTCCCGGTACCCGACCGTCGTCACGGTGATGACGGTCATGTAAAACGCGTCCCAGATGTTCCATCCTTCGATGACGACGTAGCCGACCGTGCCGCCGACGACGATCGAAGCCAGCAGCGCGACGGCCAGGAGCGGCTTCTGTGTCCAGGCTGACCGCCGCGCCGATTTCGAGGTCACAAGGCCGTCCACAGAGCGCTCGCGCAGTCTGCCATTGTAGTGCGATCCTCGCTTGACCGAGACGCCAGCGGCCTGCGTCAGGAGAGGGCGCGCAGGAACTCGCGCACGCGGTCCGCGGGATCGCCGGAGGTGAGCAGATCCGAGATGACGGCCACCGACTGCGCACCGGCGTCGATGACGTCAGGAGCTCTCGCCAGCGTGATGCCGCCGATGGCGACGAGCGGCAGGCGATGAGCGGATGCGCGAGCGGCAATACGGCGGACGATGTCGAGTCCCCGCGGTTCGTATCCGGTAGCCTTCGAGATCGTGGCGAAGATCGGACCGATGGCGAGGTAGTCGATCGGTTCCGACAGTGCCGCGGTCACCTGATCGTCAGTGTGCGTCGACAATCCAACGATGGAGGGCGCCGGCACGATCGCGCGGATCGCGGAAGGCGGGAGATCGTCCTGTCCCACGTGGACGCCATGCGCAACCCCAAGCCGCGCGATATCTGCTCGATCGTCGACGACCACCGTCGCCCCGAACGGCGAGGCGAGCTTCACGATAGCCGAAACGTCGGCCAGAAACGCCCGGCCGCCAGCCGCCTTTTCCCGAACCTGCAGGAGCGTTGCCCCGCCGTCGAGGCAGGCCCTCGCGAACTCGACGACCGACCAGCCGGACTGAAGGCAGACGTCCGCGTCGCAGATCGCATAGAGCGGCGACAGCTCCATGGTCGTTGGTCCGAGTCGTTGGTGCGAGACGCTGGTCCTTGACCAGCGACTATACGGCTTCGGCGAAACGTCCGCCCTGGCGCGACTTCGCGAGGAAGCGCTCCATGAACGACGTGCTCAGGCGGCCGGCGACGAAGTCCGGGTCGCTCATGACGCGCAGGTGGAGAG
>JBKPSC010000027.1:0-28371 GCA_046734915.1 Acidobacteriota bacterium | reverse complement strand
CGCCGGTGCCGCATGGCTGGCCGAACAGGGCTACCTGACCTCGAGGACCATCGACCACGTCATCATTCCTGAACCGCTCAACGTCGATCGGGTATGTCTTGGCCATCGCGGCGTGTACTGGTTCGAAGTGGTCACGCGCGGACGCATCGCCCACGGCAGCATGCCGTTCCTGGGTGTCAGCGCCATCGATCACATGACGACCCTGCTTACCCGCATTCAGCGCGACCTGCTGCCGAATCTTCATGCGCGGACCACCAGCGTGCCGGTGGTCCCTTCAGGGGCCCGGCATGCCACGTTGAACATCAACGGCATTCAGGGCGGGCAACCCGTCGGCGGCATCCAGACGCCGTGCGTGGCAGACTCGTGCCGGACGGTGTTCGACCGGCGGTTTCTCCTCGAAGAGGGCTTCGACGCCACACGTCACGAGATCGTGACGCTGCTCGAACAAGTTGCCGCCGATGTGCCCGGCTTCCGCTACGATCTCCGTGATCTGATGGTGGTTCATCCGGTGCACACGCCACTCGACTCGCCGCTCGTCGCCGCGCTCGATCGTCACGTGGCCGAGGTGCTCGGCCGGCCGGCCACGCATGTCGCCAGCCCGGGCACGTATGACCACAAGCACGTCGATCGCATTGGCGGCATCAAGAACTGTGTCGCCTACGGACCGGGCATCCTGGATCTCGCGCACCAGCCCGACGAGTGGTGCGGAGTCGACGATTTGGTGAACGCCACGAAAGTCCTGGCTTTGTCGCTGCTGACGCTGACCGGCACGGCCTGATAAACGGAGGATCGACGATGCGCGGATGGATACGGGTGGCCAGCGCCGTGGCGCTGGCGCTGCTATGGCTCGGCGCGCCACCAGCCGCTGCTCAGGCCACCGGATCGATTACCGGCGGCGTCGTCGACGACTCGGGCGGCGTGCTGCCCGGGGCGACCGTCGACGTCACGAACGTGGCGACAAACCAGACGCGGACGGTGCTGACCGACGCGGACGGCCACTACGCTGTCCCGCTGCTGCCACCGGGCACCTACCGCGTCAGAGGATCGCTCTCCGGCTTCAAGACGATCGTTCGAGACGACGTGTCGGTTACCGTCGAGAGCACGTCGCGCGTCGATCTGCAGCTGGCGGTCGGCCGCATCGAAGAGACGGTGTCCGTCTCGGCGGCCGTGCCGCTTGTCGAGACCCGCAACGCCACGCTCGGCATCGTCGTCAACCGCACGCAGATCGTCGAACTGCCGCTGAATGGCCGGAATTTCACGCAGTTGGGCACGCTGCTCCCGGGGGTCATTGCGCCACCCAACGGCACCACCGGCGCCAACGGACTCGGCGGTTCGGCCGGCGAGGCCACACCCGGCGGATTCGGCGCGACGACATCGGGCTTCAGCGTCAACGGCCAGCGCAACCAGTCGAACAACTTTCTGCTCGACGGCGCCAGCAACAACGACACGTTCAACACCGGCTTCGTGCTGCGGCCGCCGCCTGACGCCATCCAGGAATTCAAGATCCTCACGCATTCCTATGGCGCCGAGTACGGACGCAACGCCGGCTCGGTCGTGAACGTCGTCACCCGCAGCGGGACGAACGAGTTTCACGGCGCGGCATGGGAGTTCAACCGCGATGACGCGCTGCAGGCGCGCAACTACTTCGCCCCGGCCGATCAGCCGAAGCCGAAGTTGAAGCAGAACCAGTTCGGCGCGAGCTTCGGCGGTCCAGTCGCGCAGAACAAGCTGTTCGGATTCGGCTACTACGAGGGATTCAGGAACACGAGCGGCGTCACCCAGAACTTCGTCGTCCTGAGCGAGGCGCAGCGGGGCGGCAACTTCGGGTCCACGACCATTCGCGATCCGCAGACCGGGCAACCGTTCAACAACAACACCATTCCGGTAACCCGGATCGATCAGGCGGCGCTGAAGCTCCTCAACGAGTTCGTCCCGACGCCGAACAGCCCGGGAAACCGTTTCATCTTCTCCCCCGACTCGGTCGACAACCGCGACCAGTTCGGCATCCGGCTCGACTACCAGCGATCGGCCGGGCACTCGATCCTCGGCCGCTACATGCTGAGTCAAACCGATCGCAACGATCCGCCGACGACACGCCCGGTCGGTACGCTCGCGAAGGCGACGTTGCAGGATCTGATGTTCGCCGACACCTACATCCTCGGCTCGAGCTTCTACAACGTCGCGCGTGTCTCGTACAACCGCATCGGCGCCGTGCCGCAGGCCACGAGTGGACTGTCGAATTCGGCTTACGGCATCAACGTCCCGCAGAACTCGGACAAAGCCATCGGCCTGGCCAACATCACCATCAACGGCTTCTTCAGCCTCGGCGACGTCAATCAACCGTTCGTCGACCGCAAAAACGAAGTATTCGAGATTGCCGACGATGTGACGTGGGTCCGGGGGAAGCATGAGATGAAGTTCGGCGTGGACATCCGGCGCGAGCACATGGTGATCGCGTTCGTGAACCGTCCGAACGGCGACTACACTTTCTCCGGCAGCCCCAGCTACGGCACGGGCAACGCCGCGGCTGACTTCCTGCTCGGACTCCCGGCGCAATTCCGCCGCGCGACGCAGAACAGCGACCAGGACGGCGTGGGTTGGCTGTACGCCGGATATGCCCAGGACGAGTTCCGCCCGTGGACGAACGTCACGCTGGACGTCGGTGTCCGCTACGAGCTGCCCCTGCCGTTCGTCGACAAGAACGACGCGCTCAACTCGTTCCGCCCGGGCCAGCAGTCCACGCGCTTCCCGACCGCGCCGCTGGGGCTGGTCTACCCCGGAGATGCGGGGGTTCCGCGCGGCACGTACGACACCGACAAGAACAACTTCGCGCCGCGCGTCAGCGTCGTGTGGGATCCGACCGGCACCGGACGATCCACCCTGCGTGGAGCCTGGGGCATCTTCTACGACGCGCTGGCCGGCCAGGGCGACTTCTTCCAGAACGGCGTGCTCGCGCCGCCCTTCACTCCGATCCTCGAAGTCAACGCTCCGCCGGCGGCGCTGACCCTCCAGAATCCGCTGTCGGCGGTGTCAGGCGGAGCCAACGACTTCCCGCCAGGGCTCATCTTCATCGGCTGGGGCGAAGATTTCTCGTCGCCGTACGCGCAGCACTTCAACGTGTCGTGGCAGCAGCAGGTCCGGGATCGCTTCGCGGCAGAAGTCGGATACGTCGGATCGCGCGGCTACAACCAGCCGATCTTCATGGAGGTGAATCCGGGCCTCTACACGCCGGGGCAGACGGCTCCTGGCGCGCGCCTGTTCCCGGCCTTCAGCCTCGTACGGCCGACGTTCTCCGTCGCGCGGTCGTGGTACGACTCGCTGCAGGCCAGCTTCCGCATGCGGCCGACCGGCGGCATCTACTTCCTCGCGTCATATACGCTCGGTCACGCCGTGGATCACGTGTCAGGACTCAATATCGGCGGCGAGCAGCGGCCGGTGCTGCCGGTCACCATCGGCGATGACGCTTCGATCGAACGCGCCTTGACGTTCGAGAAGGGCGACGCGCTGTTCGACGCGCGTCACCGGTTCGTTCTGAGCTTCGGTGCCGCGCTGCCCTCCCCGACCAACATGGGCGCGGTCGGGACGCACATCCTCGGCGGCTGGCAGGCGAACGGCATCATCCAGGGGCAGACCGGCTTCCCCTTCACCGTCTACGACACGGCCACCGACATCCGCTATCTGACGAACCGTCCGAACCAGATTTGCGATCCGAACGAAGGCGGGGCACGAACCGCCGCACAATGGTTCAACACGGCGTGCTTCGTCCGGCGGCCGATTCCCGACACCGCTCAGCCGGGCTCCACGCCGCGAGGCAGCGTGCGCGGTCCGGGGTTCGCCAGAACCGATCTCTCGTTCTTCAAGAACGTGACGCTGCCGCGGAATCACGTCGTGCAGTTGCGGCTCGAGGCGTTCAACATCTGGAATCAGGTGCAGTTCCGCCAGCCGAATCCGGTGATCGGCACGGGCACCTTCGGGCAGATCTCGTCGGCCGAGGACGGACGCATCATCCAGCTCGCGATCAAGTACAGCTTCTAGAGGTCATCATGCGACGTGCCGCACTCACCATCTTCGGTCTCGCGACGCTGACCGCCGCCGGCCTCACGATGCGTTGGCCCATCGCCATCGCCGCCGGGCCGGATGCGAAGGGGCTGACCGCTGTCCCCGGCATCCGGGTCGGCCACCAGACGTTGACCGAGCGGCCGACGGGGTGCACGGTGATCGTGGTCGACGGTCCTGGCGCGGTCGGCGGCGTGTCGCAGCGTGGCGGCGCGCCGGGCACGCGAGAGACCGACCTGCTCGATCCGCTGAACATGGTCGACAAGGTCAACGCCGTCGTGCTGTCTGGCGGCAGCGCCTACGGCATCGATGCGGCGCAGGGCGTCGTGAGGTATCTCGAAGAAAAGGGCGTCGGCTGGCCGGTCGGCGCCAATGGCGTCGTGCCAATCGTCCCAGCCGCCATCCTCATGGATCTCGGGTTCGGCGGCAATCCCAAGGTACGGCCGACGGCCGACTGCGGCTACAAGGCGGCGCAAGCTGCGAGCGACGCGGCGGTGGCCGAAGGCAATGTCGGCGCCGGCGCGGGGGCCACGGTCGGCAAGATGGGACCGGGCCGTTCGATGAAAGGCGGCCTCGGATCCGCGGCCATTGCCTTGCCAAACGGACTCGTCGTCGGCGCGATCGTCGCCGTGAACGCCGTCGGCGACATCATCGATCCGATGTCCGGCAAGGTCGTGGCCGGACTGCGAACCGAAGACGGGAAAGGGCTGGCTGACGTTCGCACGCTGATCCGATCGGGGGCGCTGCTGAACCGTCCCGCCCAGGCGCAGCCGCAACCAGGTCAGAACACGACCATCGGCCTCGTCGCCACCAACGCTCGACTCTCGAAAGCCGAGGCCAGCCGCCTGGCGCTCATGGCCGATGACGGCTATGCCCGGGCGATTGCACCGTCGCACACGACCGGCGATGGCGACACCGTCTTCGCGCTCGCCACCGGCACTCTCCAGGAGTCGGTCAACGTCTCGATCATCGGGGCCCTGGCCGCCGACGTGATGTCGGAAGCGATCGTTCGTGCGGTCTCGAAGGCCGAGAGCCTTGCCGGCGTCCCGGCGGCGCGAGACCTCGGATCCGTCCCGGCGCGAATCAAGTGAACCGACGTCCTGTCGTGGATCGCCGCGCGTTCGTCCAGGGAACGCTGGGTGCGGCCATCGCGGCGGCTGTCGCGCCGTTCGGCCGCGTCTACGGCCAGGCGCCGGGCATCGTGCGATCTGAGAGCGCGTCGCCGATCGTGACCCACGGCATCGCCGCGGGCGACGTGCATGGTGGCCGGGCCGTCGTCTGGAGCCGGGCCGATCGGCCGTCACGCCTGTTCGTCGAATACTCGTCTACAGAGAACTTCGCCAAGGCGCCGCGCATCGCCGGGCCGGCTGCGCTCGAAGCATCGGATTTCACCGCGCGCGTCGTGCTCACGGATCTGCCGCCCGGGCAGCGGGTGTTCTATCGCGTCACGTTCCAGGACCTCGGGGACCTCCGCGCCTTCAGCCGGCCGGTCGCCGGCAGTTTTCTGACCCCTTCAACCTCGCCGGACCGTGATGTGACGATCGCGTTCTCGGCCGACACGGTCGGACAAGGCTGGGGCATCAATCCGGACTGGGGCGGCCTTCGTCTCTACGAGACCATGCGGCGGGCGCAGCCCGACGTCTTCATCAATCTCGGTGACACGATTTACGCGGACCAGCCCGTTGAACCCGAGGTGAAGCTGGACGACGGGACGATCTGGAAGAACGTCGTGACCGAGGGCAAGTCGAAGCCCGCGCAGAGCGTGGACGAGTTCCGCGGCGCGTATCAGTACAACCTTCTCGACGAGCTCATGCGCCGCTTCAACGCAGAGGTGCCGCAGATTGTGATGTGGGACGACCACGAGGTGCGGGACAACTGGTACCACACGAAAGACATCCGCAACGACAAGCGCTACACGGAGAAAAGCGTCGCCCTGCTGGCGGCGCGAGCCCAGCAGGCGTTCCGCGAATACAACCCGCTGCCCCTGAACGGCGACGACCCGGAGCGTATCTATCGAACGGTCAGCCTCGGGCCGCTCGCCGAGGTGTTCGTGCTGGACCTGCGCAGCTACCGCGGTGCGAACAGCCCCAATCGGCAGGTGGCGCTCGACGCTTCGTCGGCACTGATGGGCGAGAGCCAGCGTCGATGGTTGAAGGAGCGGCTCGCCGCCAGCCGCGCCACATGGAAGATCATTGCCAGCGATCTGCCGATCGGCCTGGTGGTGCCAGATGGCGAGACCGACTTCGAAGCCTTCGCCAACGGCGACGGCGGGGCGCCGCTCGGTCGCGAGCTCGAAGTGGCCGACGTCCTCCGGTTCATCCGGCAACAGCGGATCCGCAACACCGTCTGGATCACGGCGGACGTACACTACTGCGCCGCGCACCACTACGATCCGTCGCGCGGCCGCTTCGCCGACTTCGACCCGTTCTGGGAGTTCGTCGCCGGGCCGCTGAACGCCGGCACGTTTGGTCCGAACGCGCTCGACCCGACGTTCGGCCCCGAGGTGAAGTTCATCGGCATCCCGCCGGGCATGAAGCCGAATCGTCCGCCGAGCGAGGGCTTCCAGTTCTTCGGCCTGATGCGCGTGGACGTGCGCACGCGCGCGCTCAAAGCGAGCCTGCACGATTTGTCGGGTCGCGCCCTCTACGCCGTCGATCTCCCGCCGGCGCGATGAACATTCATCTCGCGCTTCTCTTTGTTTACTCCGTCGGCCTGATCGCGCTTGGCCTGTGGATCGCGCGTCTGGTGCGGACGAGCGGCGACTTCTTCGTCGCCGGCCGACGGCTCAGCGCTCCGCTGCTCTTCTCAACCGTACTGGCCGCCAACATCGGCGCCGGCACGACCATCGGCGCGGCCGGCCTCGCCTATCAGGACGGGATCAGCGCCTGGTGGTGGAATGGATCGGCCGCCATCGGTTCGTTCGTGCTGGCGTTCTGGGTTGGCCCGAAGATCTGGAAGGTTGCCGCCGCGCACAATCTGTACACCGCCGGCGACTATCTCGAGCTGCGCTACGGGCGCGCCGTCCGCGGCATCGTCGCCTCGCTCGTCTGGCTCGGGACGCTCTCGATCCTCGCTGGCCAGCTGATCGCTGGCGCCGCGGTGTTGACCGTCGTGGCCGACGTGCCGCGATGGGTCGGCACCATGGTGAGCGCGCTGGTCATGACCGTGTACTTCATGGCCGGCGGACTGCTTGGGTCCGCGTGGGTCAACGCGGTGCAGCTGGTCGTGCTGCTCGGAGGGTTTCTGGTCGCCGTCCCGGTCGTCATCGCGAACGTCGGCGGCCTGGCCGCGCTCGGCACACCTGCAGGCGAGTTGCCAGGCTACACCGACTTCTTCTACACCGCCGGTCCCGGGTCCGGCGTCGCGCTGCTCGCGCTGCTCGGGCCGGGATTCATCATTTCGCCAGGACTCATTCAGAAGGTCTACGGCGCGTCCGGCGAGCGGGCAATTCGTCTCGGCGTCGGCTCGCAGGCCTTCGTCCAGGCTCTTTTCGGGTTCATTCCGGTCGTGCTCGGGATGGCGGCGCGTGTCGCGCACCCCGGCATCACCAGCCCCAACCTCGTGCTCCCGACGGTGCTCGTCGAGCAGATGTCGCCGCTTCTGGGTGCGCTGGCACTGTCAGCGGTCTACTCGGCCGAGGTCAGCACGTGCGATGCGATCCTCTTCATGTTGGCGACGTCGCTCTCGCAGGATCTCTACAAGCGGTTCCTGCGTCCGAACGCGACCGATCAGCAGCTGCTGCGGGTGGCGCGCCTTGCCTCGGTCGCCGGCGGCATCGGCGGCGTGATTCTGGCGCTGCAGCTGCCGACGGTCACGGCGGCGCTCGGCATCTTCTATTCGCTGCTTGGCGTCAGCCTGTTCGTGCCGGTCCTCGGAGGTCTCTATACGGGACGTGCCGGCGCACCAGAGGCGCTGGCGGCGATCGCCGCCGGCGTGATCACGCGCCTGGGTTTGCAGTTCGGGACGGGCGGCTCCTTACTTGAATGGATTGATCCCACGCTCGCCGGCATCGTCGCCGCCGGCGTCGCGTTCTCGCTCGTCATGCTGTTGCGGAGGACCCGCGTTCATGCCTGATCTCTTTCGTCTGGACGGCAAGACCGTCGCCGTGATCGGCGCCGGATCCGGTATCGGCGCCGCCGTCGCGGCCGGCGCGGCCGGCCAGGGCGCGCGCGTGGTATGCCTCGATATCGCGGCCGACGCGGCGATCGCGACCGCGGACGGCATCACCAAGGCCGGCGGCAGCGCCGACGCGGTAACCGTCGACATCGCCGACGCCGCGGCCACCGACGCGGCGATGGCGAACGTTCGCGAAAGGACCGGCTCGCTCGACGGCGTGGTCTGCACGCCGAGCATCAACGTCCGCAAGCAGCTCCTGAACTACAGCGAGGACGAATTCGATCGCGTCGTCCGCCTCAATCTGAAAGGCAGCTTCAACGTCGTTCGCGCGGCGGGGCGCGTGATGGTCGCGCAGAAATCCGGCAGCATCGTGGTCTTCTCGTCGATCCGCTCGCTCGTCGTCGAGCCGGGACAGGCCATCTACGCGATGACCAAGGCGGGCATCGTGCAACTGGTCCGCGGCGCGGCGTGCGAGTTCGGGGTCGCCGGCGTCCGCGTCAACGCCCTCGGACCGGGCGTCGTGGAGACGCCCCTCACGGCACCAATCAAAGCGAACGCCGATTGGTACGAGGCCTACGCGAAGAAGAGCATCCTCAAGCGGTGGGCGAAGGCCGAGGAGATGGTCGGCCCGACGATCTTTCTCATCAGCGACGCCGCCAGCTTCGTCACCGGGACGATTCTGTATGCCGATGGCGGCTGGCTCGCCGCGGACGGCCGCTTCACGCCGCCGGGCATGTAAGTCTTAAGTCCTAAGACTTAAGACCTGACCGCTCATGGCTTCAGGGCTTAAGACTTGAGACGTAGGACCTAAGACTTTAGGACCTAAGACATCCCTGAGCCAGCAAATGTCGCCGCAGTTGGGCAAAGGCGGCGGCGCGGTGACTCACTTCATCTTTCCTGGCGCCCGCTTCGGCCAGCGTCGAGCCGAACGGCGGATAGTAGAAGATCGGGTCGTAGCCGAAACCACCTGTTCCCCGGGGCTCGGGAGCAATCTGACCTTCGACCCGTCCGACGGCCTCGAATTGAACCCTGCCGCCAGCGACGAGGGCGAGCGCACAGACGAACCGGGCCGACCGGTCGGCCATCGGCGTGCGGGCGAGCCGCTCGTAGATGAGGGCGAATTTCTCCGAGTAGGTGCTGGCCGAACCGCCAAATCGGGCCGACTCGATGCCCGGAGCGCCGCCGAGCGCGTCTATCTCGAGGCCCGAGTCCTCGGCGACGGTCGGCAGCCCCGTGATCCCGGCGTAATAGCTCGCCTTCAGGCGTGCGTTCTCGGCGAAAGTCGAACCCGTCTCCTCAGGCGCGTTCACGCCAGGCCATTCGCTCAGAGTCCGCAACTGCAGAGGCAGGCCGGCAAGCATCTGTCGGATTTCACGCAGCTTGCCGGGGTTCGTCGTGGCAATTACAAGCGGTGGGACATCGGTCGCCGCCGGTCGCTGGCCTTCGCGCCGGTCGCTCGCAGGTGGGTCGCCGATGGCCACGTCAGCCCCGAATCCACTGACTCGACCAACGACTGAGGACCGGACCAACGACCAACGGTGACTACGCGGCGGACGAACGGGTGACGCGCGGCAGCGCGCGAACCGGGGTGCTCTGGTCAGACCTCATGAACGCGCCGTCCACGGTCTTGTAAAGGAATTTGGCCTCGACGAGGCTGCTCAGCAGGGTCTCGCACAACGCCTGGTCGAGGTTCCACAGGCGTCGGGCCTGCGGCTCGGTAAGCCTCAACCCGGGCATCTCCAGGAACTCGCCTCGCACACGGCGAAGCACGTCATCTCCGGTTCCTGTGCGCTCAGGGTTCATGGTGACCTCCGTCCGATCGTCTGGATAGGGAATCCCTTAGCTCAAAAGAAAGCAACTCAGGTGCCACGCGGACCGATCCATTACGTTCACTGCCCATAGACTATCACCGGGCAACCGCCTCACGATCTTGCGTACGCACTGCTCGATTGGCGATCCCGTTTTCTGGCGAGCGTTGTACCGCCAACAGTAGCTGTACCAAAATCCATCAGATCAGTCCAGCCACCGGCGCGCCGATGGCGTCCAAACTTGACAGCTTCGCTCACGCGCCTTCCAAGTAGAATGGGCGCGAGTAATGGACGCCATCTTCTCGTTCTTCTTCAAGTACCCGGCGTTCGTGTTCGAACAAGGGGATTTCACCTTCGCGGCCTCGCGCGCGATGGCGATGGCCATCGGCCTGGGGGTCGTCATCGCGATCGGAGCGCTCGTCACCTATCGCGGCATCGAAGGCGAGCAGACGCTGCGTGACCGCATCGTGCTGACCACGCTGCGTGTAGCGGTCGTGGCGCTTGTGGCGTTCTGTTTGTTCCGGCCGTCGCTCGTCTTGAAGGCGGCCGTGCCCCAGCAGAACTTTCTCGGCGTACTCCTGGATGACTCGCGCAGCATGACCATCGCCGACCGCGACGGGCAGACCCGCACGCAGTTTGTTCAGGAGCAGTTCGGACAGCCTTCGAGTCCACTGCTCGACGCCCTGTCCAAGAAGTTCGTCTTGCGCTACTTCCGGTTCTCGAACTCGGTGGACCGGTTGAACGCCCCTGGCGATCTGAAATACGGCGGCTCGGCCACGCGCCTTGGCCCGGCGCTGGAGCGTGCCCGGGATGAGCTGGCCGGTTTGCCACTTGCCGGTCTCGTGATGGTCACCGACGGGGCCGACACGTCTGACGCAACGCTCGACGAATCGCTCGCCAGCCTCAAAGCGCGATCGGTTCCGGTGTTCACCGTTGGCGTTGGCCAGGACCACTTCGCCCGCGACATTCAGGTCAGCCGCGTCGAGACTCCACAGTCAACCCTCAAGGGCACGTCACTCGCCGTCGACGTCGTCATCAGCCACACTGGCTTCGCCGGCGCGAAGATTCCCCTCAACGTCGAGGACGAAGGCCGCATCGTCAGCTCCCAGGAAGTGACGCTGCCGTCGAGCGGCGAGTCGACGACGGTGCGGGTGACGTTTACGGCCAACGACGCCGGCGCGCGGCTGTTCCGGTTCACCGTGCCGGTGCAGACCGATGAACAGGTCACGCAGAACAACTCGCGCGATGCGCTCGTCGAGGTCAGCGATCGTCGCGAGAAGGTGCTCTATCTCGAAGGCGAGCCCCGGTTCGAGGCCAAGTTCATTCGCCGCGCGGTCGAGGACGACAAGAACCTGCAGGTCGTCATCCTGCAGCGCACCGCCGAAGACAAATACCTGCGCCTCGACGTCGGCAGTCCCGACGAGCTCGTAGGTGGATTCCCGAAAACGCGCGAGGAGCTCTTCGCGTACCGCGCCGTGATCCTGGGCAGCGTCGAAGCGGCTTCGTTCTCCCCCGACCAACTGCGCATGCTGGCCGATTTCGTGAGCAAGCGCGGCGGCGGCCTGCTGATGCTGGGAGGGCGTCGCGCGTTTGCCGAAGGAGGCTGGGCCGGCACACCCGTCGCCGAAGTGCTTCCGGTCGAATTCGATGCTCCGGCCCGCGGCGCGGCTCAATACTTCTCATTGCTGTCGGTCAAGCCGACGCGCGCCGGCTCGACGTTCCCGGTCACACAGCTCCCTCCAGTCGAGAAATCGTCGTCGAATCGCTGGGACGATCTGCCCGCCGTCAGTGCCGTGAACGCGGTTCGCGTCGTCAAACCGGGTGCGACGGTGCTGCTCACGGCTTCCGACGATCAGAAGCAGGAGCAGGTCGTGCTCGCCTACCAGCGGTATGGCCGCGGCAAGGCGCTGGCACTGCCCATCCAGGATTCGTGGTTGTGGAAGATGGACGCCACGATTGCCGTCACGGACACGACGCATGCCACGTTCTGGCGGCGTCTCGTCCGCTGGCTGGTGGACGGCGTGCCCGACCCCGTCACGATCACGACTGCGACCGAGCGTGTCGAGCCGGGAGAGCCAATCAAGCTGAACGCCGAAGTCGTCGACCCGGCGTTCGTGGAAGTGAACGACGCCAAGGTCGTGGCCCAGGTCACCACGCCGTCCGGCAAGACGCTCGAAGTTCCGATGGAATGGAGCGTCTCGAAAGATGGCGACTATCGCGGCACGTTCGTGCCCGACGAGCCGGGACTCTACGAGGTGAAGGGTACCGCCACGCGTACTCAGGGTGACCTCGGCACGAGCGTGATTCACACGCGCGCCTCGGCCGGCGATGCCGAGTACTTCGATGCCGCGATGCGGTCGACTCTCCTCGAGCGTGTCGCGGAAGAGACCGGCGGGCGCTTCTTCACGACCGCGAACGCCGCCGGACTGCCGGAAGCCATCACCTTCAGCGGCCGCGGTGTCACCGTCGTCGAAGAGCGCGATCTCTGGGACATGCCGATCCTGCTCTTGCTCATGCTCGCCTGCGTCGGCGCCGAGTGGGGATATCGGCGCACGAGAGGCCTCGCATGATTCAGGCGTCAGGCTTCGGGCTCAAGGCTTCAGTGCGATACGTCGGCGTCTTCTGGGCGTTCATTCTCACGGTCACCGTTCTCGGCGTTCCCTCCCGCGCGCTCGCTCAGGATTCTCACCTCATCGTCATCGCCGGCGTCGGCGGTTCCGAGGAGCACACCGCAAAGTTCAACAAGTGGGCGGGCGCCGTCGTCGACGCGGCCAAAAAGCGCGGCGTCGCGGAGGCGAACATCATCTATCTTGGCGAGCGGACCGAGCTCGACGCGGAGCGCATGAAGCTGCGCTCGACACGCGAGAACGTCGTCAAGGCGATCAGCGACACCGCGGCGCGCGCGAAGGCCAACGACGAAGTCTTCATCCTGCTCATCGGCCACGGCAGCTTCGACGGCCGGACGGCCGCCTTCAATCTGCCCGGGCCCGAACAGACGGCCGAGGAATACAAGCCGCTGCTCGAAAAGCTCCGCCTGCAGCGGGTCGTGTTCGTGAACACCGCGAGTTCGAGTGGCGCGTTCCTGTCGGTCCTGGCCGGGCCGGGCCGCACCATCGTGACGGCCACCAAGACCGGCGGCGAGCGCAACGAGACGCGGTTCGCCGAGTTCTTCATCGAAGCGATGTCGGGCGACGGCGCCGATCGCGACCGCAATGGTCGCGTCTCGGTCCAGGAAGCATTCGACTACGCCAAGAACAAGGTCGTCGCCGCCTACGAACAGGACGGCAACCTCCTGTCCGAGCACGCGACGCTCGACGATGGGGCCGAAGGCAAGCTGGCGTCGACGCAGTTCCTGGCGCCGCAGCGTTCGCGGACGACCGAGATGGCGAACGCGGACCCGGCGCTGCGCGCCCTGGTCGAACAGCGCGACGCGCTCGAGCGGCAGATCGCCGAGCTGAAACTCAAGAAAGAGTCGATCGATGCCGCCCGCTACGACGAGCAGCTCGAGAAGCTGCTGACCGAGCTCGCCCTCAAGACGCGAGCGATCAGGGACCTCGAGGCCAAGAAATGAAACGGGCGCTCGGCGTGCTGGTGCTCGTCGCCAGCGCGTCGGCGATGGCCGCAGCCCAGGGACGGCGGTTCGGATACGGGCAACCCGTGCGACCCAATCCAGGCTACGACGGCCAGTTCACGTTTGTCCGCCTGCGGTACGGCCCGCCGACCGCCATGGTCTCGCAGCGCATCCCGTGGTCGCATGACTACCCGGAGGGTGAGCGACACTTCATGCAGATTCTGAATGAAGTGACCTACCTCCACCCCAAGACCGAAGAGACGAGCATTCTCGGCCTGGACGAGCTGACGCTGGGTCACTATCCGGTCGCCTACATGGCCGAGCCGGGGTTCTGGTTCATCACCGACGTCGAAGCCGCCGTGTTCCGCTCCTACCTGCTTAAAGGCGGATTCGTCATCTTCGACGACTTCGCCGAAAGCCGCGGCGGGTGGGCCGCTTTCGAAGCGACGTTCCGCCGGGTGCTCCCCGAGGCCCGATTCCTGGACCTCGAGCCGACGCACCCGATATTTCACTCCTTCTTCGAGATTGATTCTTTTGATATCGTGCCGCAAATGTACGACCTGGGGCGGCCGATCTTTCGCGGGGTGTTCGAGGACAACGACCCGTCGAAGCGCCTGCTGGCGATGATCAACTTCAACACCGACATCTCGGAGTACTGGGAGTTCTCGGGCACCGGGTTGTCGCCGATTTCGGAGACCAACGAGGCGTACAAGCTTGGTGTCAATTACGTGATTTACGGAATGACACATTAGAATCGAGAGAATGAAGGAATGAGGGAATGAGGGAATGAGGAATGGCAATGACGGAATGGTGGAATCATTCTTGACTCACTGATTCTCATTCCTTGATTCGCTGATTGGCATTGCCTCATTCCTTGATTCCCTGATTCCCGCGTTTGACTGGAGGGTTTCTTGGCCGAACTGACCGCAACAATGGATTTGGAATCGCCCGACGACATCGCCCTTGCTGACAAGATGAAGAACGGCCGTCAGCAGGTCATCGAAGAACTCGGCAAGCGCATCATCGGCCAGTCGGAGATCATCGAGCTGGTGCTGCAGACGCTCTTCGTCGGCGGCAACAGCCTCATCGTCGGCGTGCCTGGCCTGGCGAAGACGCTGCTCATCGCCACGCTGGCGCAGGTGCTGGATCTCAAGTTCAACCGCATCCAGTTCACGCCCGACCTGATGCCGTCGGACATCACCGGCACCGACATCATCCAGGAAGATACGACGACGGGACGGCGGCAGATGGTGTTCGCGCCCGGCCCCATCTTCGCGAACATCGTCCTCGCCGACGAAATCAACCGCACGCCGCCCAAGACCCAGGCGGCGCTGCTCGAAGCCATGCAGGAGCACCGCGTTACCATCCAGGGCCGCACCTACACGCTCAACGAGCCGTTCTTCGTGTTCGCGACGCAGAACCCGATCGAGCTCGAAGGCACCTATCCGCTGCCCGAGGCGCAGCTCGATCGCTTCATGTTCCACATCGTCATCGACCATCCGCCTGAACATGAAGAGCTCGAGGTCGTCCGCGCGACGACGGCGATCATCGATCCGCACTACAACCGGCCGGTGAGCGGCGACGATCTCGTCGCGTTCCAGCGCCTCGTCCGCCGCGTGCCGATCGCGGATCCGGTGCTGAAATACGCGCTCTCACTGGTACGGACCAGCCGTCCGGGGGCGCCGAACTCGCCGGAGTCAGTCAAGAAGTGGGTGCAGTTCGGCGCCAGCGTCCGCGCCGCGCAATACCTGGTGCTCGGCGGCAAGTCGCGCGCGCTCACCAGCGGCCGCTACCACGTGAGCTTCGACGACATCAAGGCGATGGCGCACCCGGTGCTGCGTCACCGCGTGTTGACCAACTTCAGGGCCGAGTCCGAAGGCATTACGACGGATTCGATCATCGACGAATTGTTGCAGCGTGTACCCGTACCTGCTTCAGGGATGAAGTGAGAACAGTAGCGCCTGCGGCCATCCCGAGGCGGAGCGAAGCTATGAAAAGCTGAGCCGAGGGATCAGCGTCAGTTCGCGGCGGGGGTGGGGCCCCGCCGCCAGTGCTTTAATGTCGTGACAGTAAATATAACGGCTGACTAATGGCTCAAGGTTCCGCAATCCCTGGCGCCCGATTCGTCGACCCGAAGGTCCTGTCTCGCATCGGCAGCCTCGAGCTGCTCGCGCGGACCATCGTCGACGGCTTCATCAACGGCCTGCACCGCGCGCCGTTCTTCGGCGCGTCCATCGACTTCGCCGAACACCGCGGCTACGTCGCCGGCGACGACATCCGGCGCGTGGACTGGCGGCTGTACGCGCGCACCGATCGCTACTACGTGAAGCAGTACGAGGCCGACACGAACACCAACTTCACGGTCCTCTTCGACGTCTCGAAGTCGATGAGCTTCTCGAGCGGCGGCGTGACCAAGCTCGAATACGGATCGTACCTTGGCGCGTGTCTGACGTATCTTGCGCAACGGCAGCGCGATCGCGTCGGCATCCTCACGTTCGACTCGGACATCGTGACGCACGTGCCCGCGTCAGCGAAGCACTTCGACATGGTGCTGCACACCCTCGATCGGGCGAAGGCCGAGAGACCCGGCCATCTGACCGCGCCGCTCCACAAGATGGCGGAGCACTTCAAGCGCCGCGGCATCCTGCTGCTCATTTCGGACTTCTACGACGAGCCGTCGGCCGTGCTCGACGCGATCAAGCCGCTCAAGTTCCTCGGCAACGATCTCATCGTCTTTCACGTCCTCGACCCGCGCGAGATCGATTTCGCTTACGACGATGCCTCGAGCTTCGAGGATCTGGAGAGCCGCGAGCAGATTCCGGTGGTGCCCGATTCGTTCCGCGCCCAGTATCGGCAGCTGGTGCAGGAGCACATCGGCGCGCTCCAGCAGAAATTTTCCGAACACCGCATCGACTATGCGACTCTGGTGACGTCGGAGCCGCTCGACCGGGCACTCTTCAGCTATCTGTCGAGCCGTGAAAGACTCATTCGGGTGAGATGATGAGAGAAGTCTTAAGTCTTATGTCTTACGTCTTAAGCCTGAGACTTGAGCCTAAGACTTGAGACCTAAGACGAGACCTGAGACCTAAGACCTAAGACCTAAGACCTGAACGAAGCGCATGTCCTTCCTCGCTCCCCTCTTCTTCGTCGGCCTCGCGACCATCGTCGTCCCGGTGATCGTGCATCTCATTCAGCGCGAGCGGAAGCGGGTCATCGAGTTCCCCTCGCTGATGTTCGTGCAGAAGATTCCATATCAGTCCGTGCGCCGGCGCCGGATCCGCCACTGGCCGCTGCTCCTGATGCGGGCGCTGGCCATCGCCTTGATGGTCGCGGCGTTCGCCAGGCCGTTCCTGCAGCAAGGCGCGGCGGCGATTGCCGCGGCCGGCGGCAACCGCGAGGTCGCGATCCTGCTCGACCAATCCGCCAGCATGGGCTACGGCGATCATTTCGAGCGCGCGAAAGATGCGGCGCGATCGGTCATTGGATCGCTCGGCGCCGGCGACCGCGCCACGCTCGTGCTCTTCGGCCGCAACGCTGAAGAGAGCATGCGGGCCACGTCCGATCGGGGTCGTCTGGATGCAGCGCTCGGTCTGGCCAAGGTGACCGCCGGCGGCACGCGGTATGGCCCGGCGCTGAAGCTCGCCGAGAGCATTCTCGCCCGCTCCAATGCGCCACGCCGCGAGGCCGTGCTCATCTCCGACTTCCAGAAGTCCGGGTGGAGCGGCGCCGAGGACGTCCACTTCGGCGACAAGATGACGCTCACGCCCATGTCGATCGCCAATCCATCCGACTCGAACCTCTCGGTGCCGTCGGTCAGCTTCGCCCGCGGCACCTTCTCGGGCCAGGATCGGATTACGGTCACCGCTGGCGTGTCGAACAAGGGCGCCAATCCCGTCACCAACATTCCGGTAACGCTCGAAATCGACGGGCACGACATCGAAACCGTGCAGACGAGCGTCGGTGCCAACGCCTCCTCGTCGGTGTCGTTCGCGCCGTTCACCCTGGCCGAGCCGTCTCTCAAAGGCTCCGTGAAAGCAGGCAGCGATCCGCTCCCGGCCGACAACACCTTCAACTTCGTCGTCACGCCCGAACGTCCGGTGACGGTGCTGGTCGTGGACGGCGGTGAACGGGGCACATCGAGCTTCTTCCTGACCAAAGCCCTGGGCATCGGCAACGCCCCGGCGTTTCAAGTCGAGAACGTCCCCGCGGCGCGCGCGACGCCGGCGATGCTCGACACGCGTGCGGTGGTGATTCTCAACGACACGGTCCTGCCCCCGGGCTTTGCCGGCGGGGCCCTCAAGCGGTTCGTCGAGCGCGGCGGTGGATTGCTGGTCGTCGCCGGCGAGAACGCCACGTGGCCGCAGAACGAGACCGAGCTGCTGCCGGCCAAGCTCGGAAGTCCCGTCGATCGGCTGAGCGGCCGCGGCGGCACCATCGGCTACCTCGATTACAGCCATCCGGCCTTCGAGGTCTTCAAGGCGCCGCGCAGCGGCGATTTCTCTGCAGTCCGCGTGCTCCGCTACCGCAGCCTCGAGGTCGCCCCGACCGACCGGGTCATCGCGCGCTTCGACGATGGGGTGCCGGCGGCGGCAGAGCGGCGCGTCGGCAACGGACGGGTCATCGTGTTTGGAACGTCGCTCGACGATTCGTGGAGCGATCTGGTCATCAAACCGGTGTACCTGCCGCTGGTGCACCAGGTCGTGAAGTACCTCGCCCGCTACGAACCGCCCGCGGCGTGGCAGACCGTTGGCCAGGTCGTGGACCTCTCGGTGCTGCTCAAGAGCCGCGCCGCGCGCGTGGTCATCACGCCGGGCGGTGAACGCGTCAACGTGGCCGCCACCGACCCTGGCTTACTCGAGCTCTCGGAGCAAGGCGTCTACGAGATTCGCGGCGCCGGCACGACCACGGCTCGCCCCGATCGGATCGCGGTCAACCTCGACCCGACCGAGTCCGACCTCTCCCCCATGGATCCTCCCGAGCTCGTGGCCGCGGTCACGGGCCGAGCCAGCGATGTCGCTGCTCAGGCGGCGTCACCGGCCGACGTGTCCATCGAGGACGTCGAAAAGCAGCAGGGCCTCTGGTGGTATCTGCTGTTTGCCGGCCTGCTCCTCCTGGCCGCCGAGATGGTGGTATCCAACCTGCTGTCCCGCCGGGAACGATTCCTCTGAAATCCGAGGATCGGCTCCCCGTCTCCGCCCGTCGCCAGCCCTGCGCCTCAGCCTCGCGGCGACCGAGAAAGATCAGTAATGGCGGGCTAAGGAACCCCTGCACCGGTGTATTCTCTCGGATAGGAGAGGGCCGACATGTCTGACGGATTCAGCGGGTCCGAGCGTCGTCTGGAGCTCATCGACGTCATCCACCGGGTGCGCAGTCGCTGGCGGATGCGGCTGGCCCTCCGTGGCGCGGTCATCGTGCTCGCCGGCACCCTGCTCGCCCTGCTCCTCTCGGCGTCGTCGCTCGAGGCGCTGCGTTTCAGTCCCAACGCCATCATCGCGTTCCGCGTCGCGGCATTCATTGTCTTTGCCGGCCTCGTGTGGATCGGCCTGGTCCGCCCGCTGATGCGACGCGTAACCGACTCGCAGGTCGCCCTGTACCTCGAAGAAAAAGATCCGACCCTTCAGACGGCCTTGCTGAGCGCCGTCGAGGCGTCATCCAGCTCGGTGCAGAAAGGCGAGCTCGGGCCCTCGCCACGCCTCGTCGAGCGGATTGTCGAACAGGCAATCGAGAAGTGCCGTGAGCTCGAAGACGGCAACGTCGTCGAGCGCGCCAACCTTCGCCGTCAGCTGATCGCGCTCGGAACGGTCGCCGCGGTGGCGGCGCTCATCATCTCGCTGGGTCCGGCGTTCCTCCGGCAGGGTCTGTCAGCCCTGCTGATTGTGTCGCGCAGCGCCGAAGCGGCGAGCCCGTACAAGATCGAAGTGACGCCGGGCAACACCAAGATTCCGCGCGGCGCCGATCAATCCATCACCGCCAAGCTGCAGGGATTCAACGCGGTCGAAGCGACGCTGATGATGCGACAGCCGGGCGGCGAATTCGAGCGGGTCCCGCTCGCGGTGAACGTCGACAAGTCGGGCTTCGAGGGCATCCTCTTCCACGTCGAGAAGCCGACCGAGTACTACGTCGAGGCCAATGGCGTGCACTCGCCGACGTTCAACATGGAGGTGATGGACCTGCCGACGGTCGATCACCTGGTGCTCGAGTATCGCTTCCCGGCTTACACCGGTCTCGAGCCGCGGACGATCGACCCGGGCGGCGACATCGCCGCGATCCAGGGGACCGAGGTCATGGTCAAGGTGTCGCCGACCATGGCGACGCCTGGTGGACGGATTCTGCTGAACGAGAACGACTCGGCCGTTCTCACCACGCAGCCTGACGGCACGCTGGCCGGCAATTTCAAGGTCGACGCCCAGGGTTTCTACCGCATCGAGCTCGAAGGCCCTCACGCCGAGAAAGTGAACGCGTCGCCGAAATACACCATCGACGTGCTCACCGACCTGCCGCCTTCGGTGTCGTTCGCGAAGCCGGGACGCGACACGTCGGCGAACCCGGTCGAAGAAGTCCTCGCCGAGGTGAAGGCCGACGATGACTTCGGCGTGAAGCAAGTGCAGATGTTCTACTCGATCAACGGTGGACAGGAGAAGACGATTCCGCTCTTCGGCGGCGGCGGCAAGACGCTGACCGAAGTCACCGCCACGCATACGATCTACCTCGAAGAGCTCGGACTGAAGCCGGGCGACTTCGTCTCGTACTACGCGAAGGCGAGCGACAACGACGGCGTGCAGGGCGCGAAGACATCGACGAGCGACATCTACTTCGTCGAGGTCCGTCCGTTCCGCAAAGACTACAAGCCGGCGCAGTCGATGGCCGGTGGCGGCGGTGGTGGCGGCGGCGGCCAGGAGGTCGGCCAGCTGTCCCGCCAGCAGCGCGAGATCGTGTCGGCGACGTTCAACATCGTGCGCGACAAGGCCAAGATGTCCGCCGACAAGTTCCGCGAGAACGCGGTGTTCCTGACGCTGGCGCAGGCCCGCCTGCGCGAGCAGGTCGAGGAGCTCAGCGAGAAGATGAACAGCCGTCTCGACGTCGTCGATCCGGCGTTCAAGACGATCGCCGAGGCGCTGCCGAAAGCGGCCGCCGAGATGAAGGCCGCGGAGGGCGAGCTCAAGGGGCAGCGCGCCAAGGAAGCGTTGTCGCCCGAACAGCGCGCGCTCAAGCTGCTGCAGGACGCCGAGCAGAATTACGAGACGCAGGTCGCCATGAATCAGCAGGGCGGCGGCGGGGGCGGCGGCGGCCAGAGCCAGATGGCCGAGGATCTCGCTGATCTGTTCGAGCTCGAAATGGACAAGCTCGCCAATCAGTACGAGATGCAGCAGCGCGCCGAGCAGCAGGGCGGCGATCGGCAGGTCGACGAGCTGGTCGAGAAACTGAAAGAGCTGGCGCGTCGGCAGCAGCAGGAAATCGAGCGTCAGCGCCGGCTGGCGGCTGGTCAGCAGAGCTCGGGCGGTGGCGGCGGCGACACGCAGCGCCAGCTGGCCAAAGAGCTCGAGGAAGCCGCGCGGCGGCTCGAGCAGCTCACGCGCGAGCAGCAGCGGCAGAACCTGAGCGACGCGGCACGGCAGCTTCAGGACGCCGCGAATGCCATGCGTCAGGCGGCGGCCAACGGATCATCGCAGGGCGGTGCCGCTCAAGCCCAGGCCGCATTGGACCGGCTGCGGCAGGCGCAGCAGCGCTTGGAGCGCAATCAGGGTGGCCGCGGCGAGCGTGATGTCCAGCAGGCGCTGCAGCAGGCGCAGGAACTGGCGCGCGAAGCGCGAGACGTCGAGAAGGAAGTTCAAGGCCTCGAGGGCCAGGGCGGCGCGGGTCGGCAGTCAAAGGCGCAGCAGCTTGGCCAGCGCAAGGACGCGATGGACGCCAAGGTCGCGGACCTGCAGAATCAGCTCGAAAAGCTCGCCAACGGCGCGCGCGCGGAAGATCGCAACGCGGCCCGCAAGCTCGACGAAGCCGCCGGCAGCATCACCGACAAGCGGATTCGCGAGATGATCCGCTACTCGAAGAACGCGCTGCAGGGCAATCCGTCCGAGTATGCGCGCGGCGTCGAGAGTCAGATCGGGGCCAACCTCGAAGGCCTCGAAAAGAAAATCCAGGAGGCTGCGGCGGCGTTCGGTGACGCCGACAAGCAGGACGCGCTCGGCCGCGCGATGGACAAGACGCGCGACCTGGTCCGCGGAATGGAGTCGCTCGATCAGCGCATGCGCGATCGCGCGCGCCAGCAGGGACAACAGGGACAACAGGGCCAGCAGGGTCAACAGGGACAGCAGGGTCAGGACGGCCAGCAAGGCCAGAACGGCCAGCAGGGTTCCCAGGGCCAGCAGGGTTCACAAGGCCAGCAAGGTTCGCAGGGCGGTCAGCAAGGCGGACAGCAGGCCGGTGGTCAGCAAGGCGGCGGCGACCAGGCAGGAGGCGCGAACTCCGGCGGCGCCTACGGTGGCGCTTATGGCAACCGCTACGGCAACAACTACGGCTACGGCGACGCGCGCTACTGGAACGGCTGGAACGGCCGCTTCAATCCGGACGATGCGCGGCAGTTCCGGAACGAGCTGCGGCAGTGGCAGAACGACGCGCAGGACCTCCGGAACAGGCTCGGCCAGGCCGGCGTCGACCCGAAGGAGCTCGATCAGATCATTCGCGATCTCCGCGCGCTCGACAGCGAGCAGAACTTCGTCGATGGCGCCAACCTGCTGGCGCTCCAGGCCGCCGCGCTCGACAAGCTGAAGCGCTTCGAGTTCGGTCTCCGCAAGAAGGCCGACGACCAGAACGCCGGTCAGTTGTCGTTGTCGGGTTCTGACGAAGTCCCGGCGGGATTCAGGACGGCGATCGAGGAGTACTACCGCTCACTCGCGCGCAAGAAGTAGCGCCATCAGGCCGCCTTCACCGGCGGCCTGCACTTCGCATAGCCACGAAGACACGAAGGCACGAAGACTCATTTTGACGAGCCCTCGTTGACGCTCGCGGGTCCTGTCGCCGAACAGCGCCACGCGGGGCGACCCCGTTCGGCGCCACCCGCCAGCGCACTCACATGACCACGAAGACACGAAGGCTCGCATTTGACGAGCCTGCGTGAACCTTCAAGCGAGCAAAGAGCAAGCGTCCTCGCCAACGCTGCCTAAAAGGCTTCCTGTCTTTGTGTCTTCGTGGCGTGAACGTCCGCATCCGCTCTTTAATCTCGTCTCCGTCGCGCTGCCGTACCAGTGGATACCTGATCCAGTTGACTGAAGCGTGAGAACCGAGCCGAAGACCTAAGACCTGAGACTTAAGACCTAAGACCGACTCAAGACCTAGGACTTTAAGCCCGCATGCCTGAAGTCTTGAGCCCTGAGCCTGAGAACTTCGTGTCTTCGTGCCTTCGTGGCTAGAACCTGCAGCCTCAAAATCCTTGCAGCATGCCCGGGAATAGCCGATAGTCTCTCCCCATGAAGAAGCTGCTGACCTTCCTTGCCGTCGGCGTGTTCCTGGCGTCTCCGGTGCGAGCACAGCTCGTCGAGCCGAACCAGATCGGCGCGAGGATGGGCCACATGCATCTCGCCGTCCGGGACGTCGAAGCGCAGAAGCAGTTCCTGACGTCCGTGCTCGGCGGCACGATCGTCAAGAACGGCCCGCTCGAGCTGATCCAGTTTCCCGGCGTCTACGTGATGCTCCGTAAAGCCGACGATCCGCCGCCATCCGCCGGCAGCGTCGTCAATCACTTCGGCTTCGTCGTGAGGGACATGAAGGCGGCGCTGACCCGGTGGAAGGCCGCCAACGTCAAGATCGAGCCGACCGAGAATCCGAACGAGGTCTATGTCGTCGGGCCGGACGCGCTGCGCATCGAAGTCTACGGCGAGCCGGCGATTCCGACCGACGTGAGCATGAACCACATCCACTTCTTCGCCTCCGACGTCGCCGGCATGAAGTCGTGGTACGTCAAGATGTTCGGCGCCAACCCCGGGCGACGGCCGTGCGTCGCCTGCCTGTCGAAGCCGCGGATGATCGAGGCCGGCGACTTCCCCGGCGTCAATCTCACCTTCGCGTCGGCGGCGACGGCACAGGTGCCGACGAAGGGACGGACGATCGATCACGTCGGGTTCGACGTGACGAATCTCGAAGAGCTCGTGAAGAGCCTCGAGGCGAAGGGCGTCAAGATGGAAGGGCCGATCCGTCAGGTGCCGAACACCAAGGTAAAGGTCGCGTTCCTGACCGATCCGTACGGGACGTATATCGAGCTGACCGAGGGCCTCTCGCCGCAGTAGGCGGTGGCGTTCGGCGCTCGCACGGGATATGTCGAAGCACAGAGTCACTCTCGTCAACGGGTTGTGCGCGCTGGCGATTCTCGCCGGTGCGCTGGCCGCTGAAGCCCAGACGCCGGACGCAGTCGTCCAGCGCATCAAAGCGAGCGCTTCCTTCGAGCAGGCGGCCGCGTTTCTCGACTCGGACTACGACCGCTTCGTCCGCGAGCTGATCGCGTTGACCGAGATTCCGGCGCCGCCGTTCAAGGAAGACGCGCGCGGCGCCGCCTATCTGAAGATGCTCCAGGACGCCGGCCTGACCGACGTCGAGCGCGATCCCGAAGGCAACGTGATGGGCGTCTGGAAAGGGACGGGCGGCGGCACGTCGATGCTGGCCGTGCTCTCGCACCTGGACACGGTCTTCCCCGAAGGCACCAACGTAACCGTGAAGCGGAACGGCACACGGCTCGCCGCGCCTGGCATCGGCGACGACACGCGCGCGCTGGCGATGATGCTGACGGCGATTCGCGCCATGCGCGCGGCCAAGCTCCAGACCCGCGACGACATCCTGTTTGTCGGCAACGTCGGCGAGGAAGGCGAAGGCGATCTGCGCGGCGTCAAGTACCTGCTGACCAAGGGCAAGTACAAGGACCGCATCCGGCAGATGATCGCCATCGACGGCGGCGAGCAGGGCAACATGACCACCGGCGCCCTCGGCAGCAAGCGCTACCGCGTCACGTTCAAGGGACCCGGCGGACACAGCTACGGAGCGTTCGGCATGGTCAGCCCGTCGCTGGCCATGGGCAACGCAATCGCCAGGTTCTCGCGCGTTCAAGTGCCGGCCAAACCGAAGACGACGTTCAACGTCGGAGTGGTGGGCGGCGGGACGTCGGTGAACTCGATTCCGGTCGACGTCTTCATGGAAGTCGACATGCGATCGGAGTCGCCGCAGGAGCTTTTGAAGATCGAAGCCACGTTCAAGCAGCTCGTCGCGCAGGCAGTGGAGGAAGAGAACAAGGCGCGGTCGACGGATCTCGGCACCGTCAGCGCCGATGTGAAGTTGATTGGCGACCGTCCGTCGGGAAGGACCGGCGACGACACCATCCTGGTGCAGACGGTAACGTCCGTCGTGAAGTCGTACGGGCTGACGCCGAGCTACGAGACGAGCAGCACCGACTCAAACATCCCGATCAGCATGGGCATTCCGGCCGTCACCATCGGCCGCGGCGGTCCGGGTGGCCGCGGCCACTCGCTCGACGAGTGGACGGACGTCGAGAAGAAAGGCGCGGTGAGGGCGGCAGAAGTGGCGGTCACGATCTTCCTCGCGACCGCCGGCGCGCCCTAGTCGCTGCCGGAGTAGGACACGGCCGTGGGCCTCTACGATTGAGGCCGCCAGTTGACGGCTATCGTCATCACTGATCTCGAGCTGGAACCATCCTCGACGCCCTTGATCATCAGGAATCGCTGCCCATCGGGAGACACATCGTACCCGCGTATGTTTGAACCCCGCGTCGTGAATCCAGGAAAGTAAGCCCGATCGAGCAGTCGCCGCGGAGTACCGGGACTCAGTGTGCCTCCATTCACCGCGATCGGCGCGACCGACAGCCGATCTGCCTCGTCCAGGAAAAACAGCTCGCGCCCGTTTCGACTCCAGGCGGGTCGAGTCCCATGGCTGGTTGAAATCTGCCAGCGCCCGTCATCGATGTTGGGATACGGCCGCACGTACACTTCCGGCTGACCGGACTCGTTGGACTGATAGGCCAGCCATCGGCCGTCGGGGGACACCTCGGGTGTCAACAGCGTTGTCGAAGGGCCGAGGAGCCGCTCAGCGGTCCCCTCACCGGCGAGGGGCCGCTGCAGGATCCCGCTTCCGTTGAAGAAGAGCACGGTCCGGCCGTCAGGCGTGATCGAGCCCGGGAAAGCGATGCCTCCGGTGTTCAATCGCTCAGGCGATCCCGTGCCATCCGCCGCCTGCACGTACAGCGTCGGGTTGATGTTGTCACGAGGTGACGACCACACGATGCGGCGACTGTCGGGTGTCCAGATCGGCGCCATGTCGAGGTTCCGCGTGTTGGTCAACCGCGACAACACACCGCGATCCATCGACCAGATCCCGATGTCGTTCCCCTCGTCGCGGATATCGACGGCGATGCGGGTCGCATCGGGCGAGAGACGCGCCGACGCATAGGGTCCGGGCGGCGCCGCGATCGGTTCTTCGCGTCCTTCTCGCGTCACCCACACGAGCGATCGACCCACGTCCGGGCCTCCGCCTTCTATCGGGGCGAGAAAGGCAATCGCTCCCGAACTGCCGATCGAGAACATCGGCTGGCCGACGGCCGGCACGTGTACGCGATCGACGAGCGGCGTTGCCGGCCCCGACGGTTTCAAGGAGGCCAGATCGAACGGCATCGTTTGGAGTCGTCCCTGCGGATCGGTGAACAGCACATGTCCGTCGACATATTCGACGGCCCCCGCGGAGGGACCGAGCTCCCGCCGTTCGCCCGACGCGCGATCCAGCACCATCAGCTTTCCCGCGGCAGATGGACCGGCTCCGGAAATCGCCATCCTGAACAACACGCCGCGGCTTTGCGGCAGCACGAACGGGTAGACACCTGCGACCTCACCGCGTTCGGGATCGGTCGTGGTGAGCGCTCTCGGCTCACCGCCCGACGCCGGGACGCTCATGAGCGCCGACCGAGCGGCGGCTTCCCTGTTGAACCGCGGCACCGCAAACACGATCGAGTCGTCATCCCCCCAACTCGCGCCAAGGCCACCGCCGCCAGTGGTTTGACAGATCGTCTCCGGCGCACCGCCCGAGGCACGTACCTTCCGAAGGGCGCGGCCGTCGAAGTACCCGACCCACTGACTATCGGGCGAGAAGAATGGCGTTCGCACCTGCATTCCCTCGGCCACCTGGCGCGGCTCGACAGAATCCAGTGTGCGGATGAACATCCGGGGAATGCCGGCGACCATGGCCCGATAGACGACGGCGCGGCCGTCAGGAGAAATGACGAACGGCCGAACGTTCAGGTTTGGCCACGTCTCACCACCGGTCTCGACCGTAATGGTGAAGCGAATCGGCGCGGCAGGGGCGGCGGAACGTTGACCGGCGGCCAGCTGCCATGTGACGGCGCTTGCGACCGCGGCGCTCACGAGCAAGGTCATCGCCGCGACGGCGACTAGCGGTTTCCGTCCCGGCGGGTCCGTGGCTGACGCGGCAGATCGAGTCGTGCTCGTCGGTATGTCCGCACCATCGGCTAACAGGAACGTCGCCACCGACAGATGCGACGGCCGGCGCTGTGGATCCTTCTCGAGGCACCGGTGGATCAGCAGCCGGATGGCGTCTGGTACCTCTGCGGGCAGCAACTGCCAGTCAGGATCGGAGCGCAGGACCGACGCGATCGTGTCAGTCATGTCATCTCCACCGAATGGACGCTTGCCGGTCAGCATTTCGAAGAGCACGACCCCGAACGCCCAGATGTCTGAACGCCGATCGACCTGCCTCCCGCGCGCCTGCTCAGGGCTCATGTAGGCGGCGGTGCCGAGGATCATTCCTGCGGCGGTCATGGCCGGCGACGTCAGCGTCGGAGAGTTCTGGAGATCGTTCGTGGCGGGTCCGGCTGGCTGTGATTCTTTGGCGAGACCGAAGTCGAGGACCTTCACGGTCCCGTCGGGCCGAACTTTGATGTTGGCGGGTTTCAGGTCGCGGTGGACGATGCCGCGGTCGTGCGCCGCTTCGAGCGCATCGGCCACCTGCCGCGCGATCGGCAGCGCTTCGTCGAGGGGAATCGGACCCCGCGCGATCCGCGCCGCTAGATCTTCGCCCTCGACCAACTCCATCACCAGCGTCGTCGTGCCGCCGGCTTCCTCGATGCCGTAGATCTGCGCGATGCGCGGGTGATTGAGCGAGGCCAGGACTTCGGCTTCGCGTTGAAACCGCGCCACTCGGTCGGCGTCCTGGGCCACTGAAGAGCGCAGGACTTTGAGCGCGACCTCCCGCTTCAGGCGGGTGTCGGTCGCGCGATACACCTCACCCATGCCGCCGGCACCGATTGCACCCGTGATCTCGTAGGCGCCAACGCGCGAGCCTCGGGTGAGCAACATGTGATGCCGGGATTATAGCCGGGCCGGAACGCGCAAAAGGCTATGCATCGCCCAGACCGACTGCGCCGGGCAACCGAGATGGCTTCTAGTTTGTAACGCCCGTGCCGCGGACGTATTTGTTGAACCAGTCGATCGTCCGCTGCCAGGCCAGATCGGCCGCCGCTTTGTTGTAGCGCTCGGGCGTCGCGTCGTTGTTGAAGCCGTGGACGGCGTTCGGATAGATGTAGCCCTCGTGCGTCACGCCGGCCGCCTTCATCGCCGCGTCGTAGGCCGGATAGGCCTCGGCCAGCCGTGTGTCGAGGGCTCCGTGGTGCACGAGGATCGCCGCCTTGATCTTGGGCACGTCGGCCGCCGGTGGTGCGCCGCCGTAGAACGGCGCGGCTGCCGCCAAATCGGCGCCGAGGATGACCGCGAGCGTGTTGCAGATGCCGCCGCCGTAGCAGAAGCCGGTGACGCC
>JBKPSC010000026.1:0-4183 GCA_046734915.1 Acidobacteriota bacterium | reverse complement strand
GGTGAAGGGACTCGCGACCGGTCTCGTCGCTGGCTTGGTCGCTCGTTGGCGTCGATCCATGGTGCTCGGGATTGCACTCGGCCTCGTCGTGGGTTTTGTGCTGAGCTCCCTTGCCGCGATTGGACAGACTGGTCACTACATCCAGATCGTGCTGCCCGGCATGCTTGTCGGCGCGTTGACGGGATTCGTAACGCAGCGGTACCCCCAATTTCCGAGTCCGAATCGCGCGGCGCTCGTCTGGCTGTTCGTGTTGGTTGCCGCGACCCCTTCGAGCACGGTCGTGCGTACCCACGCGCAACCGCCTGCTCCGGCTGACACGCTCGCACCGGTCGCCCGCTTGGTCGGCCGGTGGACGGGCACGTCGGAGGGACAACCAGGCAAGGGGCAGGTCGAACGGCAATACGAGCGCGTGCTCGGGTCGACGTTCATCCAGGTTCGAAACCGGAGTATCTACCCGCCGCAAGAGAAGAATCCCAAGGGCGAGACGCATGAGGATATCGGATTCTTCAGTTTCGATAAGGCACGAAAGCGCGTCGTGTTCAGGCAGTTCCACACCGAAGGCTTCGTGAATCAGTACGCGCTCGATCCGTCGAGCACGGTCGAGCGCGTGGTTTTCACGTCGGAATCGATCGAGAACATTCCTGCCGGTTTTCGCGCGCGTGAAACGTACGTGTTTTCAGGCAGCGACCAGCTCGAGGAAATCTTTGAAATCGCCGAGCCTGGAAAGGACTTCGAGGTTTATAGCCGGAGTCGGCTGACGCGCGTCAGATAGTCCGACGACCGTGAGGGCAGCGCCGAAATTGCCCCGAACCTCTCCACGGCGGAGGGCGCTGCCTCCTTGCGCCCCGACAGCCCGCAGGAAGTCATATAATCCGCGGCAATCAGCGCAGATACCCTTGCCCGGCGCGCAGTGTTTGGCACTTGCCGGTGATTCGACTCAAGTCCCTCTGCGCGAGAAGCACCGTCATGACACCCGAACGGTGGGACCGCATTCAGGGGCTTTATCACTCCGCCCGTGCGTGCCCAGAGGCGGATCGGACTCAGTTCCTCGCCAACGCTTGCGGGGGCGACGCTACGCTGCAGCGCGAGGTGCAGGCGCTGCTGGATCAACCGGTGTCCACCGGCAGCTTCATGAACTTCATCGGCGACCCGCCCCCTGCACAACTCAGCGATCTCGTCACAAGCGATCTGACCGGCCGACAGCTTGGCAGCTACCGCCTCCTCTCGCTGCTCGGACGAGGCGGCATGGGTGACGTGTATCAGGCACACGACTCCAAGCTCCGGCGCGATGTTGCCATCAAGGTCCTGCCGGCGAGGTTTACGGCGGACGCCGAGCGCCTTGCGCGGTTCGAGAGCGAAGCGCGCATGCTCGCCGCGCTCAACCATCCCCGTATCGGCGCCATCTATGGTCTCGAGGATGCGGGCGGCACGCCAGCACTCGTGCTGGAGCTCGTCGACGGCGAGACGCTGGCCGATCGGCTGCGCCGCGGGCCAATCCCGCCGCGCGATGCGTTGACCATCGCGCGACAGATCGCCGACGCGCTGGATGCCGCGCATCGGAAAGGGATCGTCCATCGCGATTTGAAGCCGGCGAACATCAAGGTGACGCCCGACGGCCTTGTGAAGGTGCTGGACTTTGGCCTGGCCAAGGCGTTGGCGAGTGAGGTCGTATCGACCCAGAGCCTATCGCAACCGCCGACGATGGCGATCGACGCCACGCGCGTGGGCATGATTCGCGGCACGGCGCCCTACATGAGCCCCGAGCAGGCGCGCGGCCTGCCGGTGGATACACGCGGCGACATCTGGGCCTTCGGCTGTGTCCTGTATGAAATGTTCACCGGTCGGCGCCCGTTCACGGGCGAGACGATTCCCGAAACCTTCGCAGCAATTCTCGAGCGGGAACCCGACTGGAAGGCATTGCCGTCCTCAACGCCTGCCGGCATCCGCGAGCTCTTGCGCCGCTGCTTACAGCGGGACCTTGCGCTCCGTGTGCAGAACATTGCCGCGGCGCGCGACACGATCGAAGAGGCGCAACGGGGATGGAACCGGTGGCGAGCCGCGGCACTCGCCGCAACGGCCGCGGCCGCGCTTGCGCTCTCGGTCGCTGCGTACCTGGCGCTGCGGCCCGACAGAAGCGTGACCGAAAGCCACTCCGAATTGCCACAGCTCAAGGCGGTCGCTCTCACCACCCTTCCGGGGCAGGAACTCTACCCCTCGTTCTCGAGTGATGGCAAGCAAGTGACGTTCAGTTGGAACGGCACCAAGCAGGATAACTTCGACATCTACGTGCAGATGATCGGGGCGGGCGCACCGTTGCGACTCACCCGCGATCCCGAACGCGATTACAACCCGGTCTGGTCGCCTGACGGTCGCTGGATTGCCTTCCTTCGGGGCGACGCGCAATCGCTTCATAGCGAATTGCGGCTCATTCCACCGCTGGGCGGAGCTGAGCGCAAACTGGCCACGATTACGGCGAGCGAGATCATCACTCTTCCCGTATTGCTCTCGTGGTGTCCTGACAGTACGTGTCTGGTCCTCTCGGATTCGATGGGCGAGGGAAAGCCGGTTGCGTTGTTCGCGTTGTCGCTTGAAACGCGAGAGAAACGCCAGTTGACGTGGCCGGAGCCTCCGGCCCTAGGAGACAGCCAGCCGGCGATGTCTCCCGATGGGCACTCGTTGGTCTTTCGCCGAAATATCTCCGGCGGCCTGACCGGCGAATTGCATGTGCTGGCCCTCACACGGAATCTCACGCCCGTGGGTCAGCCGACCCGATTGACGCTTCCCGCGCTCGATGCGAACCATCCAACGTGGACGACAGACAGCAAGAATGTCGTGTTCTCGGCAAAGGAGAGGCTGTGGCGAGTTGCGGTCTCGGAAAAACAGCAGCCGATGCGCCTCCCATTCGTCGGCGAGGACGGCATCATGCCGGCGATCTCACCGGGCAATGGCGAACGCGCGACGAAGTTAGCGTACGTCCGGAGTTTCACCGATACGAATGTCTGGCGCATTGACACGCCGGAGGTCGGCGTCCCGTCGCTATCTCCGCCCGTCGTCGCGATTGCTTCGACCCGACAGGACGGCAACCCGCAATTCTCACCCGATGGTCACCGAGTGGCCTTCGTTTCGAATCGATTGGGCGAGACTGAGATTTGGGTTGCAGACAGCGACGGATCCAATGCCTTTCAGCTCACGACGATGGGTGCACCGGCGACAGGAACTCCACGATGGTCGCCAGATGGTCAGCTGATCGCGTTCAACTCCAATCTCGAAGGCCATTGGGACATCTACGTCGTTTCCGCGTCCGGCGGTAGGCCACGCCGGCTGACTGATCATGCAGCAAACAACTCTGCGCCAAGTTTTTCGCGCGACGGCCGCTGGGTATACTTCAATTCGAACCGCACGGGCACATTTCAGATCTGGAAGGTGCCCACGGCAGGCGGCGAGGCAGTGCAACTGACGCAGAACACGGGGTACATCGCGTTCGAATCGCCCGACGCGGCGTATGTGTACTACACACAGACGCTTGCCGCGCCCAGTGCGTTGTGGCGCGTGCCGGTTGCCGGCGGAGAACCAACCAAAGTGCTCGACGGCGTCATCTGGCGCAATTTCGTCGCGCTCGACCGCGGTATTTACTACATCGATGTCGGCCCGAGTGGTCCTCGCCTTCAGTTCTTCGACCTCCGCGGCGGGCGGGTGACGACGGTCACGACTGGATTAGGAGAGGTGCGCTATGGACTGACGGCGTCGGCAGACGGCCGGACCATTCTGTACACGCGCGTGGACTCCACGATAGACGACCTGATGCTCGTCGAGAATTACCGGTAGGATGGTTGATCCTTCGGCGTCCATACACGTGGGGCTGGGCGGCCGACGCCGAACGCGAAGCGTCCCGTCGCCATTCAATGAACTCAACTTAGCTCAACCTATAATTCTCCACGTTCTCATTGCAGGATGTGATTGTTATTGCTGTTGACAAGACAGTTTCCGCCACACGGCGCGCTACCAGAATTCGCCGCGTTGCGCACCGAGACGATGTTTTCGATGAGGCTGTCGGTCATGCCATTCGTCAGCAAACCACTAAAACAATTGTGATTCGAGGTCACGTCCTTCACCGTGACATTGGTACTGACGCCTGGTGCTCCGAAGATGAGAATCCCATGCCGCCTGAACTTCTGGACCATGC
>JBKPSC010000025.1:0-18433 GCA_046734915.1 Acidobacteriota bacterium | reverse complement strand
ACAGGGCGCGCATATGCACCGTCGTCTTCGCGTTACGATGAACCTGCATCCGGAGCCTCCGCTGAGTTGAACTGATGTGTGGCAACACCATTCTTCTCAGTGCGCTCCGGATGAACAACGTACTTAGTCGAAACACCTAAGACTTAAGTCTTAAGGCTGCTCAGGCTCGCAGACCGAAGTCGGAAGCCCGAAGCCTGGAGCCCGAAGCCTGTATGATCCTCCCCGTGTCCGCCGATGTCCGCCGCGTCGAGATCGTGCGGGTACGAGAGGGCCGCGCTGACCAGACCTCCGACGACGTCGCCGTCGAGGCGCCGCTCGAGATTCGCCTGAACGGCGCGCCGTTCGCGGTCATCATGCGATCGCCCGGCCGCGCTCTCGAGCTCGCAGCAGGGTTCCTGTTCGCCGAGCGGGTGCTGAAGCAGCCAGACGATCTCGGCGCGATTGCGCATTGCACCGAGGGGCTTCACGCGGAGAACGTGGTCGACGTCACGTTGACCGGCTCGTCGGCTGCGGCGCTGGCCGAAACTTTGGCCTCGGCTCGACGCGTCGTCATGAACTCGTCGTGCGGCGTTTGTGGCCGCCAATCCATCGAGGCGCTTGCCGCCGATTGTGCGCCGTTGCCTCCGGGCCGGCCGGTGCCTGATGACGTGATCGCGGCGCTGCCGGCGCGCCTGCGCGAGCGGCAGGCGGCGTTCGATCAGACTGGGGGGCTTCACGCCGCCGGCCTTTACACGGGCGACGGGCACCTGGTCGACGTCGCCGAAGACATTGGACGCCACAACGCCGTCGACAAGGTCATCGGACGGCTGATTCTTCGCGACGAGCTGCCGGCACGCGCGCTAGGACTCATCGTCAGCGGCCGGACCTCGTTCGAGATTGTGCAGAAGGCATGGCTTGCGGGCATCGGCTGCATTGCGTCGGTCTCCGCTCCTTCCAGTCTGGCGATCGATCTCGCCGAAGCGGCCGGCATCAGGTTGATCGGATTCGTGCGGGACGAGGCATTCAATGTGTACGCGCCTGGAGCTTCGGGGTAGGCGCCAGGCAGGCTTCACGCTCCAGGGCCTCGGGCTTCAGCCTTGAGCCGTAAGCATGAGCCCTGAGCCTTGACTCCCTGAGCGGTAAGCGTGAGCCCTGAGTCGTGAGCCTTGAGCCTAAGACGTGAGACCTAAGCTCTAAGCCAGATCAATGTCATTGTTCGGGATCGGACAGCAGAAGCCTCACCACTATCTCGAGATGGTGCGCGTTGCGTGGGAGAACCGCGATCAGCTGCCGTTCACGTGGCGGATTCTCTCCGAGGGCGTCTGCGACGGGTGCGCGCTCGGGACAACGGGACTGAGCGACTGGACGCTGCCGGGCACGCACCTCTGCATGGTGCGCCTCGAGCTGATGCGCTTGAACACCGCGCCCGCGTTCGATCCAAAACGTCTGACCGACGTGTCGTCTCTCGAGGCCTTGCCCTCGCGAGATCTGCGCGCGCTTGGCCGGATACCCGAGCCGATGTTGCGCCGCGCCGGCGAGCCTGGATTTCTCGTCGCCTCGTGGGACGAAGCGCTGGATCGCATCGCGGCCGAGCTCCGCGACGTCGATCCACGCCGCGTTGCCTTCTACCTCACGTCGCGCGGCATCACCAACGAGACTTATTACGCGGCTCAGAAAGCTGCGCGGTTCCTGGGAACGCCGCACATCGACAACTCGGCCAGGCTGTGCCATGCCGCCTCGACCACCGCGATGACCGCGATGCTCGGCTATGGTGCGTCCACGTGTAGCTACGTCGACTGGCTCGGAGCCCAGCTCATCGTCCTCTTCGGATCCAACGTCGCAAACGACCAGCCGGTTTCCGTCAAATACATCGCTGAGGCCAAGGCACGCGGCGCTCGTGTCGTCATCGTCAATCCGTACTTCGAGCCGGGGTTGAAGAAGTACTGGGTTCCGCCAAAAGCGGGGAGTGCGCTGTTCGGCGCCGAGATCGCGGACCAGTGGATTTCAGTGCACACTGGCGGCGATCTCGCATTCCTCGTCGGCACGCTGCGCGCCCTCGTCGAAAAGAACGGTCTGGATTGTCCCTTCATCAGCGAGCGCACGGTTGGCTTCGAGCAGGCGCGCGATGCGGCGCTCGCCGCTGACTGGGCGCTCCTCGAGCGGGAGAGCGGTGTCGGCCGCGTGGAAATGGAGCGGTTCGCGCAACTGCTCGTCGACCGGCCAGATGCCGTATTCATCTGGTCGATGGGCCTCACGCAGCACGCCAACGGCGTCGACACGGTCAAGGCCCTCTTGAATGTCGGGCTCGCCCGCGGGCTGGCCGGTCGGCCGAATCGTGGAATGGTGCCGGTTCGCGGGCACTCGGGCGTGCAGGGCGGCTCAGAAGTTGGCTGCAGTCCCTACGTCAGCGAGGCGACAGCGGCGCGGTGGAGTCGGGTCTGGGAGTTCCCAGTCCAGGCGGGTCACGGCTGGAGCGCAACCGAGATGATCGACCACGCCGCGGCCGGCGACGTGGACGTCTTCTGGCTCGTCGGCGGCAACTTTCTCGAAACAGTCGGTGACGTCGCGCTGACCTCGCGTGCGCTCGGGCGTCCGCGGCTTCGCATTCACCACGACATCGTGCTGTCTTCGTCGATGCTGGTGCCAGGCGACGGCGACGTCCTTGTTCTGCCTGCTACGACCAGATATGAGTCTCCGGGCGGAGGAACGGAGACGTCTACCGAGCGGCGCATCATCTTCTCGCCCGAGGTTGCCGGTCGGCGCATCGGCCACGCGCGTTCCGAGTGGCAGGTCTTCGGCGAGGCGCTGGCGCGGACCCAGCCGAATCGCGCCAACTACGTGCGGTTCAGCTCCGCGGCCGAGATCAGGGAGGAGATCGGTCAAGCGATTCCGCTTTATCAGGGCATCGAGTCGCTCTCGGCACGCGGAGACCAGGTGCAGTGGGGTGGCCGGATCTTGTACCAGGATGGCCGGTTTGCGACGGCGGACGGCAAGGCGCAGTTCGCCGCCATCACCGTTCGCGACCGTGCTAACAGCGTGAGCTCCGGCGCGCCGATGTTCCGTTTTTCGACCAGCCGGGGCAAGCAGTTCAATGCGATGGTTCAGCGAGATGTCGATCCGCTGACCGGTGCCGGACGTGACGCGGTGCTCATCAGCGCTGCCGATCTGCGGCGGTTGAACCTGCGTGACGGCGATCGCATCCGGTTGACGTCGGCCGACGGCGCTTACGAGGGCCGGGCTTTCGAAGCGGGCATTGCGCCCGGCAACCTCGAGGTGCATTGGCCTGAGGGCAACGTGCTGTTGTCGGCGGCTGCCGTCGATCCAGAATCATGTGAGCCTGACTACAACGCTTCGGTGACGGTTGAAAAAGTCTCATAAGGGGCGGGTAGGGCAGGAAGGGCAGGAAGGTCGGGGAAGGCAGGGAGGAGCACCTGCGGCCACACCTGAGCGAGGCCATGGGAATCCGAGCGAAGGTGTCGGCGTCGGTTCGCGGTGGGGGTGGGGCCCGACCGCCAGCGAAGATTGCCGTGACGCCATGAAGAAAACAATTGCCGTGTTGTTCGCTGCCGCTGCGGTGAGCGTGGTATTCGCAGCACCATCCGTCGATGCCGCGTTCAAGGCATTCTGGGAAGCGGCAAATGTAGAGGAGGCAGCGAAGGCTGCATCCGACGTCGTTCAATCCGGCGCGACGTTCGACGATGCGTATGCGCGGCTGCGTCAGGGGCGCGCCTATCCGGCCAACGCGCCACGCGGCGTGGTCAAGCTCACCCGTCGAACCGCCGCCGGCGACTTTCCGTACACCGTCGATGTGCCGGAAACCTATGACCCGGCAAAAAAATACCAGGTCCGCGTCCAGCTGCACGGCGGTGTGATGCGTCCCGATCCGGCAGCACGCGGCGACGGCTCCATCGGCACGCTGGCGGGAGTCGAGCAAATCTACGTGCTGCCCCAATCCTGGGCCGAGGCGCAGTGGTGGGCGCCAGACCAGTTCGACAACGTGCGCGCCATCGTCGACAGCGTCAAGCGGACATACAACGTCGACGAGAACCGCGTCGTGCTTTCCGGCGTATCGGACGGCGGGACGGCAACCTATTACTTCGCCATGCGCGACACGACGCCCTACGCCAGCTTCCTGCCGCTGAACGGATTCATCCTCGTGCTGCGCAACCGCGACCTCGACATCCGCGGCGCGCTATACCCGCACAACCTGACGAACAAGCCCTTCTTTGTGGTGAACGGCGGGAAAGACCCGTTGTATCCGGCGTCACGCGTCGAGCCGTTCATCAAGCAGTTCGAATCGGGCGGCCTGCGGGTCGTGTACAAACCGCAACCCGATGCCGTGCACAACACCGCGTGGTGGCCCGAGGTCAAGGACTCCTACGAAGCTTTTGTTCGGGAGCATCCACGTGATCCCCATCCGGCGACGCTGACCTGGCAGACCGAAGACACCACGACGCGGAACCGCGCGCACTGGCTGGTCATCGATCGATTCGGGAACCCGCGGCCCGGTGAAGACCTGCCCGACATCAACAACTTCAGCGCCGGCCAGGAACCCAACTTTGGCCTGCGCTCGTCAGGTATGACGGTCGTCTCGGTGCTCCCCGGCTCGAATGCGATGGACTTCGGTTTCCTGCCCGGCGACATCGTGGAGAGCATCAACGACCGGGCGCTGCCGCGCGGTCTGGAGCTCACCGAGTTCCTCGGAATTTACGACGCCGGCACGAAGCTTCATTTCGTCGTCTCGCGCGAGAACCGCCCCGTCGACCTCAATGGCACGTATCAGCCGGCGATGATGAAGCGCATCTCGCCGATCTTCTCGAGCGGTGCGCGTTCCGGTCGGGTCGATCTCTCACGCGAGGGCAACACGGTCCGCGCCACGACGCGCGGTGTCGCGGCGTTCACGCTCCTCATCTCGCCGGACGCGTTCGATTTCTCGCAGCCGATCAGAGTCATCGCCGACAGCCGGACGGTCTTTGAGGGCCGTGTGCAGAAGAGCGTCGAAACGCTGATGAAGTGGGCAGCGCGAGACAACGATCGCACCATGCTGTACGGAGCGGAAATCAAGGTGACCCTCACGCAATGATCGCGCTGTCGGGCATCTGCAAGCAGTACGGCAAGCAGGTGCTGTTCGTCGACGCGTCGTTTCAACTCAATCCGGGTGAGAAAGTCGGGCTGGTCGGCCCGAACGGATCTGGCAAGACGACGCTCTTCCGATTGATCACCGGCGAAGAGCAGGCCGACGACGGCGACGTGTCGGTGCCGCGCCGCCTGTCCATCGGTTACTTCCGGCAGGATGTGGAAGAGATGTCGGGCCGCTCGGTGCTCGACGAAGCGATTGCCGGCAGCGGCCGCCTGGGCGAGCTGCACCACGAGCTGGAGCATCTGCAGGCCGCGATGGCCGATCCCGCGCGCGCTGACGACATGGACCGGGTGCTGGCGCGGTTCGGCGAGGTCCAGGACGAGTACGATCACCTGGGCGGTTACGCGCTCGAGAGCCGCACCCGGGAAATCCTGCACGGCCTCGGGTTCGATGACGAGCGGATAGACGGCGACGTCGGGGCCTTGTCGGGTGGCTGGAAGATGCGCGTGGCGATGGCTCGCGTCCTCCTCGGCGAGCCGGACGTCCTCCTGATGGACGAGCCCACCAATCACCTCGACATCGAGTCCATCATCTGGCTCGAGGCATTCTTGAAGGCCCGCCCCGGCGCGCTCTTGATGACTTCGCACGACCGTGACTTCATGAACCGCGCCGTGACGAAGATCGCCGAGATCGACAGCGGCGAAATCACCACTTACTCGGGCAACTACGACTTCTACGAGCGTGAGCGGGCCGTCCGCGAGGCCAACCGCGAGGCCGCCTACGCTCGCCAACAGGCGATGCTCGCGAAGGAGCAGCGGTTCATCGAGCGGTTCGCGGCGCACGCGGCGAAGGCGGCGCAGGTGCAGAGCCGCGTCAAGGCGCTCGAGAAGATCGAGAAGATCGAGCTGCCGAAGAAACGGCGCATCGTGAAGTTCGACTTCCGGAGTCCGCCGCGGTCCGGCGAGCAGGTGGCTACGCTCGAAGGCGTGACGAAGGCCTACGGCCGGCGCGTCGTGCATCAGGATCTCGCCCTCTCGGTCCGGCGCGGCGAACGATGGGCGGTCATGGGAAAGAACGGCGCCGGCAAGTCGACGCTGCTCAAGATGATGGCCGGCGCGGTCAAACCGGATGCCGGGACGGTGACGCTGGGCGCCAGCCTGAAAATGGGCTACTTCGCCCAGCAGGCGCTCGATCTGCTGGATCCGGACCTGACAATCGAGGAGCAACTGCGAAAGGACTTTCCGCACGAGTCAATCGGCGTCCTGCGAGCGCTGGCGGGAGCCTTTCAGTTTTCCGGAGACGACATCGACAAGAAAATTCGAGCGCTCTCGGGCGGCGAGAAGACTCGCCTCGTCATGGCGCGGATGCTGCTCGATCCGCCGAATTTCCTCGTTCTCGACGAGCCGACCAACCATCTCGACCTGGCCACCAAGGAGATGCTGCTCGAGGCGCTCAAGGATTTCGACGGCACCATGGTGTTCGTGTCACATGATCGAGCATTCCTTCGAGGCCTCAGCAACCGCGTGCTCGAGCTCGGCGGTGAAAGCGGCACAGACGCGCAGCCGCACCTGTATCCGGGCTCGTACGTCGACTACGTCGCCCGCACCGGCCATGAGGCGCCCGGCGTGCATTCATGAAGGTTGGCGCTCCTTCTGGCAACTCGGGCACCAGTAGGTCAGCCGGGCGTCGCGGCCCTGTTTGTCCAGCCTGACCGGTGTGTCGCACTTCCGGCACGGTTCTCCCGCTCGTCCGTAGACCCAGAGTGCCTTGGTGGGATGCAGGCTGCCGGTGGTTCGCCTCCCCGGCGCGGGCGTCAGCCGCTGTGACTGGGGAGACGCGTTCGATTGCAGCTGCCGCTTTGCGACGTTCAGCACGCGACCCAGGGTCTCGTCGTCGATTGCCGCCGCGGCCGTGAACGGATTGACACCGGCCAGGAAGAGGATCTCTGACTTGAAGACGTTGCCGATGCCGGCCAGCACCCGCTGGTTCAAGATGACGTCGGCGATGGCCGTGGAGCCGAATCTTCGGAGACGTCGAATGACCTCGTCTGGATCGAACGACGGGTCCAACGGATCCGGACCGAGTTCGGCCAGCTGGGGATGGCGGGCGAGCCGGCGGCGATCGATGAACTCGGCGTCCGGTACGTCGAACGCAACGGCAAGGTACGCGTCAGTGCCAATCGTCACGCGCATCTCCCGCGAAGGACGGCGCCAGCGTTCGCCGGGTCGGTACAGATGCCAGCTGCCATGCATGCGCATGTGCGTGCGGAGAATGAGATCGCCGGAGAACGTCATGAGCAAGTGCTTGCCGCGCGCGCTCACGTCATCGATCGTGCGCCCGGCCAGCGGCGTCTGGGCGTTGACCCGCATCAACGCCGGATAGACCGACTCGAACGACATGACCGTGCGGCCCGCCAGCGCACGCTTGAGCGTACGCGCAGCGCGGTAGATCGTGTCGCCCTCAGGCATGCTGGCGCTGATAGGTGGCCTGGAAGCCCATGGCGCCGCCGACGAAGCCGGCTTCGACGAGGAACGGGGCGAGCTGGTGGCCCGCGGGTGGACGGCCGTCGATTTCTTCGAGCAACATGCCGCGCGGCGCCTCGCCGCCCGTGCGGGCCCGATCGATGAGCGTCCGGGCGATGCCGCGCGCAGCCCGCGAACGCTGCGGCTCGACGTCCGGCAGCCATGTGAGCAGCAGGCGATCGCCGCGCGCCAGAAACGCGACGAGCTCTCCGTTTACGAGAATGACCGTCGCCCCCACGGTGCGGGTCGGCCCGCGGCCCACGTCCTGACCGCTCGCCGTTGGCCATTTGAGCGTAGACCCGTACGGATTGGCGGGATCCGTCGCCGCGAGCACGACGACCTCGGCCTCGTCCTCGTTGTCGGGATCGCGCAGGGAGCGCAGCGAGTCCAGGGCGCCGGGGACCGCGAACTGCGTGGCACCCAGACCGGCGACGAAATAGCCCCGGCGGATGCGCCCGGCTTCTTCCATCGCTTTGAGCACCGGGTAGAGCGCGCCAAAGCCGCCCGGGACGAGCTCGGTGGAAGTTGCCTCACGCGTCAGCACGCCGTGGCGCGCCAACAGCTGTTGCGCCGTCGCCGTCAACCAGCGCGTATGCGTGCGCGAGCTCTCGCGCCTGGCCTCTTGCCGCGTCTGTGTGGCATCAGTGCGGTTGGCGGCGACCAGACTCCACCGTCCTTCGGTGGTTGGCGGTGCCAGACGCCGCGAGCGAAAGGTGTTGACGTCGGCACGACGGGCGCGGCGCCGGGCGACGCGAGCATGGGTCAACGCGCGCAGCGCGTGCAGCGAGTCATTGGTGATTCGGCCGCTCCAAACGAGCGTCCACACCGCGTCCACCGTTTCCTTCGGGTATCCGCCGCCAGTGCCGTGGTGGAGCTCGCTGAAGAAGGACGCGCCGTGCGCGGCGAGGTGCTCGAGAACGGCCTCCGCCCGGGAACCCGCAGCGGGTGGATCGGCGGTTGCGGGCGGGCGAAGCTGCGCCAGGTGATCGGTCAGATAGAGGGACACCCGTCCGTCACTATCCCCGAGCGGTTCGACACCCACCCAGACCACTTCGCCGGCCGCCATCACGGCATCGAGATCGGCCGGATCGTACTGCTCGAGGCGCGCCGGCAGGATCTCGGTCTCGAGGATCGAGGCCGGCAGCGGCGCACCCTGCAGCTGTTCGATCACGTCGAGCAAGGCGTCCGTGCCGCGACGTCGTCGGGCGATGCCATGCCACGACGACAGGAATCGCCCGAGCACGCTGGGTTCGACTGGCGCGACTTCCTGCCGCAACCGGGCGAGTGAGCGACGTCGCAACTGCCGCAGGACGGACGGGTCGGTCCATTCGCGGTGTGTGCCGCCCGGGCGGAACTCGCCTTCGAGCAGGCGGTGCTCCGCGGTCAGCCTGACGAGCACGGCCTCTGCTGTCTGCGTCGGGAGGCCGTAGCGATGGGCCAGCTCGGCGGCGGTGAACGGCGCATGCGTCCGCGCGAAGCGCAGCGCCAGATCGCCGAGCGGATCGCGTACCGGCTCGAGCAGCGCCTCCGGGATGCCCGGCGGCAGCGGAATGCCCAGCGCATCGCGATAGCGCGCCGCGTCTTCGATCGCGATGAACCGTTCGCTGCCGGCGACGCGGACGAGCAGGGCTCGCCGCGCGCGGATGAGAGCGTGTATCGACGTGGCGATTTCAGCGTCGACGGTGCGTGCCGCAAGATCGCGCCCATCGAGATCGCCAAGCGTGAGCAGCATGTCGTGCACGCCGTCTGCGGTGCGCGCGTGGTACTTCGCATCGAGCCGCTGCAGCTGCCGTTCGACCGCCATCGTGACGTCAGAGTCGAGCAGCTCACGCAACTCGGCGTCGCCGAGCAGCTCGCGCAGCTGGGCCTGGTCGACGGCCAGCGCCTGCGCGCGCCGTTCGGCCAGCGGCGCATCGCCGTCATAGAGGAAGCTGGCGACGTAGCTGAAGAGCAGCGACGCCGCGAACGGCGACGGCGAATCCGAGTCCACGGTCGCCACCCGGATCTTGCGGCTTCTGACATCGGTCAGCGTCGACACCAGGGCGGGCATGTCGAAGAAGTCGCGCAGGCACTCGCGGTAGGTCTCGAGAAGCACCGGAAACGAGCCGTAACGCGCGGCGACCGCCAGCAGGTCGGCCGCTTTTTTTCGCTGCTGCCAGAGAGGCGCGCGCATCCCTGGACGGCGCTTCGGCAGCAGAAGCGAGCGCGCGGCGTTCTCGCGGAACTTGGCGGCGAAGAGCGCGGTGCCGCCGAGCTGACGCACGACGAGCGACTGCACGTCGTCCGGATCGGGAATCACCAGACGGGAGTCGGGTGGGGTGTCGACGTCGGGAAACCGCACCACGAATCCGTCGTCACCCCAGAGAGTCTCGACGTCGAGACCGGTTTCTTCTCGAATGCGCGCCGCTGCCGCCATGGCCCATGGAGCATGGATGCGCCCGCCGCGCGGCGACAGCACACACACCCGCCAGTCGCCCAGATCGTCTCGCACCCGTTCGACCACGATCGTCGATGCATCCGGCAGCGCCCGGGTGGCCTGCATCTGGTCCTGCAGGTAACGCAGCAGGTTGTCGGCCGCCCGGACGTCCAGATCGTGATCGCGTATCAGGCGTTCGACCGCCGCCGCCGGCGCCAACCGAATGAGGTCGCGCATCAGCGCGCCGATGGCGAGTCCGAGCTCGAGCGGCCGGCCCGCGCGGTCGCCCTTCCAGAACGGCATCTTCCCGGGCTCGCCCGGCGCGGGCGACACCAGCACGCGATCGTGGGTGATCTCTTCGATGCGCCAGGACGAGGCGCCGAGAACGAACGTCTCGCCGACGGTGCTCTCGAACACCATTTCTTCGTCGAGCTCGCCGACGCGCGCGGCGCCAGGTCCCGCGCCGGCAAGGTAGACGCCGAAGAGGCCACGATCGGGGATGGTGCCGCCGTTGGCGATGGCGACTCGCTTCGCGCCCTCCCGGGCGACCACGGTGCCAGTCAGCCGATCCCACGTGACGCGCGGCCGCAGCTCCGCGAACTCGTCGGAGGGATAGCGGCCGGAGAGCATGTCCAGGATGCCGTCGAAGGCCGGACGTCCGAGCTCGGCGAAGGGCGCGGCGCGGCGGAGCGTGTCGAACAGCTCGTCAACGTGCCACTCGTCCATCGCCGTCATCGACACGACGTGCTGCGCCGCGACGTCCAGTGGATTGCGCGGATAGCGCGTGGCCTCGACGCGGCCATCGTGCATCGCTTTCACGACCGCCGCGCAGGCCACGAGATCGCCGCGGAACTTCGGGAAGATGACGCCTTCACTCACCGCGTCGATCTGGTGGCCGCTGCGGCCGATGCGCTGCAGTCCGCTCGCCACCGTCGGCGGCGCTTCGATCTGGACGACGAGATCGATGGCGCCCATGTCGATGCCGAGCTCCAGCGAGGAGGTGGCGACGAGAGCAGCGAGCCGGCCCGCCTTGAGCAGATCCTCGATTTCGGTGCGCTGCGGCCGGGCGATGGAGCCGTGGTGCGATCGGACGAGCGTTTCGCCGGCCAGCTCGTTGAGCGCCCCGGCCAGCCGCTCGGCCAGGCGGCGGCTGTTGACGAAGATGAGCGTCGAACGATGGGCGCGAATGAGCTCGAGGAGCCGTGGGTGAATCGCCGACCAGATGGACGGGCGAGTGTCCCCGACCGAAGCAGGCCCGCTCGGAATGTCGTCTGCGGTGGTCAGCCGCGCCATGTCTTCGACCGGTATCTCGATGCGGAGCTGAAGCGCCTTTTTCCGGCCGGCGTCGACGATTGTGATCGGCCGGTAGCGCACGCCTCCGGGCGTCGGTTCGGCGAATTCGTCCGCGACTTCCCGTTCGGGCGCTTCCGTCGAGAGCGAATGTGCCTTCCCCGGCCCTGTGCGCCTGGTCTTGGGCGCGCGGCGAGGCGTGGAGGCTTCGGTGCCGCCCAGGAAGCGCGCGACCTCGTCCAGCGGCCGCTGTGTCGCCGACAATCCGATGCGCTGAGGGCGCACTGCGCATCGCGCGACGAGCCGCTCGATCGAGAGCGCGAGATGGGCGCCCCGTTTGGTCGGCACCAGCGCGTGGATTTCGTCGACGATGATCGTGTCCACGCTGGTCAGCGCCTCGCGCGCGTTCGAGGTGAGCAAAAGGTATAGCGATTCCGGTGTGGTGATGAGGATGTCGGAGGGATCGCGCTGAAAACGCGCCCGCTCGGATGCCGGCGTGTCGCCGGTGCGGACGGCGATGACCGGCGCGTAGAACGCGTCGCCGAGCGCTTCGGCGGCGCGGGCGATGCCGGCCAGCGGCGCGCGCAGGTTTCGTTCGACGTCGACGGCCAGCGCCTTGAGTGGCGAGACATAGAGGATGCGACACCGCTGCCGCCGCGGCGGCGGCGCGGCAAACATCAGGCGATTGAGGCACCAGAGGAACGCTGTGAGGGTCTTGCCGCTGCCGGTCGGGGCGAGGATGAGCGTCGATTCGCCGCGCGCGATAGCCGGCCAGCCTTGACGCTGGGCCTGGGTCGGGTGGGCAAACGACGCGCGAAACCAGCGCTGGACCGCCGGGTGAAATGGGGCGAGGACGTCCAAATCACCACTCGGCGCCACTGGTTGATCTTATAATGCGAGACCCTCCAGGCTAATGTGAGACCCTCCAGGCGGGCGGTCGGAGCCGGCGGTCGGGATAGGGTTTGAGGAAGGACACACATGGGCGACGCCGGCGAAGGCTTGATCGACGCAGATTCCCGCATTCAAGAACGGATGGAGGAGCTCGAACGCGACCGCGCCGGGGCGCGCAGCAAGGCCGTGCGTAATCCTGAGCAGGTCAGGGAGCTGGAATCCTTGCGCCTGGCACGCACCGACCTCGAGCGTCAGCTCGGGCTAACGACCAATGACCGGCGTCGGCAGCAGCTGACCCAGGCCATCGAAGAGCTGGACCGCCGCACGGCCGAGACGACGGCCAGACTGGTCTGACCTGGCCTGAGCTAAAGCCCTGCATCAGTTGGGCTCAGTGTCTCCGTTCTGTCACCAGAAAATTACAATGCAGTTCTGTCCGTGTTGTATGCTTGTTACCTAGAGGGCTCAGTACCTTAAGGCCGAGGCGGGACTGAGCCATGCGCGCCGGCTCACAGCGCGCAAGGGTGATTTTCTCCACGCGCTAACTTTTTGACGGTCCGTCCATAAGGGGTGAGGAGGTCTCATGAGGGGTCTCGGGTTAATAGGGTGGTCAGGTTTCTCGGCCAGCGTGTTCGTGATGGCCATGGCCGCGCCGGCCCTGGCAGCCGACGCGCCGAAGGCGGTGACGTTCTCGAAGGACGTCGCGCCGATTCTGCAGGCCAAGTGTCAGAACTGTCATCAGCCGAATTCGATCGCGCCGATGTCGCTCATTACCTACCAGGAGACCCGTCCCTGGGCTCGTTCGATTCGGGAGCGCGTGAGCAACCGGCAGATGCCGCCGTGGCACATCGATAAGTCGGTTGGTGTCCAGAAATTCCAGAACGACATCTCGCTCAGTGATGAGCAGATCGACACGATCGTTCGCTGGGTGGACGCAGGAGCGCCGCAGGGCGACCCGAAGGACATGCCCCCGGCTAAGCCGCTCCTGACCAACAACGAGTGGCAGGGCGTGATGGACGGTTACGGTCCGCCGGACCTCGTCGTCAAATCGTCCGAGTTCAAGATGCCGGCGCAGCATCAGGACGTCTGGTACCGCCCGACGAGCGACATGCCTCTGACCGAGCCGCGCTGGGTGAGGATGGTTGAGATTCGGCCGTCCAACCTGAACGCGCGGAAGATCGTGCATCACTCGATTGCCTACCAGATCCTGAATCCGGATAACGTCCAGTCGGTGAACACCGGAATCGCCGTGGGCGGCTTCGGCGGCGGCAATGCCAGCGCCGACGATCTCGTCAACCGCCGTCCGCAGCTGATGGAATGGGCCATCGGCAAGGGCTACGACCGCTATCGCGAGGGCACCGGCAAGCTCGTGATGCCCGGCGAGAAGCTCTCGTGGGACATGCACCTCCACGCGGTTGGCGAGGAAGTGATGGCCGGGTCGGAGATCGGCCTGTGGTTCTATCCGAAGGGCCAGGAGCCGAAGAAGCGTAGCTACCTCGTCGGGTTCACTGGGATCAAGAGCCGCGGCAATGACGGCCCATATCTCGACATCCCGCCGAACTCGGTCGCCCACACGGAAGGCTTCTCGGTGCTGAAGGAGAACACCCTCATCACCAACTTCCAGCCGCACTTCCATCTGCGCGGCAAGGCGATGCAGGTCGAGGCGATTCTGCCCGACGGCAGCAACCAGATCATCAGCTACGTGTCGAACTTCAACTTCAACTGGATGACCAACTACATCTACACCGACGACGCGGCGCCGGTGTTCCCGAAGGGCACGATCATCCACGTGACGGCGTTCTACGACAACACGAAGAACAACAAGTTCAACCCCGATCCGGAGCAGTGGGTCGGCTACGGCGATCGCACCGTCGACGAGATGGCGCACGCCTGGATGAACGTCGTGTACCTCAACGATGACGAGTACAAGGCCCTGGTCGAGGAGCGCAAGTCCAAGACCCAGAGCACGCAGAATCAGCAGCAGTAACAACGACTGCGCCGGGGAGCAGGTTGGCGCCTGCTCCCCGGCCGCTTCCGTATCGCGCCCGCAGCCGCGGGCTCGGGTTTTCAAAGAGAGTCTTCAAAATGAATCGCTTGATGGTCGCGAGCCTCTGTGCCACCACGCTCGCCGGCGGAGTGCTGCTCTCTGCCCAGGGAATTCAACTGCCGAGTGAGCCGAAGAGGCAGTTCGGCTCGAGCGTTACCGGCGCCTACGAGGGTTGGTACGACAACCCGGACGGCACGCATACCTTCCTCGTCGGCTACTTCAATCGCAACACGCAGCAGACGCTCGATATTCCGATCGGCCCGAACAACAACATTCAGCCTGGTGGTCCCGACCTGGGACAGCCGACGCACTTCCTGCCGGGACGTAACGTCGGCATGTTCACGGTGACCGTGCCCAAAGAGTTCACGCCACAGCAGAAGCTCACGTGGACGCTCGTGGCCAACGGCCAGACGACCAGCATTCCACTCCGCATGAATCTTGACTACAACGTCAGCCCGTTTGGCGACGACGCCAACGTCGGCAACAAGCCGCCGATCATCAAGTTCGAGGACAAGGGTCCGACGACCAGCGGGCCGTCGGCGGCCATGGCCAAAGTGAACAGCACGATGACGGCAACCGTGGGGCAGCCGCTGCAACTGACCTTGCTCGCGGACGACGACGCGAAGTACTCGAGCGGCACGAGTGCGCCGATGCGCAACCCTCCACCTCCGGTCGAGGTGCACTGGTCCAAATACCGTGGACCCGGCAATGTGAAGTTCGACAGCGACAAGCCCAAAATGGAAATCCTCAAGGGCGGCAAGGTGGCCGAACCGTATAGCGGCAAGGGGGTCGTCACGGCGACCTTCAGCGAGCCGGGCGAGTACGTCCTGCACGCCATGGTCACCGACTACTCCGGCTTCGGCGGCGGCGGTGAGGTCTGCTGCTGGACGACGGCGCTGGTGAAGGTCACCGTCAAGTAGCCGCGATCGCTCTCGCGTTCTTCGGAAGGGCTTCCGTTCGAGTATCGAACGGAAGCCCTTTCCTTTTGTAGCGAGAACTCGTGTTTGGGGCCTTTTCCCGCGGCGTTCGTTGACTTGCCGGGATCGGTCCGATAGCATGGTGCCGGGCTTGCGAAATCGTTCACAAGCTCACGCATCGACCCTTCCCGGGACCCTTGGCGGAGAGAGCGACTCACCACCATGCAAGGCTGGGCTTCAATCCTTCTGTTGATCGTGCTCGCCGTCGGGTTCTCCGTGGTGATGGTGTCACTGTCAGCCGTCCTCGGCCCGCGCAAGCCGACGCCGGAAAAGCAGGCTCCCTACGAATGCGGCATGCCGCCGGTCGGCGACGCGCGCGAGCGCCAGTCGGTGAAGTTCTATCTCGTCGCGATGATCTTCCTGCTGTTTGATATCGAAGTGGCCTTCCTCTATCCCTGGGCTATGGCGTTGCGTGAACTTGGCTGGGGTGGATATGTCCAGGTGCTGCTGTTCACGCTCCTGCTGCTGGCCGGCTACGTTTACGTGTGGAGGAAAGGCGCCCTGGACTGGGGCAATGACTAACGCCGCTTTGTTCAACGGATTCCTCAATGGGCCTCGAGTCTGAAATCCCCGTTCTGACCACCACCGTCGAGAAGATGGTGCAGTGGGCCCGCCGGTCGTCGATCTGGCCGGTCACTTTCGGACTGGCGTGCTGCGCCATCGAGATGATGGCGATGAGCTGTTCCCGCTATGACATCGCGCGATTCGGTGCCGAGGTCTTCCGCGGCAGCCCGCGTCAGTCGGACCTGATGATCGTCGCCGGCCGACTCTCTCGCAAGATGGCGCCGGCCCTGCGCCGTATCTATGACCAGATGCCCGAACCCAAGTGGGTGATCTCGATGGGCGCCTGCGCGTCGATCGGCGGCGTGTTCGACAACTACGCGATCGTTCAGGGCGTCGATCAGGTCGTCCCGGTCGACGTCTACGTGCCGGGATGCCCGCCTCGTCCCGAGTCGCTCATCTACGGAATCGTTCAGCTTCAACGCAAGATCGATCAGCAGAAGCTCGCGTAATGGACTCGAGCGCCCTCGTTGCACGGCTGCAGGAGGCCGTTCCAGAGGCCTCGCTGGAGACGGCGCCCAGCGTCGACCTGCACATGGCGCTATATGCATCGCGCGAGCACCTGCCAGCCCTCGTGCGCGCCTTGCGCGAAGAGCCTGAGCTGCAGTTTGCACTCCTGGTCGAGTTGACGGCCGTCGATACCTGGCCGCACGAGCCGCGGTTCGAGGTGACGTATTTGCTGGTCTCCATCGTCCATCGGTACCGCCTGCGGTTGAAGGTCCGTGTGCCAGGCGACGATGCCCATGTCGCGACAGTCTCCGATCAGTGGCCGGCTGCCAACTGGCTCGAGCGCGAGGTGTGGGATCTTTTCGGAATTGCGTTCGACGGGCATCCGGATCCGCGGCGCCTGCTCATGCCGGAGGACTGGGAAGGTTTTCCGCTGAGGAAGGACTACCCGGTGCAGATCCAGATGAAGCCGAGGACGACCGAAGCCATGCAGGTCACCGAAGAAGAGTTCCGCGCCAACCTGATGAAGGATCGCCTGTCGCGCCAGTAGATTTCGCGTCGTACCCGAAGCCCGAAGCCTGAGATGCCCGAAATAAAGACCGAGACGATGACGGTAAACATGGGGCCCCAGCACCCCAGCACGCACGGCGTGCTGCGGATTGTGCTCGAGCTCGATGGCGAGACTGTGCTCTCGGCTTCGCCGACGATCGGCTATCTGCACACTGGCATCGAGAAGACGGCCGAACAGAAGAGATGGACGCAGGTCATCCCGCTCGTCGAGCGGATGGACTACCTGAGCGCGCAGTCGAACAGCATGGCCTACTGCCTGTCGGTGGAGAAGCTGCTCGGCATCGAGGTCCCTGAGCGTGTTCGCTGGATTCGCGTGCTGATCGCCGAGCTGCAGCGCATCAACAGCCATCTCGTCTGGCTCGGCACGCACGGCATGGAGGTGGGCGCGGTCTCGGTGATGCTTTATTGCTTCCGTGAACGCGAGCTGCTCCTGAACATCAACGAAATGCTCGCCGGCTTCCGGCTGTTCCCGAGCTACATGCGGGTCGGCGGCCTCCGCGAAGACTTGCCGCGCGGCTTCCACGACGCGGTGCGCGCGTTTCTCGTGCGCCTGCCGCAGAAGCTGGATGAGTACGAGGATCTGCTGACGAAGAACGAGATCTATCTCAAGCGCACGCGCGGCGTCGGACGGATTTCCGCCGATCAAGCCGTCGCCTATGGTCTCGTAGGACCGATTGCGCGCGCGGCGGGGGTCGACTACGACGTGCGTAGGGTTTACCCCTACCTCGGCTACGAGACATTCGAGTTCTCGGTGCCGACGCGGACCGAGGGCGACGTGTACGCGCGCTATCTCGTACGCGTGGCAGAGATGCGCGAGAGCGCCAAAATCGCGCGACAGGCACTCGAGCGGATTCCGCCCTACGGCCCGTACGCCGTCGACGATCCGCGCATCACCCCGCCGCCCAAGGATCGCGTGTACACCGAGATGGAGGCGCTCATCCAGCACTTCCTTCTCTACTCGCAAGGCTTCTCGGTGCCGGCCGGTGAGGCCTACGTGCCGGTCGAAGGCCCACGCGGCGAGCACGGCTTCACCGTGGTCTCCGACGGCACGAACCGCCCGTGGCGGGTCAAAGCGCGGTCGCCGTCCCTGCTCGCCTGTCAGGCGTTGGAATCGATGATTGTTGGAGGCCTGATTGCCGACGTCATCGCGGTGATTGGCTCGATCGATGTGGTGATGGGAGACGTGGACCGGTGAGTTTCCACCCGAAGATGGCGTACGACGCCACCTTTCACAAGTCGGCGCGGACGCTCGCCGAGCCAGGGGCGCCGTTTGTCTACACGCCGGAGAATCGCGCCCGCCTCGACGAGATCCTGAAGCGATATCCGGTCGACCGAAAGCGGTCGGCAGTGCTGCCCGCGCTGTATCTCGTCCAGCACCAGCAGGGGTACATCACCGCGAGCGCGATGCAGCACGTCGCCGGCATCCTCGGCATCACCGCCGCCGACGTCGAAGACGTCGTGTCGTACTACACGATGTTCTACACGAGGCCGGTCGGCACGTTCGTCCTGAGCGTCTGCCGCACGCTGTCGTGTGCCTTGAATGGCGCCGAGCGGGTGACCGAGGAGATCTGCGAGAAGCTTTCTATCAAGCCCGGTCAGACCGACGCCAGCGGCACGTTCACGCTGCTCGAAGTGGAATGCCTCGGCGCGTGCGAT